>CAZVFN010000105.1:0-9708 GCA_964626335.1 uncultured Ectothiorhodospiraceae bacterium
CTACATCGGCGTCTCGCCGCAGGGCCCGTTCAAGCCCGAGCACTACCGCTACTGAGGGCAATACCCGGTGGCCGGCCACGAGCCGGCCGCACGGGCAGTGAATCGCCGCGCACGGCCGTCCTGCGGCCGTGGGCGGCGATCCGCCCGCCCATCCCAATCGCATCGGAACGGATTCGACATGTACGACGTCTACGGTATCGGCAACGCCCTGGTCGACGTCGAGTACCGCGTCGCTCCGGAAGAGCTCGGCAAGCACGGGCTCGACAAGGGGGTCATGACGCTGATCGACGAGGACCGCCAGTCCGACCTGATGGAGCGCTGCGCCGCGCGCCGGGTCGCGCGAAGCGCCGGGGGTTCCGCAGCGAATACGGCGATCGCGGTGGCCCAGTTCGGCGGCCGCGGCTATTACTCCTGCAAGATCGGCGATGACGAGCTCGGTCATCTCTACGCCGAGGACCTCAAGGCCAACGGCGTGGACACGAACGCCCACGACGGCAGCGAACCCGGCCCGACCGGACGGTGCCTGGTCTTCGTCACGCCGGACGCGGATCGCACGATGGCGACCTACCTCGGAATCACGGGCGGGCTCGGGCGAAGCGAGGTGGACACGACCGCGCTGAAGAACTCGGGCTACCTGTACATCGAGGGCTACCTGGCGACCTCCGAAACCGCGCGCGACGCCGCGTTGCACGCGCGGGAGATCGCCGCACGCAACGGCACACCGACCGCCGTGTCGCTGTCGGATCCGTCGATCGTCACCCATTTTCGCGACGGCCTGCTGGAGATCATCGGCCCGGACGTGGATCTGCTTTTCGCGAACGAGGACGAGGCGCTGGGCATGACCGGCAGCAGCGACCTCGACGACGCGATCGAGCGGCTCAAGTCCCGTGCGCGCGAGTTCGTGATCACCCGCGGCCCGAACCCTTCGGTGGCGTGGACCGGCAGCGAGCGGGTCGACATTCCCGCATACCCGGTCGAGCCGCTCGACACGGTAGGGGCCGGCGACATGTTCGCCGGTGCCTTCCTGTACGGCCGCAGCCGTGGCTGGAGCCATGCGCGGGCCGGTCGGCTCGCGGCGGCAGCCTGCGCCCGGCTCATCCGTTCCTACGGACCGCGCCTGGAGCGCGGTGAAGCGCGGCAGCTTCTCGAGGAGTTCGAGGCGGACCAGTCGGTTTCCATCCCGGAGACCGGGTAAGGCGCCGAGACGAAACGTCGCTCCGCCGCAGAGCGGAGCGGCCGCAAGGACACGAGGGTCACACAACATGAGTGACGAACGAATCGAACAGCTCGGCAACGCACTTAGAGAACGGATCCTCGTGCTCGACTGCGCCATGGGCACGATGATCCAGAGCTACGAGCTCGACGAGTCCGACTACCGGGGAGAGCGCTTCGCGGAGCACCCGGGCGATCTCAACGGCAACAACGATCTGCTCACGCTGACGCAGCCGAAGGTCATCAGTGACATCCACACCTCGGCCATGGCGGCCGGAGCGGACATCGTCGAGACCAACACCTTCAGTTCGACATCCATCTCCATGGCCGACTACGAGATGCAGGACCATGTCCACGAGCTGAATTACGAAGCTGCGCGCATCGCACGCGAGGCCGCCGACGCGATGACCAGGCGGGACCCGACCCGCCCGCGCTTCGTGACCGGCGTGCTGGGTCCGACCAACAAGACCGCGTCGATCTCGCCCGACGTCAATAACCCGGGCTATCGCGACACGAGCTTCGACGAGCTGTCGGCGGCCTACAAGGAACAGTTGCCCGGGCTGGTCGGCGGCGGTGTCGACATGCTCCTCATCGAGACCGTTTTCGACACCCTGAATGCGAAGGCGGCGATCCATGCGGTCCGCTCATTCCGCGCCGAGCGCGGCCTCGAGCTCCCGATGATGATCTCCGGCACGATCACCGACGCCAGCGGACGCACGCTTTCCGGGCAGGTCACCGAGGCCTTCTGGAACTCGGTGCGTCACGCCGAGCCCATCAGCGTGGGGCTCAACTGCGCACTCGGCGCCAACGAGCTGCGTCCCTACGTCGAGCAACTGTCGCGGGTCGCGGAGACGTGCGTGTCGGCCCATCCGAACGCCGGGCTGCCCAACGAGTTCGGCGAGTACGACGAGACGCCCGAGGAGATAGCAGCTCAGCTCGGTGACTGGGCGCGCAACGGCCTCCTGAACATCGTCGGCGGTTGCTGCGGCACCACGCCCGAGCACATCCGCGCCATTGCCGAGGCGGTCGCCGACTGCAACCCCCGCCCGATCCCGGAGCTACCGCCGCGGATGCGCCTGAGCGGTCTCGAGCCGTGCACGATCGACGAGGACTCGCTGTTCGTGAACATCGGCGAGCGCACGAACGTCACCGGTTCCGCGCGCTTCAAGCGGCTGATCCTCGAGGAGCAATACGAGGAGGCGGTGGAAGTCGCCCGCGACCAGGTCGAGAACGGTGCCCAGATCATCGACGTGAACATGGACGAGGGCATGCTCGACGGCGTCGAGGCCATGACGACGTTCCTCAACCTCGTGGCCGCGGAGCCCGATGTTTCGCGCGTGCCCGTGATGATCGACTCGTCCAAGTGGCCGATCATGGAAGCGGGCCTGAAGTGCCTGCAGGGCAAGCCGATCGTCAACTCGATCAGCCTCAAGGAAGGCGAAGAGAATTTCATTGAGCAGGCACGCACCCTGCGCGACTACGGCGCCGCGGTGGTCATCATGGCCTTCGACGAGGAGGGCCAGGCCGACACGCGCGAGCGCAAGTTCGAGATCTGCAAGCGCGCCTACAAGGTCCTGACCGAGAAAGTCGGATTCCCGGCGGAGGATATCGTCTTCGATCCGAACATCTTCGCGATTGCCACGGGCATCGAGGAGCACAACAACTACGGGGTCGACTTCATCGAGGCGGTCCGCGACATCACGCAGAATCTGCCCCACGCGAAGATCTCCGGCGGCGTCTCGAACGTCTCGTTCTCGTTCCGCGGCAACAACGCGGTGCGCGAGGCGATCCACTCGGTTTTTCTCTACCACGCGGTCAAGGCCGGGATGACGATGGGCATCGTCAATCCCGGCCAGCTGACCGTATACGCGAGCATCGACGAGACCCTGCGCGAGGCCGTCGAGGACGTCGTCCTCAACCGCCGAACGGACGCCACGGAGCGGCTGCTCGATCTGGCCGACCAGTATCGCGACAAGGGCGACAGCGGCGCTCAGGAGAAGAGCCTCGAGTGGCGCGAGAAGCCCGTCGCCGAGCGCCTCGAGCACGCGCTCGTAAAGGGTATCGCGGACTACGTCGATGACGACACCGAGGAAGCCCGCCGGCAGTTCGACAAGCCGCTCCAGGTGGTCGAGGGCCCCCTGATGGACGGCATGAACGTCGTTGGCGATCTGTTCGGCGAGGGCAAGATGTTCCTGCCGCAGGTGGTCAAGAGCGCCCGCGTGATGAAGAAGGCGGTCGCTTACCTGATACCGTACATCGAGGCGGAGAAGAGCGGCGAGAGGCAGACGAACGGCACGATCGTCCTGGCGACGGTCAAGGGCGACGTCCACGACATCGGCAAGAACATCGTCGGGGTCGTCCTGCAGTGCAACAACTTCGAGGTCATCGATCTCGGGGTGATGCAGTCCTGCGAAAACATCCTCAAGGCTGCGCGCGCTCACAGCGCCGACATCATCGGCATGTCCGGGCTCATCACGCCATCGCTTGACGAGATGTGCAGCAACGCGCGCGAGATGCAGCGCCAGGGCATGAACACGCCGCTGCTGATCGGCGGCGCGACGACCTCGCGCATCCACACGGCGGTGAAGATCGCGCCCGAGTACGAGGGGTCCACGATTTACGTCAAGGATGCCTCGCGTGCGGTGGGCGTGGCCCAGAAGCTGGTCAGCGAGGCGGACCGCGACGGATACATCCGGCAGATCGCGGAGGACTACGAGCAGGCGCGGCAGAACCACGCCGGTCGGCGGAAGAAGGTCCGCCTACTGGACCTCGAGCAGGCGCGCGCCAACGCGACGCCGATCGAGTGGGAGGGCGTGGAGCCACCGCGGCCGGCGTCGCTCGGCGTTCAGCGTTTCGAGCGCTACCCGCTGAGTGCGATCGCCGAGTACATCGACTGGACGCCGTTCTTCCAGACTTGGCAGATGAAGGGCAGCTTCCCGAAGATCCTGGAGGACGAGGACCGTGGCGAGGAAGCGCGCAAGCTCTACGACGACGCCCGGGAAATGCTCGCCCGGATGATCGAGGAGGAATGGGTCGAGGCGCGCGCGGTGATCGGGCTGTTCCCGGCGAATTCGCGGGCGGACGACACCGTGGAGGTGTACACCGACGACAGCCGCGAGGAGGTGCTGACGGAGCTTCACTGTCTTCGCCAGCAGCGCGAGAAGCCGCCCGGCCGGCCGAACCAGTCGCTTGCGGACTTCACGGCGCCGAAGGACAGCGGGCTCGCCGACTACATCGGCCTGTTCGCGGTGACGGCCGGCATCGGCATAGACCCGCACGTTCAGCGCTTCGAGGAGGCCGGCGACGACTACAACTCGATCATGGTCAAGGCGCTCGCCGACCGCCTGGCGGAAGCGTTCGCCGAACTCATGCACGCGCGGGTTCGCCGCGAGTACTGGGGCTACCAGCCCGATGAGGCGCTGGACAACGAGGCCGTCATCGAGGAGCGCTACCAAGGCATTCGTCCGGCGCCGGGGTATCCGGCCTGCCCGGAGCACACCGAGAAAGAGACGCTCTGGGAACTGCTCGACGCCGAGGAAAACGCCGGGCTTTCCCTGACCGAGAGCTACGCGATGGTGCCAACGGCCGCGGTTTCCGGCTACTACTTCTGGCATCCCGACGCTCGCTACTTCGGGCTCGGGGAAGTCGGCCGCGACCAGGTGGACGATTATGCCCGGCGCAAGGGCTGGAGCCGCGAGACGGCCGAGCGCTGGCTGGCGCCGCACCTCGGATACGACCCGCGCGAGGAACAGGGTGGCGGGGCGTCCGGCGAGGCCCCTGCGGCCACCGACAAGGAGAAGCAGGCGCAGGGCGAGACCGCCTGACCACGAGCGACGGTCGCCCGCGCGGCGAATTCGCCCCGACGCGACCCACCCAGAAATCAAAAGCTCCGAAATCCGCTGATGGGCAGGAGCCCCGGGAGGCACAGTTGAGCGTCCGCATTTACATCGAGAACCCCCCACCGTTCAAGAGGGTCCAGCGCACCTACGAGGGCCGTGAGCCGGAGATCGTCGGCGGCTCGATGACCGAGGGCGAGGACGTGGTCCGCCACTATCTCGCATCCGGTCTGCGCCCGACCGGTTTCCATCACTCCGACCTGGATCCGTTCGAGTCGTCGGAGATCCGCGACGACGTGCCCGTGGAGCGCTTCGACACGTTCGAGTACGCCCGCTTCCTGAAGGAGCGCATAGGCACGGAGCTTTGCGGCCGGCTGGTCCCGCACCACATCGGTGTCTACCGGCCGGCGTCGGAGCAGGTGACCGAGGTCGAGGCCCTGTCGGCCGATGGCGTGAAGGACGTCGTCGTCGTCGGCAAGCCGCACCACGTCCCGATGGGAGGCGCCGAGTACAAGGCCGACGTCGAGGAGGTGCTCGCCGCGCTCGCTGCCGATCGTGACCGGCATGGCTGCGATCTGGGCGCGATCGGGATCCACCTGCGCCCGGACGAGCCCGAGCGCATCGCGAACAAGTTCCAGGCCGCGGGCGGGCGTCACTTGCGCCTGATGGGCCAGTTCCTGGACGAGGCGGACTCGATGGTCGAGTTCCTCGAACGGCTCGCGGAAACCTTCGAAGCCCGCGGACTCGATCCGGCGCGGATCGAGTACAATGTCGGCCTCGCGATCTTCAGCCTCAAGAACCGCGAGTTCTATGCGAAGCTGCTGCGCAAGGACAGGCTGGCCTGCGAAGATCGCTTCGCGAAGCTACGGTCGCGCCGACGCCGGCTGGATGAATCGGTGCGCATGAACACCGAGTTCGCCGATCGCGTGCTCGAAGCGGGCCGGAAAACCGGCATCGACGTCGGTTTCAGCATCCAGCCCCTGCTCGAGCATCGGCCCGACGGCAGCGTCCACCCGGCCGTGGACGCCGCGATCGAGCTGGCCAGGCGACTCGAGCGGCGAGACGAGACCCGCGACGCATCGGCGGTCTCGCCGGTGGCGTGCAACGGCTGACGAATAGCGGTGCCGGGCGCTGCCAGGGGCGCGCGGCAGGCCCCGCTTTCCGGGGCCACGCGCGGGTCGCCAGCTCGCGCGGGCCCGATCGGGGGCCGGAAATCGGTTGGCTGGACCGCGGACACCGATAGGGCCAGTGGGTCGATCCTCGTCTTCCCGGTGCTGCCGAGCACCAGGCGTCCGACCCGCAAGCGCCTGCCGCTGCCCACGATCACCCGCTCGCGGGACCGTTCGTCTGCCATCTCGGGGACGATCCCGCCGGCGTGCCGATCCATTCGCGCGGCGTCGCCTTCGGCGCTATCGACGGGCCGGTCGGGGCGAAGCCGTTGACCGCATCCCGAAGGCCGGCAGGCGCACGGGGCTGACGCGGGACGCACGCGGATGGAGCGGCAGCCGCACGACGAACATCCGATCCGCGGCATCACCGCGACCCGTTGACGCCGCCCATGCGGGAGGGCCGATCCCGGACGCCGAAGCAGTTCGGTGGCAGCCAACCGCACCCGTTATCGACTGCGCGGACGGTCTCGCACCGCCGGGATTGCGCTCGGCGTCGGCGCGAGCCAGGCGGGTACCGTCTGCGCCACGAGCGGATGCGCACCACTTGATGCCCCGATCCCGGATCGTCTCCGCGCTCGGCCTGGGCTGGTGGATCGGATCCGGCGGACTCGCTCCGGGGATCCGGGACCTCGCCGGCCTTGCTTGCCCGGTCAGGTGAGCGCGGGCCGGGCCACCAGGTAGGTACCCGGCGCAGCGATATGCGCCCGGATCCCTCGGCGTTTCGGAGGCAGGGACCGTTGCGTGCAAGGATGGCCCGGCTGAACGCATGCCGGCGGCCGTCGCGACCACGCGCCAACGCGCCAGTCCGTTTCGCCGCGGCTGACCGAACGGGGCGTGTGAGCCGGATCGGGCCCGCCAGCCGGTGAGTCCGACGACGGCCCCCAACGAAGGACGCGCGCTGCAGCCCGACGACAACCCGATGGTCGCGCCCGAGGTGGGCGCCGCCTACCGCTTGCTCAAGGATGCCGGCGCCCTGCTCGAGCAGGTCCAGCTTCGCCACGCGATTACAGGCGTCGAACAGCGGCTACGCGAAGCGCGCACCGAGGAGGGGCGCGCGGAGGCGGGTGCGCGGGAAAGACCGAGCGCGACCGAGAGGCCAATGCGAAGTGCGAGGCCCGGCGCCGCGCGAGGAAGACCGCCGCCCGAATCCGCCAGATCGTCGAGATCCATCGCAGCGAGCCTGGCGCAGGCGAGCGGGTCGATCGCTTTGCGCGGGGAACGAAGATCAAGGAGATCCGGCTCAGCCCCGAACATCACCGGCGCCTGGCCGACGGCGAGATCGCCCTCGTGGCCTTCGGCGACGGCGACGAGTAGGGGCCGGAGGCGACGGCGGAGCGGATTCGGGAGATCGACGCCGACACGTTGCGCGTGTTGAATAACGGCAGCACCAAATCGGACGCCGAGGCCCATGCGGATTCCCCGATCCCGGACGACCTCACGCGGCGAACGCCGGCCCGACCCGGCACACCGCGCGCGGCTGCGGGCAGCACGAGCTCGGTGTCAGAACACCGGCGCGACCGTCAGGCTCCAGCCTTTGCCCAGGCTGCCAAGCTGCCACCGACCTTTCCGGTCTGCTCGATGCGATCCGATCGCCTTCAAGGGCGCCGGCACAGTGGCCGTGGAGGTCGCTTCGGCCTGACCCGCAGCTGCGGTCGATCGCGCCGGTCGGGCACGGGAGTGTGCCGGCAATCGGCTGCGCGGGTCGACAAGGGCCGGAGCACGACCTCAGTGATCGACCGCTTGACGCCGGTTTTCCTTCAATCCGTGCAGTTCCCGCGAACCGTCGTAGTGATCGAATAACCAGCGCACCGGCGCAGCACCGCTCGCGCGCGTGGTGTCCGGGTACAGCGTCGGCACGGGCGGCATGATCCCGAAGCGCTCGAGCGCCCGCGGTGTGGCCTTTGCTGTTGCGGGCGAGCGTCGTCGTGAAATCGACCCCGTACGCGACGACCGCCTCCCGGGCGCGACTGATCTTCCGCGGAACGCTCGTCGTCCCGTTGATCGGCGGCGCCAGCGTGTCCGGTGTCGGGGGCCGTCATTTTCCCGGTGTGACAATCGGAGCAGGCGGTTTCCCCGATCGGCTTGCCGTGGTCGTAGCAACCGGCAATCGCGGTCCGCGCGGTCGTCGATTGCATCGGGCCGCCCCCCCGGTTGCCTACGCTTTGTTGCACGCGCCGTGCCGTGATGGCGGACCGCAACCCGGGTACCCCGAATCAGACCCAGCGTCGACCCGGCCCATGCACAATCGGGCCGCTGCGGATCGAACCGTCCCGCATCGCTCGCGACCCGATCTCCATGCGTCACAGGGGCGCGAGGCAAGGATCGGGATCCAACCCCCTCATCACAATCCGCATCGATCACGAATCACCGCGAGCCGATCCCCGGGACGCCTCGCAAAGCTCCTTGTCCACGACTCGGCCCCGGGTCCGGTTCGGGGCATCATGCTCGCTCGGAATGCAGGAGAGGCATGTATCCGGCCCTGCCGCGGCCCAGGCTGCACGGCTCGGTCGGCCACGTCGCCGGCACGCGCGGCAGCAACCAGCGCGACTGCTTTGGACGACCGGTGGCAACGGCCTGAACGGGGTGCACCAGGGCCCCCGGTTGACGAGGATCCCGCCCGCCCGGGCACCGACGCGGGACGATCGATCCAACGCTCTGAACGAGTGCGGGAATGTAAGCCTGGTCCCTCTGGCCGTGACCTCTGGCTACCCCCCCGGGCCGTTTCACTGACTGCCTCGATTTGGACCGACTGAGTCGATGCGTCAGACTGCCGACACCCATGAACCAGCTTCGATTGGAGGTGTGTCGCGATGTCCGCATTCCATCACCATGCAGTCCGGCTACCGCTGGCAACGGCCCGCACGATCGCCAGGGCAGCGGGGGATGCCGCCCGGGAACGGAATCTCAAGCCGATGACCGTGGTCGTGCTCGACGGCGGTGGTCACCCGGTGGTCGTCGAGCGCGAGGACGGCGCCGGTATCGCCCGCTTCGACGTGGCCCGTGGCAAGGCCTGGGCCGCGCTCGGCGTCGGGACGTCCAGCGGGGCATTCGGGCGCGCCAATGAGGAGCGGCCCGCGTTCCTTGGCGCCGTGTCGGACGCGACCGGTGGTCGGGCGGTGCCGGTCGCGGGCGGGGTGGTGGTGATCGACGATGCCGATGAGATCATTGGTGCAGTCGGCGTCAGCGGGGATACCTCGGAGGCCGACGAGGCAGTGGCGGTTGGCGGGATCGAAGCCGCCGGATTGCGTGCGGGGGGCTCGTAGACACGTGTCGGTCTGGCGGGCGGGACGCTGGCATGCCCGGAATCGCGGGCGCCTGACCGCTGATCGCCGCAGGTGGCGACCCATTGGGTGCGCGTGCGCGTGGACCTTTCACCTGTCGCAGTGTATGGCACAGGCCAGGCTTTTCCCCTTTCGGGGGCCGCTCGCGCGATGGCGCCGCGCAACGTCTTCAAGTCATTGACTGCGCATCGTGAATGGCGGAGAGGGAGG
>CAZVFN010000106.1:0-9660 GCA_964626335.1 uncultured Ectothiorhodospiraceae bacterium
CTAGCCGGGCCGGGCTCAGCCCGGCGTCACCCCGCACAACGCCTGCAGGATGCGCCCGACGCGGCCCATGCCCTCGTCGAGCCTCTGGCGGATGTCGTCCAGGCTGATCCCGCCCGGGGCCTTGCCGGCGGCCGGGTTCACGACCACGGCGCAGCAGGCGTAGTCGATGCCGAGCTCGCGCGCGAGCGCGGCCTCGGGCATGCCGGTCATGCCGACCAGGGTGCAGCCATCGCGCTCCAGGCGGCGGATCTCGGCGGCGGTCTCCAGGCGCGGGCCCTGGGTGGCGCCGTAGCAGCCGCCGTCGACGGCGGGGATGTCGGCCTCGTGCGCGGCGTCGAGGATCTGCTGGCGCACCCGTTCGCTGTAGGGATGCGTGAAGTCGATGTGCTGCACGTCGCTGCCCGGGCCCTCGTGGAAGGTCGAGGCCCGGCCCGTGGTGTAGTCGATCAGCTGCTCGGGCACGGCGATGCCGCCGGGCTCGGGCTCGTCGGCGATGCCGCCGACCGCGGCGACGGCCACGATGCGGCTGACACCGGTATCCGCGAGCGCGCGCAGGTTGGCGCGGTAGTTGATCTCGTGCGGGACGACCGCATGGTCGTGGCCGTGGCGCGGCAGGAAGGCGATGTCGGTCGCACCGATGCGGCCGGTGACCAGGCCCGCGGACGGGTTGCCCCAGGGGGTGTCGTCCGCGACCTTCTTGCGCTTCTCGATCAGGTCGAGGCGGTCGAGGCCGGTGCCGCCGATGATGCCGAGCATGGTGTGGATCTCCGTTGTCGGGTCTTGCGGTCGTTTGCGGGAGCGAATGCGCTGCGAGGCCTGCTTCGGGATCGTCTCCGCCGGCCTGCGATCGCCCGCCTCGCCGCTATTCGGCCAGGGCGTAGATGCCGGGCGCGTTGCGGTGCCAGCCGTGGTAGTCCATGCCGTAGCCGAAGACATAGCGGTCGGGGGCCTCGAGGCCGACGAAGTCGGCGCGCGCCACGGGGGCCTTGCGCGCGTGGCGCTTGTCGACCAGCACCGCAGCGCGCACGGCCTGCGCGCCCTGATCGGCGCACCAGCGCTCGACCGCCGCCAGCGAGTGGCCCTCGTCGAGGATATCGTCGACCAGCAGCACGCGCCGGCCGGCCAACGGCGTGCGCGGCAGGGCGAACCACTCGAGGTCGTGGCCACGGGTCGTGTTGCGATAGCGCGTCACGTGGATGCTGTCGAGCTGGACCGGCGCGCGCAGCCGCGGCAGCAGGATCCCGGCCGGCACGATCCCGCCCTGCAGCAGGCAGACGGCGACGCAGTCGCGATCGGCCAGCCAGGCGTCGACCGCGGCGGCGAGGCGATCGAAGGCGGCGTCCACCTGGCCGGGCGTGTACAGGCGCTCGGCGTCGTCGATCGGGGCGTCGGGCATGCTGCGGGTCATTCGCCCTCCGGTGCGGCGCCGGCGCCCCGTCGCGCGTCGCGGCCGAGCCCCGTCTGCCAGCGCGCCGCGGCCGCCGAGTCGTCCGCCTCGGCGGGCTCGCCGCCCGGCTGCGGCAGGCTGGCCACGTGCAGCGTGGAGGTCGGGTAGGCGATGGCGGCGCCGTGCTCGTGCACGCTGTCGGCGACGCGCAGCATCACGTCCTGCTTGATGGCGTGGTAGTGCGCCCAGCGGGTCTCGCGCGTCAGGCAGTAGATCATGATGTCCAGCGACGACGGGCCGTATTGGAGGAAGTTGACGATCAGCGTCGCCTCGGAGTCGATCGCCTCGTGCGCATCGAGCATGCCGCGCACGGCCGCGACGATCGGGCCGATGGCGGCGACGTCCTCGTAGCGGATCCCGACCGTCTCGTGGATGCGCCGGTGGGTCATGCGCGACGGGTTCTCCACGATGATGGTCGAGAACACCGAGTTGGGCACGTACAGCGGGCGCATGTCGAACGTGCGCAGGCGCGTGATGCGCCAGCTGATGTGCTCGACCGTGCCCTCGATGCCGCGGTCGGGGCTGCGCACCCACTCGCCGACCGCCATCGGGCGGTCGAGGTGCAGCATGATGCCGCCGAAGAAGTTCGCCAGCATGTCGCGCGCGGCGAAGCCGATCGCGAGCCCGCCGATGCCGCCGAAGGCGAGCACGCCGGAGACCGAGAAGCCGAGCGTCTGCAGCAGCACCAGCCCGCCCGCGACCAGCACCGTCGCGCGCAGGAGCTTGCCGAGCGCCTCGACGGTGGACCGGTCCGGGCCCGCGTCCGGCTCGAGCGCGAGCGGGCGCACCCGCTCGATCATCCGGCCCTCGACCGCGCGAATCAGGCGCAGCGCGAACCAGCCGAGGGCGACGATCACGCCCGCCTTGCGCGCGCCGCCGACGTAGCTCATCAGCGCAGCGTCGGTGTCGGCCTGGCGCGCGACGATCTCCAGCGCGACCGTGAGGCCGATCACCCACACGAGCAGCGCGACCGGGCGGATCAGGGCCCAGAGGACGGTGTCGTCCCAGAGATTGGCGCTGCGCCGCGCGTGGCGCACGAGCGAGCGGAACACCAGCCGCTGGAAGAAATCGGCCAGCGCCGTCGCCAGAACCAACAGGAACACCCAGACCATCCAGCGATTGTCGCCGGCCCAGGCGGTGACCTCGCGCAGCCAGCCGGGCATATCCATCGCGGCTATTCCGGTGCGCTCAGGTTGAACTCGCCCCCGGCGAGGCGCTCGGCCACCCCCGCGGCGGCGGCCCACGGGGCGGTATCCCGGAGCCCGCGGTCGATGCCCCCGCCCGGGTGGCCGTGCATGCGCATCAGGCGCGCCACGGACACCGGGCGGTCCGCGCGCGGCAGGCCGTGGACGACGTCGCGCGCGGCGGCGCGGTCGTTGCAGACGAGCACCATGTCGCACCCCGCACGCAGCGCGGCCACCGCCCGCCCGAGCGTGTCCGCGCCCGTGTCCGCGCCGGCCATGGCGAGATCGTCGCTGAACACGGCGCCCTCGAAGCCGAGCTCGCCCCGCAGGATGGCCTCGAGCCACACACGCGAGAAACCGGCCGGCGCATCGTCGACCCGCGGATAGGTCACGTGGGCGGGCATGACCCCGGGCAGGCCGAGGTGGGCCAGGCGCGCGAACGGGATGGCGTCGAGCTGAAGGATGTCCTGGCGCTCGCGCGGGTCGACCGGGCGCGCGTGGTGCGAGTCGGCGGCGACGCTGCCGTGACCGGGGAAGTGCTTGCCGATCGCCGCCATGCCGGCCCGGGCCATGCCGCGCATCACGCCGGTGCCGAGGCGCGCCACCACCTCGGGTTCGTTGTGGAACGCGCGGTTGCCGATCACCCCGCTGATGCCGCGCCCCAGATCGAGCACGGGCGCGAAGCTCAGGTCGACGCCCACCGCGAGCAGCTCGGCCGCGAGCAGCCAGCCCAGCGCCCTTGCCTCGTGCTCGGCGGCCTCCGGGTCCTCGTCATGGCGTTCGCCGAGCACGGCCATCGGCGGCAGCGCGGTGAAGCCCCCGCGGAAGCGCTGGACGCGCCCGCCCTCGTGATCGACCGCCACCAGCAGGTGCGGGTCGCGCAGGGCGTGGATCTCCGCGACGAGCGCGGCGAGCTGCTCGGGGTCGGTGTAGTTGCGCGCGAACAGCACGACACCGCCGACGTTCGGGTGCGCCAGCAGGCGCCGCTCCTCCTCGCCCAGGCGCGTCCCCTCGAGATCGAGCATCACCGGCCCGAGCGGCATCAGCGCGCCTCCACCAGCACCACGGCGTGGGCCGCGAGCCCCTCGCCGCGGCCGATGGCGCCGATGCCCTCGTGGGTGGTCGCCTTGACGTTGACCGCGCGCCGATCGACGTCGATCTCGGCGGCGATCAGCTCGCGCATGGCGTCGATGTGCGGGCCGAGACGCGGGCGCTCGGCGAGGATCGTGAGGTCCGCGTTGACCGCCTTGCAGCCGCGGTCGCGCAGCATGCCCACGGTGCGCCGCAGCAGCGTCTGGCCGGCGGCGTCCCGCCACGCCGGCTCGCTGTCCGGGAAGTGGCGGCCGATGTCGCCGAGCCCGGCGGCCCCCAGCAGCGCGTCGCACAGCGCATGCATGGCGACATCGCCGTCGGAGTGCGCGCGCAGGGCGAACCCCGCATCGATGCGCACGCCGCCGAGCATGACGTGATCGCCGTGCGTGACGGCGTGGACGTCGTAGCCGTGGCCGATCCGCAGGTTCACTCCGGCTCCCGTTGCGCCAGGACGGCCTCCGCCAGGGGCAGGTCGTCGGGGCGCGTGATCTTGATGTTGGCGGGATCGCCCGCGACCAGGCGCGGCGACCGCCCGGTCCGCTCGATCGCGGACGCTTCGTCGGTGATGCCGGCAGCATCGGCCTCGGCGAGGGCGGCCGCCAGCACGCCGCGCGGGAACATCTGCGGCGTCAGCGCCTGCCACAGGCCGGTGCGATCCTCGGTGCGGGCAACGCGCCCCGCCGAGCTCTCGCGCTTGAGGGTGTCGCGCACGGGCACGGCCAGCAGCGCCCCCTCCGCCTCGTGCGCCCAGGCCAGCAGGCGCTCGACCTCCGCGCCGGACAGGCACGGGCGCGCACCATCGTGCACCAGCACGGGGCGCTCGGCCGGCAGGTCGTCGAGGGCCGCGAGGCCCGCGGCGACCGAGCCGGCGCGGCTGTCGGCCCCGGTGACGCGCGTCACGCGCGCGTCGCGGGCGGCCGCCAGGCGGGCGAAGCGGGTGTCGCCGGCGGCGAGCACGACCACCAGGCGTTCCAGGCCCGGGTGGGACAGCAGGGGATCGAGGGCCCACTCGAGCACGCTGCGACCGGCCAGCGGCAGGTAGATCTTGGGCAGCTCGCCGCCCATGCGGACACCGCCGCCGGCCGCGGGCACTACCGCGCAGAACCGGTTCGCCATCATGGGCGCCCGCGCTCGGTGTGCGGCCGCCGTTCCTCGGCGGGCTCGACCACGCGGTAGAAGGTCTCGCCCTCGCCGACCATGCCGAGCTCGGAACGGGCGCGCGCCTCGACGGCCTCGAGGCCCTGCTTGAGGTCGCGCACTTCGGCGGCGAGCGCGCGGTTGCGCTCGCGCAGACGCGCGTTCTGCGCTCGCTGCTCGGCGATGCGCTCCTGCAGGCGGTGGACATCGGCCAGTCCGCCGTCGGCGACCCAGAGGCGGTACTGGAGGCCCAGCAACAGCACCAGCAGCACGGCGATCACGGCTTTCACGATGCCTCCCGCGATCTCGTGCGACCGCAGCGCGGCTCAGGCGAGCGGACCGAACACCTCGCGGCCCGCGTAGCGCCCGCGATCACCGAGGCGCTCCTCGATGCGCAACAGGTCATTGTACTTCGCGACGCGGTCGGAGCGGGAGGCGGAACCCGTCTTGATCTGGCCCGCGCCGGTGGCGACCGCGAGCTGGGCGATGAACGTGTCCTCGGTCTCGCCCGAGCGGTGCGAGACGACGTTGCGGTAGCCGGCCGCGTCGGCCATGTGCATCGCCGCGAGCGTCTCCGTGAGCGTGCCGATCTGGTTCACCTTGATCAGGATGGCGTTGGCCGCATCGGCGTCGATGCCCTGGCGCAGGATCGACGGGTTGGTCACGAACAGGTCGTCGCCGACGAGCTGCACGCGCTCGCCCAGGCGTCGGGTCAGCTCGATCCAGCCGTCCCAGTCGCCCTCGGCCATGCCGTCCTCGATCGACAGGATCGGGTACTGGTCGACCCAGCCCGAGAGGTAGTCGATGAAGCCGCCGGCGTCGAAGCGCTTGCCCTCGGACTCGAGGTGGTACTCGCCGTTGTCGTGGAATTCGGAGCTGGCGACGTCGAGCGCGAGCCAGACATCCCGGCCCGGGCGATACCCCGCCTTGTCCACCGCCTCGAGGATGGTCTCGATGGCGGCCTCGTTCGACGGCAGATCCGGGGCGAAGCCGCCCTCGTCGCCGACGCCGGTGGCGAAGCCGCGCTGGCCCAGCACCTTCTTCAGCGCGTGGAAGATCTCGGCGCCGCAGCGCAGTGCCTCGGAGAAGCTCTCGCGGCCGGCCGGCACGATCATGAACTCCTGCAGATCGACGCTGTTGTCGGCATGGGCGCCGCCGTTGAGGATGTTCATCAGCGGCACCGGCAGCGTGCGCGCGCCGTCGCCCCCGAGGTGCTCGTACACCGGCCGGCCGGAGGCGGCCGCCGCCGCCCGGGCACTGGCCAGCGAGACCGCCAGCAGCGCGTTCGCCCCGAGGCGTTCCTTGTTGTCCGTGCCGTCGAGGTCGATCAGCGCGCGGTCGAGCGCGGCCTGGTCCGCGGCGTCGAGGCCCTTGACCGCCGGGAGGATCTCGCGGTGGACGTTGGCGACCGCGTTGCGCACGCCCTTGCCGAGGTAGCGCCCCTTGTCGCCGTCGCGCAGCTCGATCGCCTCGCGCACGCCCGTCGATGCGCCGGAGGGCACGGCGGCGCGCCCGGACGCCCCCGAGGCGAGGACCACATCCGCCTCGATGGTGGGATTGCCGCGCGAATCGAGGATCTCGCGGGCGCGGATATCGACGATCTGGCTCATCTCGCTGTTCTCCGTATCGGTTCTTCGCTTCGCGGACCGAATGGTCGCACGATCGGGCCGGGTTTGCCCGGCACGGCGGTATCCCGCGGGCAGAACAGGTCGCCGCGGCCGTTGCCCTTGCCTGACCGCCGGACCCCGCGGTGATCGGTGCATCTGCACGCGCGGGGCGGCCGGCGAACGTCGCCCCGACCGTTGTCGCCGATGGCGGCGGTGTCGACGCTCGGCCGGAATCGCGCGGCGCCGCTGTGACCGCAAGCCCACCCCACACGCCGTGCCCGCACGTCGCGGGCACGCCTGCTCCTGCGGGCTGCAGGGCGTCGCGCGGACAGCCGGCCACGCGTGTTTCGCGCCGACCCGCGCCGTGTCGCTACGGCCCCAGCCACTCCTGCTCGGCGTAGGGCCCGCTCTTGGTGACGCGATCCAGCTCGACCAGGGTGGTGACCAGGGATTCCATGCGCGCCAGCGGCCAGGCGTTGGGCCCGTCCGACAGCGCCGCGTCCGGGCGCGGGTGCGTCTCCATGAACAGCCCGGCGATGCCGGCCGCGACCGCGGCGCGCGCGAGTACCGGGATGTATTCGCGCTGCCCGCCCGAAGCCGTGCCCTGTCCGCCCGGCAACTGCACCGAGTGCGTGGCGTCGAACACCACGGGACAGCCGGTGGCCCGCATGACGGCGAGGCCGCGCATGTCGGATACCAGGTTGTTGTAGCCGAACGACACGCCGCGGTCGCAGACCATGATCCGGTCGCCGCCGGCGGCGCGGGCCTTGTCGACCACGTTCGCCATGTCCCACGGGGCGAGGAACTGGCCCTTCTTGATGTTCACGGGCCGCCCGGCGGCCGCCACGCGGTGGATGAAGTCGGTCTGGCGGCAGAGGAAGGCGGGCGTCTGCAGCACGTCGACGACCGCCGCGACCTCGTCCACCGGCGTGGAATCGTGGACGTCCGTGAGCACCGGCAGGCCGGTCTCCGAGCGGACCCGCTGCAGCCCCGCCAGGCCCTGCGCCAGCCCGGGGCCGCGGTAGCCGGACCCGGAGGAGCGATTGGCCTTGTCGAACGAGGCCTTGAAGATGACGGGCACGCCGGCGCGCTCGCCGATGGCGCGCAGGGCCTCCGCCGTCTCCAGCGCCAGCGCCTCGCTCTCGAGTGCGCAGGGCCCGGCGATCAGGAACAGCGGGCGATCGTTGCCGACCTCGAAGCCGCCCAGGTCCATCAGTCGTGCCCGGCCTGCGCCAGTGCCGCCCGGATGAAGCTCGTGAACAGCGGGTGGCCGTCGCGCGGGCTGGACGTGAACTCGGGGTGGAACTGGCAGCCGATGAACCACGGATGCTCGGGCAGTTCCGTGACCTCGACCAGCGCGTTGTCCACGGAGGTGCCGGAAAAGCGCATCCCGGCCTCGCGCAGCGCACCACAGTAATTGTTGTTGAACTCGTAGCGATGGCGATGACGCTCCATCACGGCGTCGCCGCCGTAGATCGCCTGCACCCGCGAGCCGGGCGCCAGGCGCGCCTCCTGGGCGCCCAGGCGCATCGTGCCGCCGAGATCCGATTCGGCCGAGCGCTGCTCGATCACGCCCCCGGCGTCCTGCCACTCGGTGATCAATGCGATCACGGGGTGCGGCGTGGTCGCGTTGAACTCCGTCGAGTTGGCGGCCGCGAGGCCGGCGACGTTGCGCGCGTACTCGACCACCGCGACCTGCATGCCGAGGCAGATGCCGAGGAACGGGATCCCGTGCTCGCGCGCGTGGCGCACCGCGGCGACCTTGCCCTCGACGCCGCGCACGCCGAAGCCGCCGGGGATGAGCAGCGCGTCGAGATCCTCCAGCAGCCCCGGGCCCTCGAGCTCGAGCTGCTCCGAGTCGACGTAGCGGATGCGGACCTTGCTGCGCGTGTGCACCCCGGCGTGGATGAGCGCCTCGTTGAGCGACTTGTACGAGTCTGCCAGGTCGATGTACTTGCCGATCATGCCGACCGTGACTTCGTGCTCCGGGTGATCGAGCGCGTCGAGCACCCGGTCCCACTCGGAGAGGTCCGCCGCGGGCAGGTCATCGAGCAGGTCGAGGCGCTCGAGCATGATATCGTCGAGCCCCTGGCGCTGGTAGATCTGCGGGATGCGATAGATCTGGTCGACGTCGATCGCCGAGGCGACGGCAGGCTCGGGCACGTTCGTGAACAGCGCGATCTTGCGCCGCTCCTCCTCGGGCAACGGCTCGGCCGCGCGGCACAGCAGCATGTCCGGCTGGATCCCGATCGAGCGCAGCTCCTTCACCGAGTGCTGCGTCGGCTTCGTCTTCACCTCGCCCGAGCTCGCGATGTAGGGCACGAGCGTGAGGTGGATGAACATCGCGTTCGCGCGCCCTCCCTCGACGCCCATCTGGCGGATCGCCTCCATGAACGGCAGCGACTCGATGTCGCCGACCGTGCCGCCGATCTCGACCATGGCGACATCGGCGTCGCCGGCACCGGCGCGCACCAGGCGCTTGATCTCGTCCGTGATGTGCGGGATGACCTGCACGGTGGCACCGAGGTACTCGCCGCGGCGCTCCTTGGAGATGACGTTCTGGTAGACGCGCCCGGTCGTGAAGTTGCTGCGCTGGCTGGTGCGCACGCGGGTGAAGCGCTCGTAGTGGCCGAGGTCGAGGTCGGTCTCCGCGCCGTCGTCGGTGACGAACACCTCGCCGTGCTGGTACGGGCTCATGGTGCCCGGGTCGACGTTGATGTAGGGGTCCAGCTTGAGCATCGCGACCTTCAACCCGCGTGCCTCGAGCAGGGCGCTCAGGGACGCGGCGGCGATGCCCTTGCCGAGCGAGGAAACGACACCACCGGTAACGAAGACGTAACGGGCCATCGACGCGTAGGGGACTCGGCTGCTGGGGGCTGGGCGCGCAAAGCGCGGAGATTAGCAGAGGGCCCGAGACGGCACAATTCGCGGGGCCGAGCCCCGCGGTGGACGGACGCGAAGCCGTCGCCGCACGCGGCGGCGGTCGACCCGGGCGAAGCCGCGCGAGCGCCCCGCCCTGTCCCCCGATGCAGCGCAGCGGAATCCGGGATCCGCTAGGGGCCTGTCCGGGCAACCCTGTACCGACTGCGCCCGTGCCACGGCGGCCTCTTCGGGCGAGCGCTCCACTCACATGGGGCCCCCCCATGCTCGTTTCACGATCGCCAAGATCTGCACGCTGTACCACGCGCTCGCG
>CAZVFN010000107.1:0-9626 GCA_964626335.1 uncultured Ectothiorhodospiraceae bacterium
GGGGCGGGCGGCGGCGCTGGCCGGGGCCGGGCCGTGCGCTGACACGGATTCCGTCGCGTGCGTGCACGCGGACGGTGGCGCCGCCGCCGCGGGTCGTGCTGCGGACCTGCGCGGCGGTGCCGTGCGTGCCGGGTTGCCGGGCTTTCGGCCTGCGGGCCCCGACGTGCACGCCGGCAGGGGCGCTGTATGGCACCATGGCGGGCTGAACCGGGAAGGGGCTCCATGGCACTGATCAACCTCCAGGATGTCGATGTCTCCATCGGCGGCCCGCGGCCGCTGTTGCAGGGCGTCGAGCTCGGGATCGAGGCGAACGAGCGCGTCTGCATGGTCGGGCGCAACGGCACCGGCAAGTCGACGCTGCTGCGCCTGCTGGCCGGGGAGATCGAGCCGGATGACGGTCGCATGCGCAGCCAGCGCGGGCTGCGCGTCGCCAAGCTCACGCAGGAGGTCCCGCCCGGTACCGAGGGCACGGTGTTCGACGTCGTCGCGCAGGGCCTCGGGCGCCTCGGCGACCTGCTCGCCGAGTTCCACCGCATCAGCCAGTCCGCGTCGACGATGGACGAGATCGAGCAGATGGGCCGTGTGCAGGCGCGCATCGACGCCGAGGGCGGCTGGGACCTGGAGGGCCGCGTCGACGAGGTCGTCACGCGCCTCGGCCTCGACGCGGATGCGGCGTTCGGCGAGCTGTCGGGTGGCATGAAGCGTCGCGTCCTGCTCGCGCAGGCGCTCGCCTCGGACCCCGACCTGTTGCTGCTCGACGAGCCCACCAACCACCTCGACATGGACAACATCGCCTGGCTCGAGGATTTCCTCAAGCAGGACTTCGGCGGCAGCCTGGTCTTCGTCACCCATGATCGCCGCTTCCTGCGCGCGCTGGCGACCCGGATCGTGGAGATCGACCGCGGCACCCTGACGAGCTGGCCGGGCGACTACGACGAGTACCTGCGCCGGCGCGAGGAGCGCCTCGATGCCGAGGCCCAGGAGCAGGCGCGCTTCGACAAGAAGCTGGCCCAGGAGGAGGCGTGGATCCGCCAGGGCGTGAAGGCCCGGCGCAAGCGCAACATGGGGCGCGTGCGCGAGCTCCAGGAGATGCGCCGCGAGCGCGCCGAGCGCCGCGAGCAGGAGGGGCGGGTGAAGATGGAGGCGGCCGCGGCCGGGCGCTCCGGCAAGCGCCTGATCGTGGCCGAGGACGTCGCGTTCGCCTACGACGACCGGGCGGTCGTGCGGCATTGCTCGACGACGATCCTGCGCGGTGACCGGGTCGGCATCGTCGGGCCGAACGGCTCGGGCAAGACGACGCTGATCCGCCTGCTGCTCGGCCGGCTGCAGCCGGACAGCGGCTCGATCCAGGTCGGTACGAACATGCGCGTGGCCTACTTCGACCAGCAGCGCGCGCAGCTCGACGAGACCGCCAGCGCGCTCGACAACGTCGCCGGCGGGCGCGAGTTCATCGAGATCAACGGACGCCAGCGCCACGCCATCAGCTACCTCCAGGACTTCCTGTTCACGCCCGACCGGGCGCGGGCGCCGATCACCCGCCTGTCCGGCGGCGAGCGCAACCGCCTGCTGCTGGCCCGGCTGTTCAGCCAGCCGTCGAACGTGCTGGTCATGGACGAGCCGACCAACGACCTCGACATCGAGACGCTGGAGCTGCTCGAGGAGCTCGTCGGCGACTACAAGGGCACGCTCCTGCTCGTCTCGCACGACCGCGAGTTCCTCGACAACGTCGTCACGAGCCTGCTCGTGCTCGAGGGCGAGGGCCGGGTCACGGAGTCGGTCGGTGGCTACAGCGACTGGTTGGCACGGCATTCGCCGCGCGCCTCGAAGTCCACGACGCGGGGCAGGGCCGGCAGCGCGAAGTCCGGCAAACCGGCGCGTGCCCGCAGCGACGGGGGCCTGAGCACGCCCGAGCGGCGCGAGCTGGATGCGCTGCCGGCACGCATCGAGGACCTCGAGGCCCGGGTCGAGCACCTGAACGCACAGCTGGCCGATCCCGCCACCTGGCAGGCCGGCGACGCCGACGCGCAGCGCCTGAACGCGGAGCTGGCGGCCGCCCAGGAGGAACTCGACACGGCCTTCGCGCGCTGGGCCGAGCTCGACGCGCGCGACGCCGGCTGAATCGGCGCGCGCTCCGGCGATTCCGGGGCGCGTGGCAACGGCGCGCGCAGCCCGGGGGCGAGGCGCCGGGGAAGCGGATCCCGACCGTGGAGCAGGCCGGCATGCGCCGTCGCCGCGGCGCTGCCGCCCGCAGGGTGCACGAGACCGGGGCCCCGATCATGCAGCCGCGGATGCTCGGGCAGCCGTACGCCCGCGCCCGCAGGCAAGCCGGACTCAGCGTCGGCGGAACACCAGGAGCCGGTTGTTCGCCGGCATCGGGATCGTCTCGGTGTGGTCGAGTCCGGCGGCCTCGGCGACCGCCGCGACGTCGGCGATGTCGCGGATCCCCCAGCGCGGATGGCGGGCCTGCAGGTCGCGGTCGAAGCGCTCGTTGCTGGCCGCGGTGTGCACGCCACCGATGCGGAACGGACCGTAGACGACCAGCGGGCCTGCCGTTGCCAGGGTCCGGCCAGTTCCGGACATCAGGCCCGAAGTCACTTCCCAGGGCGCGACGTGCAGCAGGTTGCTGCAGACGATCGCGTCGGCCGGCTCGACCGGCCACCGGCCGCTGCCGACATCCAGCGTCCGCGCGCGCTCGAGGTTGTCGCGGCCGGCCGATTGCACGCGGGCATCGATCGCGGCGACCAGGCCCGGATCGCCGTCCGTGGGCTGCCAGCGCAGCGCGGGCATCGCGGCCGCGAAATGCACCGCATGCTGGCCGGTGCCGCTGGCGATCTCGAGCACCCGCCCCTGCGCCGGGAGAACCCGGAGCAGGACGTCGAGGATCGCCCCCGCGTTGCGCTCGGCGGCCGGGCTGTGCGGCAGGGCCTCGGCGCCGCCGCCCTCCAGCGGGCCATGAACCATCGTGCCTCCGCTGATACGCACCCGGGATTCTGCTGTCGCGCCCCCCGCGGCGGCAACTGCCGGTCCGCAAAAGGCGGGCCATGGTCAGCCGGATTCCCGTCAGCCAGGGCCACCCGGATCCCGGGGAGGGCCGCTTCGGCCGCGCGCTCGCCGACGCCTACGTCGAGGGCGCGCAGGCGGGCGGGCATTCGCTACGCCGAATCGAGGTGGCGAGCCTCGATTTCCCGCTGCTGCGGAACCCGAAGGACGGGTTGCGCGGCAAGCCGCCGGAATCGATCGCGCGCCCGGGACGATGGGCTCTGGGCGCAGCCCCGGGTGAGCCGCTATCCGCTCGGGCCGGGAACCATGCCCGGCCTGCGCAAGGCCTTCCTCGAGCAGGCCCTGCGTCAGCGCTTCGCCTTCGGCGCCGACCCCAAGCACCCGGATCCCGAGCTGCGTGGGCGCTCGGCCCGGGTCGTGGTCACGATGGGCATGCCGGCCTGGATCGAGCGCGGGTACTTCCGTGCTCACAGCCCGAGGAGCCCGGAGCGCAACCTCCTGCGCTTCAGCGGCATCCGGGCGGTGCGCTCGAGCCTGGTGGGCCCGGTCGAGGCCAGTGCCCGCCACCGCGAGCGGTGGCGCGAGCGCCTCCGCGCACTCGGTCGGCGTGCCCGGTCGGCGCACCGACCCGCCGGATCCGGAAGTGGACACCACGCATCGCCGCCTCAAGGCACGCGCACGTCGCCGCTCCACGCGTGGATGTCGCCGGCGCGCTCGAGCAGATACGGTGTGGCCCCGTTGCGATCATAGAAACGCGGGCGCGGGATCCGCGCGGCCAGCACGGCCGCCTGCCAGCGGCCGACCGCGTGCGGCGCGACGCCGTAGTAGTGGCGCGCCGCCGCGGCGATCCCGAAGCGGGCCTCGCCCCACTCGATCAGGTTGAGGTAGAGCTCGAGGATCCGCTGCTTGCTCAGCACGGCTTCCAGCATGCAGGCGATGATGGCCTCCTGGGCCTTGCGCAGGTAGCTGCGGCGCGGCGACAGGAACAGGTTCTTGGCGAGCTGCTGGGTGATCGTCGAGCCGCCGCGGACGACCCCGTCCGCGGCGAGGTTCTCGCGCAAGGCCTGGTGCAGGGCCGGCCAGTCGATGCCGCCGTGCTCGACGAAGCGGGCGTCCTCGGCCGCGACGACCGCGCGCTTGACCCAGGGCGAGATGGCCTCGTACTCGACCCAGCGGCTATGCAGGCGCGCGTCCGGGCCGAGCTCGTCGCGGCGCAAGTCCATGAACGCGGTGCTCGCGGGATCGTGCTCGGCGTAGCGGATGACCCAGGCGAGATACCAGCCCTGCAGCGCGAGCACGCCCAGCAGCACGGTCAGCAGCGCGGCGCCCAGCAGCGGCACCGGGCGGCGTCGGAGGCGGCGTTTCATCGGCAGCCGTGGGTCAGTGTGCGTGTGGCGCGGCCCCTCATTCCGGGGTCAGTTCGCCGCACAGGTCGCGCGCGAATCGCGCGCGCACGCCACCCGGGTCGGGATCGGTCGCGAACAGGTAGTGGAGCTTCGCCAGGGCGGCCTCACGGGTCATGTCCACGCCGCCGACGACACCGGCCTCGGCCAGCGGCGTACCGGCGGCGTAGCGACCGAAGCGGACGCAGCCGCTGCGCGCCTGCGACACGGCACCGAGCACGATGCCGGCGGCGGCGGCCTCGGCCAGCGCGGCGACGAATTCGGTGTCGCCGCCGGGGCCGATCGCGGCCGGGTAGGCGTCGAGCAGCATGGCCTGCGGTCGGGTGCCCGCGAGCGCGCGCACCGTCGTCGCATCGACCCCCGGGTACATCGCCAGGAGCGCGACGCGCGCGGACGCGCCGTCGAGCCGTGCGGCGGGCGGATCGCCGTTCGGGCGCTCCGCCGCCGCGCCGGCGCGCCATTCGATCGCGTCATCGACCCGGGCCAGCGGCTCGCACAGCGGACTGGTGAAGGGCCGCTCGGGGTCGCCGTGGCGCTTGGTCGCCCGGTTGGCCCGCAGCAGTCGCGGGCCGAACAGCAGTCCGACCTCGCCGATCGCGCCCGGGTCCGCGGCCACCCGCACGGAGCGGCACAGGTTGTCGCCGGCATCGCTGCCGGTTTCGCCGAGCGGCGCCCGGGCACCGGTGACGATCACGGGTCGATCAATGCCCGCGAGCAGGAAGGCGAGCGCAGCGCCCGTGTAGGCCAGCGTATCGGTGCCGTGGATCACCACGAAGCCCGCATGGTCGGGCGCGTGCGCCCGCATCGTGCGCGCGAGCCGGAACCAGAAGGGCGGATCGATGTCGGCGCTGTTCACCGGCGGGCCCGTGCCCGGGTCCAGCCAGCGCACGGGCGGCATGCCGGGCTCGCGCAGCCCGGGGACGTCGCTGTCGACCCGCGCGGGCAGATCGTCGGAGGGGACGTAGCCACGCTGCGATCGCACCATGCCGAAGGTGCCACCGGTGTAGAGCAGGGCGACGGGGCGCGTGTCGGGGGCGGCACTCATGGAGATTCCCTGTCAGGCTCGTGGACGGATCGGGCGGAGACGATACACGAGACAGCCGTGATGTCCGCGTCGCGATCACAACGGGTGCATGGCGCACCCCGGCACAGGGCGCGCGCCGACGCGGCGGCATGGGCTTGACCGCCGAACGGGCGCCGGGCGCCGGCACGCCCGCCTCGCCGCGACCGCGCCTGGCGGCAACCGGCCCGGGGGTACACGCGACCGCGCGGGGTGCGCCCTGCACGGTGGCGTAACGGCGGCATCGCCATGGGCTACGCCGACGCACGGACATCGAGCCGCGGGCGGCGGATCGCTCATGTGCTGGTGCTCGCGCTGCTCGCCGGCTGCAGCGCCGCCGATCCGCTCTACCGCCCGGCCGAGCGGCTGTACACGGGCGGCCCCGAGCCCGATTGCGCGGGCTATATCGCCGCGACCCGGGCACACCGGGAGCAGCATGCGGTGGCCGTGCCGGGCTTCGATAGGCGCCGACCGATCGACTGGCGCCTGCCGTTCGAGCGCGCGCCGGCTCCGGGGTGCCGGCGCGCTGCGTTCGCGTGCGCGCGATCCTGCTGCCCGGCCACGGCACGCGCCCGGGTGGCCGGGTGACGGCGGAAGCCGAGCAGTGGTTCCCCTTCGTCCGGGCGCACGCGCGCGATCTCGCCGCGCGCGTCGAGCGCTTGTATCTCGGTGGTGATTCCGTGGGCGCGGCGATCGCGACGGTTGTCGCCCTCGAGGGGTGGCCGCGGGCGGACGGCCTCGTGGCCCTCGCCCCGGCCTGGGAGCTCGACGGGCTGCGCACCGCGGTCCGCCTGGCGCGCGAGCCCGAGTCGGTCGGGTACGCGGCCTACCGGGGCGCGGACCGGCGCGCCGCGGATCGGCTGACCGCGCGGCTGACCCGGAATCCGCACTTCGACGACCTGGTCGAGCGCATCGCGGCGCTGGTCGGCGTGTCGAGCACGTCCGCGATCGGCGGCGGACGCGTCGTCCCCGGTGCGGCGCCCGCTCAGGCGGTCGCGTGGAAAAGATCGGGTATCACGCCCTGCGGCCGATGGACCGCGGGCGTGTCGCTACCGTCGTGCGCGGCGCGAAAGCCCGTGGCGATGGCGTAGACCGCGGCATAGAACTGCGCCTGCTCGGGGTCGGGCCCGTCGATCGCCGCCTCCAGGTCGCGCCAGCGGATCCCCACCTCCTGCGGACCCAGCAGCGCGGCTGCGCGGGCCTCCTCGAGGCGATCGATGCACCAGCGGTGCCACTCCGTGTGATCGCCATCGGTACGGCGGTCGTGGACGACCAGCGTGACCCCCTCCGAATCCACCTGCGCCACGGTCACGCCGGAGTGGGCGAGCACCCGGGCCGCCTCGACGGCCCGATCGTAGTGGCGCACGCGCCCTTCCGGCGAGATCAGCGCCCCCGCCGGGAGCGAGCTGCGCGCCATGTGGATCGGATGCGGGCAGGGTTGCCACTCCACCCCGTCCCAATGGCAATAGTGGCCATCGCGGTTGGTATTCTGGGCCTCGAGGCGGCTCGCCGTCGGGGGCAGGTCGGCCGACTCGAGCGGTGCGTCGGCACTCAGGCGCAGGCGGCGCCGGCCGCGCGCGTCGAGCTCGAATACGTCGTATCGGAGATGCATGCGAGGGGTATCCCGACGCTGCCGACAGCCGTTTCGATGACACTAGCACACCGCTGCCACGGTGGGCCGTTACCGCGGAATGAATTTTCCGCATCGGGGCCCATGCGCCGGCCTGGGACGGCGGCCGCTTCCCCCCGTGGAAAGCAGGGCCGCCGCGCAGCGCCCGGCCCGTCGTCAGGCGGGCGGGGTCTGGCGGAAGCTCTCGCGGTCCTGGATCGCCTGCCACCAGCGGGCCACGTTCGGATGCTCGCCCAGCAGCTGCTCGCCCTCCGGCGTCATCGACAGGTAGGCGATGATCGGTGCGAGGTACAGGTCGGCCAGCGTGACCTGGTCGGCGGCGAGATAGGCACGGTCGGACAATGCCCGCTCGAACAGGCCGAAATGCACCCGGGCGGCAGGGACGGCGTCGCGGCAGGCCTGCTCGTCGGTGTCCTCGCCCAACGCCGGGTTGACCACGCGCTGCCACACGATCGTGCCGACGACGGCCGGGTAGGTGTAGTTGTCGATCGTGCCGATCCATTGGCGCATGCGCGCGCGTTCGACGACCGCGTCGGGGATGAACGACGGCGTGTCCGGGTTCTCGCCCTCGATCAGCTCGGCGATCGCCTGGGTCTCGAACAGCGACACGCCCTCGGCCTCGAGCGTCGGGATCTTGCCGAACGGATGGCGCCGCAGGTGGGCGTCGCTGCGCCCCTCGCCGGCGAGGATGTTGACCGGCACCTGCTCGTGCTCGATGCCCTTCTCGAGCAGGAGCATGCGCACCGTGCGGACATAGGTGCTGCCGTTGAAGCCGTAGAGCGTGTAGCGCGCCATGATTTGCTTCTCCGCGTCTGCGCTGATCGATTGTGAAAAACTAAAGCAGCGTCGCGCGCCGTGCAATGCGGCAACCGGACCTGAGCGTCGGTGTCGGCCGGTCAAAGCGGGTGCGGGCCGATCGGCCGCCCCCCCCGGCCCGCACCGGCGGGTGGGTCAGTCATCCGCGCCGCGTGCGCCGGGTCGCCCGGGCCAACGTGGCGCGGCATCCGTGACGCGCCGCGGCGGGCGAGCCTGACCGCCCGGGTGCGGTGCCGAGGCCGTTGCCACGCCCTTTCGCGCGGGGCCCGGGAGGGGCTACACTCCGGCTCCCGGCGAAAGGCTGGCCGGGACCGATGGTGGGCCGTATCCGTCCCCCCGCGACGAGTCGCCGCGAATCCCGTCAGGCCCGGAAGGGAGCAGCGGCAGCGGCGCCCCTCGAGTGCCGGGGTGTGGCGGGTGCGGGCCACCGCCCTCGCCTCGAGCCCCCCCTTGACCGGTATAATCGGCGGCCACGTTCCGCCGGGGTGGCCCAGCGCGCATGAGCTATGAAGTCCTCGCCCGCAAGTGGCGGCCGCGCAGCTTTCCCGAACTGGTCGGCCAGGATCACGTGCGCCGCGCGCTGGTCAACGCGCTCGACCGCGACCGCCTGCACCACGCGTACCTGTTCACGGGGACACGCGGCGTGGGCAAGACCACGATCGCGCGCATCCTCGCGAAGAGCCTCAACTGCGAGGCCCAGGGCGTCACCAGCGAGCCCTGTGGCACCTGCTCGGCCTGCCGCGAGATCGACGCCGGCCGTTTCGTCGACCTGATCGAGGTGGACGCGGCCTCGCGCACCCGGGTCGACGAGACACGCGAGCTGCTCGACAACGTCCCCTACGCGCCCACGCGCGGTCGCTACAAGGTGTACCTCATCGACGAGGTGCACATGTTCTCGAGCCACAGCTTCAACGCGCTGCTGAAGACCCTCGAGGAGCCGCCGCCGCACGTGCGCTTCCTGCTGGCGACCACGGATCCCCAGAAGGTGCCGGTGACGGTCCTGTCGCGCTGCCTGCAGTTCAACCTGCGGCTGATGCCGGTGGCGGCGATCACCGAGCACCTGCAGATGATCCTGGCCGCCGAGGGCGTCGAGCACGAGCCGGCGGCCCTGGGCCAGATCGCGCGCGCCGCGACCGGGAGCATGCGCGACGCGCTCTCGCTCCTCGATCAGGCGATCGCCTTCGGCGAGGGCACGGTGCGGGCCGCCGACGTCGAGGGCATGCTCGGTACGCTGTCCCGCGAGCGCCTGTTCGCCCTCGTCGAGGCGCTGGCCGCCCATGATGCCGAGCGCCTGATGGCGGAGGTGGACGCGCTCGCGCGCGCGGCCAGCGACCTCGAGCCGGTGCTGGCCGATCTGCTGTCGCTGCTGCACCAGCTCGCGCTGGCGCAGACCGCACCCGGCGCCGTCGACGCGTCGGTCGCGGACGTCGAGCGCGTGCGCGAGCTCGCGGGGCGGATCACGCCGGCGGACGTGCAGCTCTTCTACCAGATCGCGACGCTGGGGCGGCGTGACCTGGCGTGGGCACCGGATCCGCGCAGCGGCCTCGAGATGACCCTGCTGCGGATGCTGGCGTTTCGTCCCGCCGCGCCCGGGGACGGTGGATCGCCGGGCGAGGCAGCGCCGGCCGCCGGGGCAGCGCAGACCGGAGCGGAACGGGCGGCTGCAGCGACGGACGCGGCGCCCGGCCCGCTCGGCGAGGCGGGCGCCGGGCCGCCG
>CAZVFN010000108.1:0-9607 GCA_964626335.1 uncultured Ectothiorhodospiraceae bacterium
GCGATCGAAAGGCTGGAAATTCGGTTACTGTCCCCGGAATTTTCCGGAGGCGCGGATCACCCACACCCCCCCATCGCCCCACAAGCCGTACAGAAATCACACCCGTCCTTCTTGATCATGGCGTAATTGCCGCACTCGCCGCATCTACGGCCCGGCGTCACCTCGTTCGCCCCGGCGGCGCGCAGGCCCGCGAGGGGCACCACGTTGTCGCCGTACTCCTCGACGCCCGAGTCATGGAACATGACGTCCATCGGCTGCACCGGGAACCCTTCCTCGTCCAGGAGGCCGAGCATGTGGTAGCGGTGGATCATCAGCCGGGCGATGTAGGCGACCGTGCTCGGCTGTACCGCCTGGCGGTGGTGACCGGGCACCCAGGCGAGGAAGTCGCCCTGGGCCTCGGGGAAGTCCACCAGTGTGCGCAGCTTGGAGCCGATCCAGGCCGGGTCGATGACGCGCATGTCGTAGGACAAGACCTTGCACAGGCCGTCCAGGGCGCGCGGGTACTCGCCGGCGAGCCACAGGCTGTAGGGGCGGCGCTCGCCCTCAGGCAGGGTGAGCTCCTTGAGGCCGAGGACGAAGTCGTCGCCGGTGTTGGGGTTGAACACGTCCACGGTCCAGGACATGGTTCCGTTCGGCCCGGTCTTCGGCTCCTTGGGCGACATGAGCGCGTCGAGCACCGGGGTGTCGCCTTCGCGCTCGAAGGTGCCGAGCTCCTGGCAGCAGTGGCGCACGAGGATGGCCATGGCCGCGACCGCCGAGGGCACGCGCTGGGGCTCGCCGTTCGGCGGCATCGGCAGGTCGAACGGCTGGTCGGAGACCTTCGCCAGGCTGTCGAGCTTGGCCTTGAGCCACGCGGTGTCGCGGGTGCGCATGTCCATCGACAGTGCCTTGGCGATCGCGCCCGCCCCGCGGGGCTGCTCGGCGCCGTTGACCCACATCTCGAACGGGTGCTTCTCGTCGCCGTTCGGGCCGTTCTCGACGTAGCCGACGAACACCGCGAACTTGCCGCCCGGGTGGCTGACCATGTAGGTCTTGGCCGGGTTGCCGTCGACGAAGCTCGGGCGGTTCTGCCAGCGCAGGCTCGCCAGCGCGGGCTGCGGCGCCTTGTCGAGGCGCAGCCGGCGGTCGGCGTCCGAGGTGTCGAACTCGGACGGCTGCTGACTGTCGCTCGAGGTCTCGAGCACCGCACCCGTGATGTTGTTCGGGCGGAACGTGGTAAGGCCCTTCGCGCCGGCACGCCAGGCCCGGGAATAGAGCTCGCGGAAGTCGCCGTAGTCGTAGTCGGCCGGGACGTTGCACGTCTTGGAGATGGCCGAGTCGATGTAGGGCTGCACGGCCGCGATCATCAGCATGTGGTCCTCGACACCCATCTCCAGCGCGGAGACGAACGGCTCCGGCAGGTTCTGGTAGCGGCCTTCGACCACCGGGCCCGGGTCGTTGCCCTGCCGGCGCCACACGCGGAAGGCGTGGTCCTCGACCTCGAACTTCTGCGTGGTGTCGTCGGGCATGCGCTTGTTGCGCGTGTAGGTCCAGGAGAACGGCGGCTCGATGCCGTTGGAGGCGTTGTCCGCGAACGCCAGCGTGATCGTGCCGGTGGGGGCGATGGACATCAGGTGGCTGTTGCGCAGGCCGTGCTCGCGGATGCCCTGCTTGATGTCGTCCGGCAGGCGCTGGACGAAGCCGCCCTGCAGGTACTTGTCCGCGTCGAACAGCGGGAACGGGCCCTTCTCCTGTGCCAGCTCGACCGAGGCGCGGTAGGACTCGTCGCGCATCACGCGCGAGATCTCCGCCGCCATGTCGCGCCCGGCCTCGGAGTCGTAGCGCAGGCCGAGCATGATCAGCGCGTCGCCGAGCCCGAGGTAGCCGAGGCCCACGCGGCGCTTGGCCTCGGCCTCCTTGTCCTGCTCGTCGAGCGGCCAGGCCGTGGCATCGAGCACGTCGTCGAGCATGCGGATCGAGGTGCGCACGACGTCGGCGAAACGCTCCTTGTCGAAGTAGGTTCCCTCGGCGAACGGCTGCTCGACGAACTCGGTCAGGTTGATCGAGCCGAGGCAGCAGCAGCCGTAGGCCGGCAGCATCTGCTCGCCGCAAGGATTGCACGCCTGGATCGACTCCGCATACCAGAGGTTGTTCTCGCCGTTGATGCGGTCCAGGAACAGCACGCCCGGGTCGGCGTGGTCATACGTCGCCTCCATGACGAAGTCCCAGATCTCGCGGGCGCGCACGCGCTCGTAGACCCACTTGCCCTTGGCCTCGTCGTAGTGGACGTCCGTCGCCGCCTTGCGCCGCGGGGAGGGCTCGGACTCGTGGGTGAGCTCGAACCAGCCATCGTCCTCGACCGCCTGCATGAACTCGTCGGTGACGCCGACGGAGACGTTGAAGTTCGACAGCTGGCCGCGCTCGTACTTGGCCTCGATGAACTCGCGCACGTCCGGGTGATCGACGCGCAGCACCCCCATCTGGGCGCCGCGGCGGTAGCCGGCCGACTCGATCGTCTCGCAGGCGCGGTCGAACACGCGCATGAACGAGATCGGCCCGGAGGCCTCGGCGTTGACGGCCTTGACCAGCGCGCCCTTCGGCCGGATCGGGCTGAAGTCGTAGCCGACGCCGCCGCCGGCCTTCAGGGTGAGCATCGCCTGGCGCAGGGCCTCGGCGATGCCGTTCATGCTGTCGGCCACGGGCTGCACGAAGCAGTTGATCAGTGTCACCTGCAGGCCCGTGCCGGCGCCCGACTGGATCCGGCCACCCGGGATGAAGCCGTCCTTGAGTGCCTGGGCGAACTTGTTCTCCCAGCCCTTCTTGTCCGTCTTCTCGACCGAGGCGAGCGCCTTGGCCACGCGCGCGCGCTGGGCGGCGCGGTCCTCGCCGTTCTTGGCGTACTTCTCCTGGAATGCGTCGTCGGAAATCGGCTGAAAGTCCATGGGGCGGTCATCCCGTTCGTTGTCTGGTGGTACGTCGGCGGCAGGCTGGGTGCGCCGCGCTGGCTGTCACCCCGCACGGCGGCGCGCCCGGCCGCCGGCGGAGCGGGCGACGCGTTGGCGTCGCCCGGTACCGGCAGTGTAGGCGGCGCCCCACGGACCGTCAATCGGCGACCACAAGAAATAGTTGCTCGGCTCACGCCCACCACTACATGGTGTGTACAAGCTTGTGGATAAAATGGTTATGACCGGTGCGTCGATCAACCGGCCCGGGGGCGGCAATCGCGGCATGATGCGGGATTACGGGCATTCGATGCCGCGGGGGGCCGGCCGACTGCACCCCGGGGTGGCGCAGGGTGTTGCAGCACGGGGTTCAGCGGGCCGGTGGCCAGCCGGGGCCGCCGGCGCCCGTCGGAGCCGGCTTGCCCGCGAACCGCTTGGTGCGTCCGGGCCGGCCCGACCCGTTGTGCGCACTGGCGACGCCGTCGCACCGGGAATTCGCGGGCGGCGGCCGGGTCGGCCCTGGGCAAGGGATCGAACGTGCTGTACACCGGCACCGGTTCGCGCGCACGCCCGTTCCTGCAAGTGGGTCCGCGGTGAGGGGAGCGGGGTGGCCGGGACCGCGGTACTCAGCCCGTGCGTTGCTCGTGCGCGGTCTGCAGGAAACGGTGGATCCAGGCGGCGGCAACGCGGGGCTCGATGGGCTGCTCGAGGGACGCGACGCCGTCGCGGAAGGTCGCCTCGCCGATCTGCTTGCGGCGCTTGTCCATGACCGCGCGCGAGTAGCCGACCGGGAATTCCGGGTGGCCCTGCAGGGTCAGGACGTGGTCGCCGATCTGCGTCATGCCGTACGGACAGAAGGTGTGGCCGGCGAGCACGGTGGCCTCGCGTGGGGGCTCGATCACCTGGTCCTGGTGGCTGACGAGCAGCGGCAGCGCGTCACGGGCCGGCGCCATCCACGGTCGCCGCGCCACGATGCGCGCCGTGTGAACGCCGACGCCCCAGCCCGCCTCGGCGCGCTCGACGCGGCCACCCAGCGCGCGTGCCATCAGTTGGTGGCCGAAGCAGATGCCGACCGTCGGGCGGCGCTCGCGGTGCAGCTCGCGCGCCACTTCGTGCGCCCGGGCGATCCAGTCGTCCGGGTCGTAGGCGCTCCATTGACTGCCGGTGAACAGCCAGGCGTCGCATTCCTCGAGCGACTCAGGGAACCCGCCGGCAGTCAGGTCGTAGTCGCGGAACTCGGGGCGGGCGACGCCGTCGCCCAGCAGGCGGCGGAACATGTCGGGGTAATCACCGAACGCCGGTTGCAGCTCGGGTGCCACGGTGTCGCACTTCAGGATGCCGATTCGCATGGTGTTCGCGGTCCTCGATGCGGTGTTCGTGTCCCGGGGCGGCCCTCGGGTCCGCGCGGGACCAGGGCGCACGGCGCCGGTTTGCGCCACGGTCCGCCGGGTCCGGGGGACACGCCGGGCGCTCGGCTGGGGCGCCCGGCGGCCCCGCGCCGAGCCGCCGGAGACGATACGCGTCATCCTATCCGAGGGCGAACCGGGCGCCGCAATGCCGCCTGTCGAGCGGCCATCGTCGGCAAGCCGGCCCCCCGGCGGGTGCGGTGATCGTGCACCCCGCCGGGGGCGGGCGCCGCGCGCGGCGATGCCCGCCCCTTGCGCTGCGACATGCCCGGGGCTCAGCCTGCCCAGTGCTCCATGAACGCGTGGACCGGCATGCGGTCGAGCTGGCGCGGGTCGGTGCAGAGCGTCTCCAGCGCCTCGGCTCGGGTCGTGTCGAAGCGTGTCTCGGCATTGCGCCGGAACTTCGCGCGCAGCGCCGGGATGCCCTCGTCGCGCCGGCGCGGGTGGCCGATGGGATACTCCACCTCGACCCGCTCGGTGCTGCTGCCGTCGGCGAAGAAGACCTGGATCGCGTTGGCGATCGAGCGCTTGTCCGGGTCGAGGTAGTCGCGGCTGTAGCGCTCGTCCTCGGTGACGGTCATGCGCTCGCGCAGGCGATCGATCGCCGGGTGCGCCGCGTGGAAGGTATCGGCGTAGTGGTCGGCCGTGAGCTCGCCGCACAACAGGCAGGCCGCGACCATGTACTGCAGGCAGTGGTCGCGGTCGGCCGGGTTGTTCAGTTCCCCGGCCTTGGAGATGATCCGAATCGCCGATCCCTGGGTCGTGAGCTCGATGCGCTCGATCTCGTCGATGCGGTGGCCGACCTCGGGATGCAGCGCGACCGCGGCCTCGCAGGCCGTCTGCGCGTGAAACTCCGCCGGGAACGACAGCTTGAACAGCACGTGCTCCATGACGTAGCTGGCGTATGCGCGCGGGCGGCGGAAGCGGCGCTCCTCCGGCGGCTTCACCGCCTGGTCGCGGTTGGTCTTGCTGAACGCGACGTCGTAGAAGCCCCACTGCGGCGCGGACAGCGCGGTCGGGATGCCCGGCTCGCCCCGCAGCGCGATCTCGGCGAGGCGCACGCCGCGCGCGGTGGCGTCGCCCGCGGCCCAGGACTTGCGCGGCCCGGCATTGGGGGCATGGCGATACGTGCGCAGCGCTTGGCCGTCGACCCACGCGTGCGAGATCGCCGCGAGTAGCTGCTCGCGTGTCGCGCCCTGCAGGTGGGCAGTGACCGCCACGGTCGCGACCTTGACCAGCACGACGTGGTCGAGGCCGACCCGGTTGAAGCTGTTCTCCAGCGCGAGCACGCCCTGGATCTCGTGCGCCCGGATCATGGCGTCGAGCACGTCGCGCATGGTCAGCGCCGGCTCCCCCTCGGCGAGGCGGCGCTGCGAGGCGAAGTCGGCGACCGCGAGGATCCCGCCCAGGTTGTCCGAGGGATGCCCCCACTCGGCGGCGAGCCAGGTGTCGTTGTAGTCCAGCCAGCGGATCGCGCAGCCGATGTCCCAGGCCGCCTTCTCGGGGTCGAGGCGCGCCTGCATGCCCGGCACGCGCGCGCCGTCGGTCACCGCCTCGTGCGGCACCCGCGGTCCCAGGTGGCGCGTGCACTCCGGATGGTTCAGCGCCAGCAGGCCGCAGCCGAGCGTGTCCAGCAGGCAATGGCGCGCCGTGTCGAAGGCGAGCTCCGATTCGATCGGCGTGTCGCGGACGTAGTCCGCGATCGCCTGGATCTCGTCGTCGTAATCGGGGCGGACGTTGGATTCGACGGTGGTCATGGCCTCGATCGCTCCTCGTGTTCGCCTTGTGTCATCGCGCTCCGGGTGCGCATGGCGCCGCGGCACCGATGCGCGCGTCCGGCTTCGCCGAAAGCGCGCCTACGACCGGCAGCTGTCTCTGGTCGCTGCTTCTTTTCTGGAACCACGAATGAACACGAATGGGCACGAATGATTAAGAGGTGTCCGTAACGCTTCGGGCGCTTCGCGCATGCCGCGAGGGGAATGGACCGCCTGTATCGGGACCACGGATGAACACGGATAAAGTCGACTGACACAGCCTGCGCGCGCAGCGCGCAGCTTTTTCGACCCGTGTTCATCCGTGGTTTTCACTCAGCCCCGTGTAACCGGCACGCAGCGATCAGCTTCGCTCCATCGCGCTTCGAACCACCCTGGACACCAGTCGTGTTCATTCGTGGCTCCGTCAACGCTCGTCGATCGGCGGTACCGGGCGCAGCTCCTCGCCGACGTACTCGGCCGACGGGCGGATGATGCGGTTGTCGGCGCGCTGCTCGAAGACGTGGGCGGACCAGCCGGCGTGGCGGGCCATGACGAAGATCGGGGTGAACAGCTTGGTCGGGATGCCCATGCAGTGATACGCCGACGCGTGGTAGAAGTCCGCGTTGGCGAACAACTTCTTCTCGCGCCACATGACGGCCTCCACGCGCTCGGAGATGGGGTAGAGCACCGCGTCGCCCGCCTGCTCGGACAGCTTCTTCGACCAGCCCTTGATGATCGGATTGCGCGGGTCGGCGTCGCGGTAGACCGCGTGGCCGAAGCCCATGATCTTCTCCTTGCGCTCGAGCATGCCGAGGATCTCCTGCTCGGCCTGCTCGGGCGAGCCCCACTGCTCGAGCATGGCCATCGCGTGCTCGTTGGCGCCGCCGTGCAGCGGTCCGCGCAGCGAGCCGATGGCGCCGGTGATGCAGCTGTGGAAGTCGGACAGGGTCGAGGCGCACACGCGCGCGGTGAACGTCGAGGCGTTGAACTCGTGCTCGGCGTAGAGGATGAGCGAGACCTGCATCGCCGCCTCGTGCACCGGGTCGGGGGCCTCGCCGTGGACCAGCTGCAGGAAGTGGCCGCCGATCGAGTCCGCGTCCGTCTCGGTGGCCACGCGCACGCCCTCGTGGCTGTAGCGATACCAGTAGCCGACAATGGCCGGCAGCAGGGCGAGGATGCGCTCGGCGGCCGCCAGCTGGCGGTCGAACGCCGCTTCCGTCTCGAGGTTGCCGAGCACCGACACGCCCGTGCGCAGCACGTCCATCGGTTCGGCCCCGGGCGGCAGGCGCTCGAGCACCTCGCGCACGACGATCGGCAGGTGGCGCAGGCTGGCGAGGTGTTCGCGGTACGCGGACAGCTCGACCGCGTTCGGCAGGTGGCCGCGCATCAGCAGGTGGGCGACCTCCTCGAACGTGCAGCGCTCGCCGAGCTCGTGGATGTCGTAGCCGCGGTAGGTGAGGCCGGAGCCGTCGATCCCGACCGTCGACAGCGCGGTGCGCCCTGCGACCTGGCCGCGCAGGCCCGGGGTCGAAGCCGTGTTCATTCGCGTGTGTCCCCTTCGTTCGGGCCCCGGCGGGCGGCGAGGTCGTCCGGCCGCTGCTCCCAGGCGTGATAATGGAGGTAGTCGTAGAGCGCCTCGCGCGTCTGCATCGTGTCGATGACGGCCCGCTGGTCGCCGTGTTCGGTCGGGGCGAGGTCCGGCAGCCCTTGAGAGGCGTTGGCGACGCCGGCACCGGACAGGTCGAGCGCGCCGTGGCCGAGGCACTCGGCCATGATCGCGCAGTAGGCGTTGACTGCGCCGACGATCGCCAGGGGTTCGTGGTTGGCCAGCTCGCCGCGGAAGCGGGCGCCGGGGGGCGTTGCCATGGTCTTGCTCCCGCACGGGGCGTGGCCCGGGGGTCCGCCGGTGCGGCGCGACCCCGCGCCTGGTCGACCCCTGGATGGTCGCCAGACTTCACTCGCTGGCGCCTGCCGTCAAGCTTGGCGGCGCCCGGCGGGCGGGGGAATGTGCGCGGGCTGCCGCGCCGCCCGGGGACACGCGCGTGGACAGGATCGCCGCCCACGAGTTCCGGGTGCCGGGCGATGGCCGCGGCGGCGCGGGCACGCCGGTTGACGGTGCCGCGATGCCGCGCCCTGTCACAGCCTGGCGGGCCTGGCTCCGGGCCCCAGGCGCTACAAACGCGGCGCGGGCGGCGGTAGCATCGGGCCGATCACCGGGAGACCTGCATGCGCATCGGCATCGACCTGGGCGGGACCAAGATCGCCGGCGTAGTGCTCGATGAGGGCGGCACGGCGCGCGCGCGCCGGCGCACGCCGACGCCCTACGGCGATTACGACGCCACGCTCGATGCGGTCGCCGACATGGTCGCCGCGCTCGAGGCGGAGGCCGGCCGCGACTGCTCGGTCGGGATCGGCACGCCCGGCGCGATCTCGCCCGCGACCGGGCTGTTCAAGAACGCCAACTCCGTGTTCCTCAACGGCCGCCCCGGCCACCGCGACCTGGAGCGCCGCCTCGGGCGCGCGGTGCGCTTGGCCAACGATGCCAACTGCTTCGCGCTCTCCGAGGCGGTCGACGGCGCCGGCCGCGGTTACGGCGTCGTCTTCGGCGTGATCCTCGGTACCGGCTGCGGTGGCGGCATCGTCGTCGACGGCCGCGTGCTCGTCGGTCCCAACGCGGTCGCCGGGGAGTGGGGGCACAACCCGCTGCCGTGGGCGCGCGCGGAGGAGCTCCCGGGACCCGAGTGCTACTGCGGCCGCCGTGGCTGCATCGAGCGCTGGGTCTCGGGCTCGGGACTGCTGCAGGACCATGCGCGGGCGAGCGGCGAGCAGCTCGACGGCGCGACGATCGTGCGCCGGGCGCTGGACGGGGATCCCGAGGCGGAGCGCACCCTGGCGCGCTACGAGGACCGCCTCGCCCGCGGCCTCGCCCATGTCATCAACATGCTCGACCCCGATGTGATCGTGCTCGGCGGCGGCGTGTCGAACGTCGAGCGGCTGTACGCGAACGTACCGCCGCTGTGGCAGCACTACGTGTACTCCGATCGCTGCGACACGCCTCTGGAGCCGCCCGTGCACGGCGACGACGGCGGCGTGCGCGGCGCCGCCTGGTTGTGGTGACGGCGGCGCGAACGCGGGGGCCGGCGACGGTCGAACGACGGCACGGAACCACCGGCCGAGGCGACCATGCTGTGGAGCCGGATCGGCACGGTCTTCTACGGGCTCTGGGGCCTTCTCCACCTGGCGGCCGGCTACGGCACGTGGCAGCTGGCGCAGGGCGCGGCGAGCGACGCGCTCGAGGCCCGCGTCGAGCAGATGGGCGTGTACCTCGCCGTGATCGCCGTCGCTGTCCTCTACGTCGTGGTGCGCCACGGCTGGCGTGGCGATCCCCGCCGACATCATCTTCCTCGCGGTGGTGGCGATGCCCGGCCACATCCCGCTGGCCCGGGGCCTGCCCGGGCCGATCCCGTCGATCCTGGCGCTCCTCCTCACGACGATCGGGTATCGCGCGGCGACGTCGGCCCGATCG
>CAZVFN010000109.1:0-9565 GCA_964626335.1 uncultured Ectothiorhodospiraceae bacterium
GCCTGCGCGCCGACGTCGACGCCTCCGCGCGCCGCCGCGCCGCACGCGCCGTCGAGCGCCCGGCCCCGACGTACCCGCCGGAACTGCCGGTTTCGGGCGCGCGCGAGCGCCTCCTCGAGACGATCGACCGCCACCAGGTCGTGGTGGTGTGCGGCGACACGGGCTCCGGCAAGACCACCCAGCTGCCCAAGATGTGCCTCGAGCTCGGCCGCGGTGTCGAGGGCATGATCGGCCACACGCAGCCGCGGCGCATCGCCGCGCGCACCGTGTCGGCGCGCATCGCCGAGGAGCTGGGCACGAACGTGGGCGAGCGTGTCGGCTTCCGCGTGCGCTTCACGGACCAGGTGGCCGACGCCAGCGCCGTCAAGCTCATGACCGACGGCATCCTGCTGGCCGAGATCCGGCGCGATCCGGACCTGAGCGCCTACGACACCCTCATCATCGACGAGGCGCACGAGCGCAGCCTCAACATCGACTTCCTGCTGGGCTATCTCGAGCGCCTGCTGCGCCGCCGCCGCGATCTCAAGCTGATCATCACCTCGGCGACGATCGACCCCGAGCGCTTCAGCCGGCATTTCGGCGATGCGCCCGTGGTCAACGTCGAGGGGCGCATGTACCCGGTCGAGACGCGCTACCGGCCGCTTGCCGACACCGACGAGCAGGGCGATGCGCGCGAGCTCGACCGCGAGCAGGCGATCGTCGCGGCGGTCGGCGAGTGCCTGCGCGAGGGCCCCGGCGACATCCTGGTCTTCCTGCCGAGCGAGCGCGCCATCCGGGACACGGAGCAGGCGCTGTCGAAGGCGGGCTTCCGCGACCTGCAGTGGCTGCCGCTGTTCGGGCGGCTCGCGGCGAGCGAGCAGCGCCGGGTGTTCCAGCCGCACGGCCGGCGCCGGGTGGTGCTCGCGACCAACGTCGCCGAGACCTCGCTGACCGTGCCCGGCATCCGCTACGTCGTCGATACGGGCGAGGCCCGCATCTCGCGCTACAGCGTACGCTCGAAGGTGCAGCGCCTGCCGGTCGAGAAGATCGCGCAGGCCTCGGCCGACCAGCGCCAGGGGCGCTGCGGGCGCGAGGGGCCGGGCCTGTGCATCCGCCTGTACTCGCACGCCGATTACGAACGGCGCCCGCGCTATACCGATCCCGAGATCCTGCGCACCAACCTCGCCGCCGTGGTGCTGCAGATGGCCTCGCTCGGCCTCGGCGCCGTCGAGGACTTCCCCTTCATCGACCCGCCCGAGCGCCGCCTGATCAACGACGGCTACACCGTGCTCTACGAGCTCGGCGCCGTGGACGAAGGGCGCCGGCTGACGCGCCTCGGCGAACGCCTGGCGCGGCTGTCGGTCGATCCGCGCCTCGGGCGCATGCTGCTCGCCGGCGCCGACGAGGGCGCGCTCGCGGAAACGCTCGTGGTCGCCAGCGCGCTCGCGATCCAGGATCCGCGCGAGCGCCCGCAGGATCAGCGCGGGGCGGCCGACCAGGCGCACGCGGCGTTCGCCGGCGAGCGCTCCGATTTCGTGTCGCTGCTCAACCTGTGGCGCTTCTGGGCCGAGCGGCGGCGCGAGCTGTCGCAGAGCCGCCTGCGCAAGGTGGCGGCCCAGCACTTCCTGTCGTTCGTGCGCCTGCGCGAATGGGTCGATCTGCACGGCCAGCTGCGCGCGCAGGCCGAGGCGCTCGGCCTGCGCCCGAACGCCGAGCCCGCGGCGGCCGACAACGTCCACCGCGCGATCCTCGCCGGGCTGCTCGGCAACGTCGCACGCCACGAGGGCAACGGCGAGTACCGGTCCACGCGCAATCGGCGGCTGTGGATCTTCCCGGGCTCCGATGTCGCCGGCCGCAACCCGAAATGGCTGGTCGCCGCCGAGATCAGCGAGACCTCGCGGCTGTTCGCCCGCACGGTCGCGGCGATCGACCGCCGCTGGATCGAGCGCCTCGCGGACCACCTGCTGCGCCGCAGTCATCGCAACCCGCGCTGGGAGAAGAAGGCGCAGCGCGTGGCCGCGGACGAGCAGAGCACGCTCTACGGCCTGGTCATCAACCCGAACCGGCGCGTGAACTACGGGCCGATCGCGCCCGGCGAGGCGCGGCCGATCTTCATCCGCGAGGCGCTGGTGCACGGCGAGCTCGACACCGGCGGCGACTTCCTGCGCCACAACCGCGCCCTGGTCGAGGAGTTGGAAGCGCTCGAGGAGCGCGCGCGGGTGCGCGACATCGTCGCCGACGAGGCGGTGCTGTACGACTTCTACGATGCGCGCGTGCCCGCCGACGTCTACGACGGGCCCACGTTCGAGGCCTGGCGCAAGCGCGCCGAGCGGCAGCACCCGCACTGCCTGTATCTCGAGCGCGCGACGCTGCTGCAGCGCCCCGCCGACGAGGTCACCGGCGGGGCCTACCCGGACCACCTCGCCTTCGGGGGCCTGCGCCTGCCGCTGTCGTATCGCTTCGAGCCCGGCGCGGACGACGACGGCGTGACGCTGACGGTCCCGCGGGCCGCGCTCGGGCAGATCGCGGCGGCGCGCTGCGAGTGGCTGGTGCCCGGCATGCGCCGCGACAAGATGGAGGCGCTGATCCGCACGCTGCCCAAGCAGTGGCGGCGGCGCTTCGTGCCCGCGCCCGATTTCGCGCGCGCGCTGTTCGAGCGCCTCGAGCCCGACGACCGGGCACTGACCGACGCCATGGCCGACGAGCTGCGCCACATGACCGGCGATGCCCCGCCGCCCGAGGTCTGGGATCCCGGTGCGCTCGACGCGCACTACCGCATGCGCTTCGCCGTGATCGATGACGACGGGCAGGTGATCGACAGCGGCCGCGACCTCGAGGCGCTGGCCGAGCGCCACGCCGACGCCGGGGCGCGCGACCTCGACACCGGCGAGAGCGGCTTCGAGCGCGAGGACGTCGACGACTGGGACTTCGGCGAGCTCCCCGACGGCGTCGAGATCGAGCGCCACGGCATCGAGATGACGGTGCACCCGGGGCTGGCGGAGCGCGGCAACCGCATCGCGCTGACCGTGTTCCCGACGGCGGCGGAGGCCGCGCGCGAGCACCGCGCGGGCGTGCGCATGCTCATCCGCCGGCGCCTCGGCGGCCAGCTGCGCGACCTCGAGCGGGGGCTCGAGGACCTCACCCGCGTAACCCTGCACTTCCGCTCGCGCATCGCCGCGGATGCATTCACGCGCGACCTGGTCGACGCCACCATCGACCGGGCCGGCCTCGGCGAGGCCGGGGCCCCCGTCGACCGCGAGACATTCGAGGCCCGTGTCGCGGCCGCGCAGGAGGCCCTCTGGCCCACCGCCGAGGGCCTGCTCGCCGAGCTCGACGCGATCGGCACGCGCTACCGCGACGCCCACCGCCGCATCGAGGGCAACCTGCCCATGACCTGGATCGAGACGGCCCGCGACGTCGCCGACCAGCTCGACCACCTCGTCTTCCCCGGCTTCATCACGGCGACGCCGGCCGAGCACCTGGCCGATTACCCGCGCTACCTCGACGCGATCGGGCGCCGCCTGGACGTGCTCGATCGCGAGCCCGAGCGCGATCGGCGCGGGCGCAGCGAAGTGGAACCCCTGTGGGCGCGTATCCGCGCCGCCCTGCCGCCGCTCGGGCAGCTCGCCTGGAGCGAGGGCGAATTGCAGGATCTGCGCTGGCAGGTCGAGGAATTGCGCGTTTCCGTGTTCGCCCAGCACCTCGGTACGCGCGGGTCGGTTTCACCTGCCCGGGTCGAGAAACAGCTCACGCGCCGGGGCGAGGCCCGCTAGCCGACGCGCGGGCCGCCCGGCTGCCCGGTGAGCAGGCACGGCCGTGTGCCGATCGAGGCGCCCCGGGCGGGCGCAGCGCTTGCGCCGTCAGGCAGCCCGAGGGGGACGGACGGGGCGGGTCAAGGGAACGTCCACACCAGGCCCGCGCCGACGTAGTTCACCGGATCCGGCTCGAGGCGATAGTGGATCCATTCGGTGCGCGCGTGCAGGTTCGGCGACAGGCGGTACTCGACGCCGCCCCCGACGATCGCGTCCGTGCCGGAGAACTCCTTGCTGAAGGTCTCGCCCGACGGGGTGCGGGTCGTCACCTCGCCCTCCCACCGCGCGATCCCGGCGCGCGCGAACGCCCAGCCCGTACCGGTTGCATCGATGGGCGTGCGCGCGAGCGCGCTGATATCCACGCCCCGCGGGGTGATCGGGTGCTTGTCGAGCGCGTTGCGTGCCACCGCGGCAGGGTCGTCCGTGCCGGGGTCGATCTCGGAGTCGGTGTCGCCCATGTCGAAGCCGCCGACCTCGACGGCGACGACGCCGAGCAGGCGGTAGCCGACGAACCCGCGCAGGCCGGCCCCGCCCGACAGGTCGTCCACCGACGCGCCGGGATTGCTGCGCTGCAGCCGGTCCTCGAATTCGGACTCCGAGCCGGCGATGCCGGCGCCGGCGGTGCCGCCGGCGTAGGCGGTGCCCAGCTCGAACTGGCCGAGCGCGAGCGAACCGAGCGCGCCCATGATGGTCGGCACCGCCACGCCGACGTCACCCGGGCCGACGAAGTCGCCGGGCGCCTCGGGCAGGCCGCGGGGTGTCTGGCCAGTGGCAGTGACACCGGCCTGACCCGCCTCGAACACGGTGGCGGGCCCGGTGCGACCCCGCACCGTGATCGCCCCTTCGCGCGTGTACGTGTAGAGGCGGTCGCTGCTCTGCGGGATGGAGCCGGTGACCGTGTCGGGGCGCGGGGCGACCAGCCCCTGCAACGGCCCCGGCAGCGACGCCGGCCGCCGCACGGACGCCGTGTCGTTGGCCAGGAAACCCGTCTCGCCGACCGCGAACTCGGCGGTCCGGCCCTCGAGCTCGGCATAGACCTCGCCCTCCCAGGCACGCACGAACATGCCGTCGCCCTGGGTCGAGGTGACATTGGTGGCGTCCGGATCGACGCAGTCGCCCTGGCAAAGAAGATCGAACCCGGTACCGCGCACGCCGATGGTGGCCACCGGCGTGGACACACGATAATGACCGGGTTGCTCGCTCCCGATCAGGCCCGACAGCACGCGCATCCCGCCGCGAACCAGTCGCAGCAGGGCGTTGCCGTCCTCCGGCTCGCCGTCGTCGTACTCCCATGCGCGCACGGCGAACGCCGTTCCCGGCTCGAGCGCGACCTTCGAACCATCCGCGAAGCGCAGCACGGCCCAGGCGTCGTCGGCCGTGCGCACGCTGTCGCCCTGGAACACGCGGGCCCCCTCGTCGAGCACCCGCGTGCCGCCGTCGCCCGCTCTCGCCTCGACTACACCGGAGAGCTGCACGACCCGGGCGGCCGGCTCGGCCCCCGCGTCATCCGCGGCGCCGCCGTCTTGTCCCGGACACTGCCGGCGCGGGCACAGTCGGGCGTCGAACTCCGTGCCCCGCACCCCGATCGTGGCCACGGGCGTGCGCAGGCGGTAGTCGCCCGGATTGCGCTCGGCGACGCCGCCCGTGACCGCGCGCAGACCCCCGCGCACGAGATCGAGGAGCATGCCGGTCAGGCTGGAGTCGCCGTCGTCGTCGGTCGTGCGCTCGAGCCGCGACACCCGGAAGGTGGATTCGGCGCGCAGCGCGATGCGCGAGCCGTCGGCGAGGCGCAGCACGGCGGCGGCGTCAGCGCCCGTTCGGACCAGGTCGCCGACGTAGATCACCGCCGCCTCCTCCAGGCTGCGCGTGGTCTGGCCGCGCTCGGCGGTTACCGTACCGCTGACCTCCTCGACGCGGCCGGCCTCGCGCTCGGTGGCCCCGGGTCCCGGGCGCTGGGCCTGGGCCGGCGGTGTCCCGCCCGCGAGGCCGATCGCCAGCGCGCCCGCCAGCAGCCCCCCCAGGGAACCCCGCCGGCGGCGGCGACGGCGCCGCCAGGCCGCGCGGCCGACACCGAGCGCCCCCAGCACCAGGCCGCCCAGCCAGCCGAGCGCACCGCCGGCCGTCCCCTCGACCGGCTCCTGCGAGGGCGCAACCTCGATCGCGACCGTGTCCGTCGCGCTCAGCCCCTGGTCGTCGGTGACCTCGACCTGGAACGTGAGCGTCCCGGTGGTCGAGGGAGCCGTGAACGACGGCGTCGCGCTCGTGCTGTCCGCCAGCGTGACCGAAGTTCCTCCGGTCTGGGTCCAGTTGAACGCGCCGATCGAGTTGCCGACCGGGTCCGTGCTGCCGGAGCCGTCGAGCGTGACCGAGCCACCCGTCACCACGGTCCGATCCGCGCCGGCGTCGGCGACCGGGGGTCGGCCGAAAAGGCGCCCGAGGACGTCGTCCTCGACGCTCGAGGCGTAGCTCTCGAACCCCACGACCGCGTCGCCATCGGCATCGATCGCGATGGCCGGCTTGTCCTGCTCGCCGGTCGTGGTCTCGTTGACCTGGACGGGGCCCGTGTCCACCGCGCCGCCGGCGTCGAGCGTACTGAGCAGGATCGTGCCCAGGTCGCCGTCACTGAGGGCAGCACCGGGTAATGCGCGCCAGGCGACGCTCGCCTCGTTGGTCCCGAAGAGCGCGACTGCCGGTGTCTCGCCGTCCTGAGCCACGCTGGTCTGCGCGATCAGCTCGCTGCCCGTCGCGTCGAAGGCGCGCACGTCGATGGCGTCGTTGCCGCCCGCGTAGTTTTCCCAGGCGACGACGAAATCGCCGTCGTCGTCGACGGCGACGCTCGGATTCTCCTGCGGGCCGGGCGCGCTGGCGTTGACCTGGATGGGAGCCGCCAGTGCCGAGCCACCGGCGCCGAAACGGCGCGCGAGGATGTCGCTCGTCCCGTACTGCCACCCGATGACGAACTCACCCGGCCCGGCGCGTCCGATACTGGGGGTCGTCTGTGTGGGACCGGGATCGTCGGGCGCCGTGAGGATGCCCGTCTGCTTGCCGCTCGTCGCACCGAACAACCGATACGAGATCGTCTGCTCGTCATTATTCGCCTGGTTACCCTGCCAGGTGATGGCGATATCGCCGTCGGCGTCGAGGGCGATATCGGGGGCTATCTGATTGAACTGGGAGAGGTTCGGATCCTGCGTAGCCCGAACCGCACTCCCCACTGTGGCGCCGGTGGCATCGAAGCGATGGAAGACGATCTCGTCCCCGTAGTAGCCATATCCGTATCCATAGTAGCCCTGCCACCCGACCGCGAAATCGCCATCGTCGTCCATTCCGACCGTCGGGTTGGTGCGGGGGTCGGGATTCGACGGCGAGAAGCGGGGGACGGAGATCTCGCCGCCGACTGTCGACCCATCCGCCGCAAAGCGCTGCGCGAAGATCTCGCCGCCGTCTTCCCACACGGCGACGAAGCTGCCGTCGTCGGCCATCGCGACGTCGGGCGTGACCTGGTTGGTGTTGGAACCGTCGGCGGCGAGCTCGAACTCGCCCGTGAACGGGCTGACGGTATAGGCACCGGCAGGCGAGGAAACGAGCGCGGCACCGACGGCAGCGGCGAGCGGGGCCTTGCGGTACGGTACAGGCATTGTCGGCCATCCCTGCGTGATGCGTTTCCGGCAGGACTATAAGAGGCGCCGCGGGGTGGACGCCACCCGATGCCGTCGTCAGCCGGCTCGCGGAGCCGGCCAATCGGCCCGCGGCGGCGCCCGGTGCACGCGGGGCCCGATCACCGCACGGCCCGGCATGGCGCGCCGTGCGGCGAGCCGCCTCGGCCAGGCAACGCCTCTCGCCAGTGCGGTCCGAGCGAGGCGGGCGGTCCGCTGCGGCCTGTCGCCCCGCGCCGGGGTCAGGGCAGCGACCAGACCACGCCGGCGCCGATGTAGTTCACCGGATCGGGGTCGAGTCGGTAGTGGATCCACTCGGCGCGCGCGTGCACGTTGGGCGCGATACGGTACTCGACGCCGCCGCCGACGAGCGGATCGGTGCCCGAGAACTCCTTGCTGAAGGTCTCGCCGCCCGGCGTGCGCGTGGTCACCTCGCCCTCCCAGCGGAACACCCCGGCGCGCGCGAACGCCCAGGTCGTCGCCGTGACGTCGGTCGGCGTGCGCACGATGGCACTGACGTCCATGCCCCGCGGGGTGATCGGGTGCTCGTCGAGCGCGTCGCGCGCGACCGCCGCCGGATCCGCGGTCCCCGGGTCGATCTCCGACTCGGTGTCGCCCAGGTCGAACGCGCCGACCTCGACGCCGACGAGCCCGAGCAGGCGGAAGCCGACGAAGCCGCGCAGCCCCGCATCGCCCGACAGGTCCTGCACGCTCACGCTCGGGTTGTCGCGCTGCAGCCGGCTCTCGAAGTCATCCTCGTCGCCGGCGAGGCCCGCGCCCGCCGTGCCGCCGGCGTAGACGGTACCCAGCTCGAACTGGCCGAGCGCGAACGAGCCCAGCGCGCCGAGGATGTTGGGCATCGGCACGCCGGTGTCGGCGGGGCCGACGAAGTCGCCCGGCGGCTCGGGCAGCGCCGCCGCCGCACCGCCCGCGCCCGTGACGCCGGACTGGCCGGCCTCGAGCACTACCGCCGAGCCGGTCGCGCCCTGCACCGAGATCGCCCCCTTGCGGGTGTGGGTGTAGAGGCGCTCGCCGCTGTCCGGGATCGATCCCGTGACCGTGTCCGGGCGCGGCGCAGTCAGCTCCTGCAGCGCCGCCGGCACCTGCTCGAGGCGCAGCACCGGCGCCGTGGCGTTGGCGAGGAAGCCGCTCTGGCCCGTGGCGAACTCGGCGACCCGGCCGTCGAGCTGCGCGTAGACGCGGCCCTCCCAGGTGCGCACGAACAGCCCGTCGCCCTGTGCCGAGGCGAGCGTCGAGACGTCCGGGTCGATGCAGGCGCCCTGGCAGACCAGGTCGAAGCCGGTGCCGCGGACGCCGATCGTCGCCACCGGGGTGTCGACCTTGTAGCGGTCCGGCGAACGGTCGCCGATCAGCCCCGACAGCACGCGCATGCCGCCGCGCACCAGGCGCAGCAGCGCGTTGCCCTCGTCGGCCTCGCCCTCCTCGTAGTCCCATTCCCGGACACTGAACGCCGTGCCCGGCTCCAGCGACACCTTCGAGCCGTCGGCGAAGCGCAGCGCCACCCAGGCGTCGTCCGCGGTAACCACGGTGTCCTGCGGGTAGACGCGCGCGCCAGCGTCCAGCGCGCGCGTCGCGCCGTTGGGCCCGTGCGCCTCGACGCCCCCCTGCAGCTGCGCCACCCGGGCCGCCGGCTCGGGGCCCTCGTCACCGCCGCCGCCCTGATCGGGGCACTGCCCGCGATAGCACAGCCGGGCATCGAACTCGGTGCCGCGGATGCCGATCGTCGCCACCGGCGTGCGCAGCTTGTACTGGTCCGGGTTGCGGTCGGCGACGCCGCCGGTGATCGCGCGCAGCCCGCCGCGCACGAGGTCGAGGAACATGCCCGTCAGGCTCGTGTCGCCGTCGGCGTCGGTGCTGCGCTCGATGCGCGCGACGCGGAACGTCGACGACGGGCGCAGCGTGATCCGAGAGCCGTCGGCGAGGCGCAGCACCGCCACCGCGCCGTCGCCGGTGCGCACCCGGTCGCCGACGTAGATCGTCGCGCCCGTCTCGAGCGAGCGCGTCGACGCCCGCGGGCGCACGGCCGTGACCGTGCCGCTCGCCTGCTGGACCTGCCCGGCCTCGCGGTCGGTCGCGCCCGGCGCGGGTGCGGCCTCG
>CAZVFN010000110.1:0-9483 GCA_964626335.1 uncultured Ectothiorhodospiraceae bacterium
AGGCGGCAGGCGGCAGGCGGCAGGCGAACCATGGTCGCCGCGCGCCCGCGGCGTGGCAATCGCACCGGGGCCGGGCCGAGCCAGCCCGTCATCGCGAGCGACCCGCGGGAGCGCGGCGATCCAGCGCGGGGACGGCGGACGGGCAGATTGCCCGCTCCTGCCACGTCGTTGCTTCGCTTACGCTCGCAACGACGTCCCTGTGGCGCCTCGCAGCGATGCCTCCGGTCGCGCAACCGGCCTCCTGTCTCCTGTCTCCTGTCTCCTGTCTCCTGTCTCCTGTCTCCTGTCTCCTGTCTCCTTCGCCCTTCGCCCTCCCACTCCGCTGCGCTCTCCGCGACGCCGCGTGAACAATTTTTCCTCGCGGCCGTTGGCGCCCTTCGCGCGTTCGCGAGAACCGCCCGACAACACTCCCCCAGCCCGCCCTCGATCCATCCGGGTACCCGCGGGTTGGGCCGCCGTATGCGGCGGCGTTATACTCCGCGTCTCCCGGCCACGCGCCCCGGAGGCGCGCCCATGGAAATCCTGCTCGCCAACCCCCGCGGCTTCTGTGCCGGTGTCGATCGCGCCATCGAGATCGTCGAGCGCGCGCTCGACATGTTCGGCGCGCCCATCTACGTGCGCCACGAGGTAGTGCACAACCGCCGCGTCGTGGACGAGCTGCGCGACAAGGGCGCGGTCTTCGTCGAGGAGCTCGACGCGATCCCGGACGGAGCGACCGTGATCTTCAGCGCCCACGGGGTGTCGCAGGCGGTCGAGGACGAGGCCGCGCGCCGCGGCCTGGAGGTGTTCGACGCCACCTGCCCGCTCGTCACCAAGGTCCACATGGAGGTCAATCGCTACGCCCGCCAGGGCTGCGACGTCCTGCTGATCGGCCACGACGGCCATCCCGAGGTCGAGGGCACCATGGGGCGGTTCGACACGCGCCACGGCGGGCAGATCCGCCTGGTGGAGAACGTCGCCGACGCCGAGCGCGTCGCCGTCAACGACCCCGAGCGCCTGGCGGTGGTCACGCAGACCACCCTGTCGGTGGAGGACACGGCCGACATCGCGGCGAAGCTGCGCGAGCGCTTCCCGGCGATGGCCACGCCGAAGAAGGAGGACATCTGCTACGCGACGACGAACCGCCAGGAGGCGGTCAAGCAGCTCGCGCGGGAAGCGGACGTCGTGCTCGTGGTCGGCGCGGCCAACAGCTCGAACTCGAACCGCCTGCGCGAACTCGCGGAGAAGCTCGGCTGCGCCGGCCATCTGATCAACGATGCCCGCGAGATCGACGCGGGCTGGCTGGACGGGGCCCGCGCGGTCGGCGTGACCGCGGGTGCCTCGGCGCCCGAATCGCTGGTGCAGGAGGTCGTCGCGGAGCTCGAGCGCGCCGGGGGCGAGACCCGCGAGGCGGGCACGGGCGTGGAGGAGACCGTGGTCTTCCACCTGCCGCGCCAGATGCGCGTGGCCGGCGCCTGAGCCCGGCAGCGCGGATTGCGCGGTCGAGCCGGCCGGACGCGGAACCGGGGTATTCGCCTACCAGCAGTTGCCGACGCTCTCCGGGCCCGTCACCTCACGGATACCCCGCGAGTCGAGCGTGAAGTTGCCGCAGGCGTCATTGGTCTGATCGCCCTGGGCAGTGGCCGTCAGGGTCACGCAGGTCGCGATCCCTGCCCCGCAGGGCGTGGCACCCACGCGGTACCAGTCCCCGGGCTCCGACCGGACCGGGTCGTTGGCGAAGGCGAGGTCACCATTGAGGTCGGTCGTGTAGGTGTTCTCCTCGGTGCGGAACTGCTCCTCGGCCTGCATCACGCGCTGCAGGGCCTCCTTGGCCTCGGCACGGCGCGACTCGCGCACCTGGTCCTGGTACAGCGGGATGGCGATCGCCAGCAACACACCGAGGATGAGCACGACGATCATGATCTCGATCAGCGTGAAGCCGGCCGGGCGACTCCCTCGCCGTCGCGTCACGCGCGCTCGCGTCATTGCGCGTCCGGGGCCGCGACCCAGATCACGCGGACCCGCCGATCGGAATCGCGATGGAGCGCGTAGCCGGCGCGCTTCGCCCCGCGCGGTACCAGCGCCTGGATCGGGCGACCCGAGCCGACCGTCCCGATGCGCCGGCCCAGCGGGCCGTCACTGCTGTCGGCACCGGTGGCTCCGCCGTCGAGCAGCCGGACCTCGGCGCCGGCGACATCGTAGCGCCTGCCGTCGATCAGCATGGTCTGCGCCTCCATGCTCTGGATCCGGCCGCCGCCGTCCGGCGTGACCCGTTCCGCGGCCACGGGCGCGGCCAGGACGGCCGCGACCAGCGCGGCCCCGATGCGTGTGCCTGTCATCACTCATTCCTCCCCTGGGTGCGCGAGGCCCGCCACGGGGCGATCACCGCAGCTGCTGCCACGACTTGCGGCCGAGGTCGAAGCCCGGCGGGGTCATCCCGGTGCTGCCGGTGTCCGCCGAGCCGGTGCCGCCGTAGATCGCCGATTGGCGGCTGCGCGTGAAGACCATCGTGGCACGCGAGATGATCCCGATGTTCGACTTGACGGCGGAGACCGCGTTGCCCCCCGCCTTGTCCGCGCTGTCGAAGCCGCCGTCGTTGTTGATGTCGAAGATCGAGTCGCCGAAGCGCCCGCCGTTGTTGACCGCCAGCGCCATGAGGAAGCTGTCGCCGCCGCCGCCGCACGGGGCACTGTCGGGCAGCAGGGTGCTGACCACGACGCGGTCGGCCTGCACCACCGGGCGGGTCACGACACGCTCGCCGCGGTTGTCGCCCGGCGAGCCCGGCCGATCGAGGTCGATGAACCAGCCGCGATCGTTGGACCAGTCGACGGGATCATCGGAGACGACGCGCGTCTCGCTCCCGCTGACGGTGGGCTCGTCGATGATGTCCTGCTCGAGCAGATCGCTGCGCTCGACGTCGCTGCCGTCGCGCTTGTCCCAGACGCCGTAGACGCTCTGGGTCGTCTGCCCCGAGGCCGTGTTGTCGACCTGCCCGAGGAACTTGCCCGTGCCGGTATAGACCAGGAAGCCGTCCTCCTCGGGATGGAAGCCGACCGCGGGCGCGGCCGTGATCGGCTGCGGCTCGCCGGCGTCGCTGCGTGCCTCGAACAGCGGCTTGCCGCCGTTGGTCGCGATGCCCCAGCTCGCCGGGTTGCTGCCGGAGATGTCGAACTTCCAGAGATTGCCGAACAGGCTGCCGGCATAGACCGCGTCGGCGATGTTGTCACCGTCGCTGTCGACGACCGTCGGCGCCGACAGGCCGTTGACGCGGTCACTGCCGCTCTTGGGGTCGTCCGACGGCCCGTTGCCGGTCGAGAACTTGCGGATCACGGAGCCGTCCTCGACGTCGAGGATGAACAGCACCGCTTCCTCGCTGTCGGTGCTGTTGTAGCCGTTGCCGACCACGGCGCCCCACTCGCCGTTGGCCAGGCGAACGATCGGCACCGATCCGGTCACGTGCCCCATGTCGCCGTCGTCGCCCGGGGTGAATTCCCACAGGGCGATGTCGCCGGCGTTGGCCTCGGCGAACGTGGCCGGATTGGTCACGTCCAGCGCGTACACGCCCCGCCCGCCCGTGCGCAGGCCGCCGATGAGCACGCTGCGCCACTCGGCGCCGGGCCCGTCCTCGAAGAGGGCATCGGCGTGGTTGAGCGGCCCGTCGGCGTAGAAGCGGTGGTCGTACTGCTGGTCCGTCAGCTCGTTCAGGCCCGCGTGGACCCGCGTGGGCACGTAGCCGATCACCTCCTCGCCGCCCGAGGCACTGTCGGTGGCATCGAAGCCGTGCATCATGCCGTCGTTGGCGCCGACGTAGACCATCGGCGTGCGCGTCTCGTTCGCCGCGACGAAGTCGGAGTACGGATGGCCGTTCTCGGGCGCGCCCGAGGGCCAGCTGTCGGGGTAGCCGAAGTCGGGCTCGCCCACCCGGACCGGCTCCGAGTTGATGATGTCGCCGAGCACGCTCGAGCGGTCGCGGAAAGAGCCGCCGTTGGCCAGCTCGTTGGTGCGCTGGCCGCGCAGGAACCGCAGCCGCTGCGGGCCCTGGCCGTCGTCGTCGGTCGCGGCCGTCGCGGGATCGTCGCGCAGGGCATCCCGCTGCGTTGGCGACAGGTCGCTCCACCGGAACGGCACCGCGTTGCCCGAGTTGGTATTGCGCGTGATGATCGTGCGCCCGGTGTCCCAGTCCTGGGCGTCGACCTGTGCCGCGGCGGCCCAGTCGGGCGTGTTCGAGACCTCGACAGTGCCGTTCGGCTGCTCGACCAGCGGCAGGCGGCGCAGGTCGCCACTCCAGTCGCCGCTGTCGAACAGCGCCTGGAAGATGGCGGTGTCGCTGGAGACCGCCGTGCTCGTGGTGGCGACCGCGGCGGCCGAGCCGGTCCGGTCCGAGATATTCGCGAGGGCATCGCGCATGGCCTGCGTCAGCTCCGCCGGGTCGGCCGCGGACAGGAACTGGCCGGTGGAGTTGTAGGCCATGTGCCAGAGGTCGTCGAGCGTCCGTTGGCCGGAGGGGTTGCCGTTGGTCCAGTCGCTGTCGACGTTGAACGGTGCGCTCAGGGCCCCGGAGGTGTCGTTGTCCGGCTGGCCGTCACCATCCGTGTCCTCGAGGTTGCCGGTGACACCGAAGGCCACCCCGTAGCTGACCATGTGCTGCTGATCCTGCCTGGTGCCCGTCTTCGGGTCGTCCACCGTGCTCTGCACGGCGTCGGGCAGCCCCGACAGGTCGGTGTCGTAGTAGTGGCGCCCGATGTCGGAAAGCAGATTGTTGATGCCGTCGCCGTCGACGTCGCCGGTGCCGCCGTGATTGCGGTTCCAGAAACCGTCGGTCATCGCCAGCGTGAAGTTCTGCTGACATTCGTGATTGATCGGCGAATCGGCCCCGAGGTCGCCGGCGTAGTACTCGCCGGCCTTGTCGACCGCGTCGCGCAGCGGCGTACCGCCGCTCGCCTCGAGATCGTCCTTGACCGTGTCGAACAGGGCCTTGTTGTGGCTGGTGTACGGCGCGGTCGCGGCCGCGGCAGGGGCCTCTTCGAAGAAGCGGTCGTGGATCGTGTTCGCCCCGAAGCGGAAGTCCGGGAAGTCGCGCAGCATCACCCCGACCGCGGAGGCGAGTACATGGCGGCGCGTGCGGAAGTACGTGTGGTAGTTCGCGTAGCGCTGCTGCACCTCGGCCACCGTCTGGCCGTGGAGCTCGGGATGGGGCCCCCCGGTCAGCGTCTGCGTGTTCGTCACCGTGGCGTTGGCGCTGGCGGCCGTCGGCGAGAACTCGTAGGTCTCCACCGTGATTGAGCTACTGTTGATCGTGAACACGCGGAACGAGTCCCACGCGTCCGGGATGTCGTTGCCGCAATTGTTGACGTTCGTGTCGGTGTAGTCGCCCGGCCCGGTCGGGGGGCAGCTGTTGGAGCCCGCGTCGTCGATCCATTCGAAGTACTGCTCGCCCGCGAGGTCCGTGGTTCCGGTCTCGCTCGGCCAGTCGCGGGCGTTGCCGAATGTCGAATCGCCGTAGCCGGTGTCCCACCAGGCATCGTATACGCGCGCCGCCGGATCGGCTGTGAAGGCCAGGGCGTCGCCAACCGGCGCGTTGTCCCGCCAGTCGCAGTCGAAGTGCAAGTCGAAGCCGGGGTATGCCGAGCACGAGCCGTGCACCGGATCGTAGTCGTGATTCGAGGGCCCCGCGTAGTCGAAGTAGCCGAAGCGCAGATCGCGGGCGAGATCGTCTCGGCCCATCGAGCCCGAGTCGTCGAGCTGCATGAACACGTTCGGATTCACCGGGTCACCGAGGAACACGGGCGTCTGCCCGAGGTCGATCGGCGTCGACGCGGCCGCGCGGATGCTGTGGCCCGACAGCACCACGGCGACCATCGCCGCGGCGGCGAGCGAGGCCCGGTTGCGGGGGGTCGGATTCCGCTGGGACATCTTGGTACTCCTTGGCCGTGTTCGCCGCGCCTCAGAAGATCAGCACGAACGTGCTCTGGAGGATCGACTCGACACGCTGTTGTTCCCCGGTCGAGCGGCCGGTGATCTTGTAGTAGTGCAGCGTGCGCCCGGCGCCGCGGCCCTGCATGGGCGTCAGCGGCACCCGCTGCTGCGCCTCGATGTAGAACTCCGGGCGCTCGACCGTGGCCGGCATGTCGGGCCCGTCGCGCACGTTGCCGCTGTTCCAGGTCCCGGCGGCGAGCGGGTCGAGCGAGTTCTGGACGAGCACGGCGCAGGGCGTGCACGCGCCGAGCCCGCGCGGGTTCGGCGGCGCGCCCCCGAGCAGGGACCACAGATCGTCCTCGCCCATGCGCACCGCCGCCTCAGCGCCCTCGAAGGCGACCTGCTTCTGGCGCTTGTTGCCGGTCATCTGTTCCTGCATCAGCGTGCTGCGCGCGCTCGTCAGCCCGAGGATGGTCATCGCGATCAGCATCACGAGCGCGATGATCAGGGCCGTGCCCTGCTGGCGCCGCGGGTTGCATCGGGTCCGTCTCATGGCAGCCGCCCTCGCAGTGCGGACGTGATCGTGACGAGTTCGCCGAGCTGGCCGTCGGGCAGGGTCTCGGTGGTCCCGCCGAACTCAGCGTCGTAGGTGATCTGCTGGTTGCCGTTGCCGTCCATGTCGGCGTTGTCGACCCAGCCCGTGCGCGCGACATTCGGCAGGCCGCCCATGACCATCAGCTGGATCCGGACCGCGACGACGTTGTCCATGTTGCCGACCTGGTTCGCGGCCACGTAGCGGTTGGCGACGTCGTCGGCATTGGTATCCTCGCCGTAGACGATCTGCATGGAGTACACGTCGCTGATGAGGTCCTGGAACGCCCGGCCGTTGTACGACGCCTGCAGGGTGGGCGCGCCGGTGTCGCCGCTGGCGACCCGATAGACGGCCTGGCGCACCGTCATCGCGGTGCCGTTCGGATAGGTATTGTTCAAACTCGGCGGCGCGGTATTCCCGGGCGCGGCCCCGCCAACCGCGTGGACCACGTTGCCGTTGGCCTGGACCACGTTGGTTGCCTGGAAGACCTCGGTGGTGGTCGCGCCGCCGGCGGCCTGCCCGCTGCAGTCGGTGACCATGACGAGGTCGCCGATCGCGAGGCCCTGGACGGAGCTCAGGAACATCTGGCTTCCGGCCCCCGGGTCGTTGGTGATCGTGGCGTTGAGGTTGCCGGTGCCACGCAGCGTGATCGTATCGGAGTCGTTGATGCTGGCCCCGCCCGGGTCCTCGCTGCCGGTGACCGCCGGGCCGCTGAGGTCGACGTTGGGGCCACCGCCGTTGGTGGGATCGACGATGCTGTTGAGATTGTCGCGGTTGGTGCAGCCGAAGCTGTCGGCCTGACGCAGGTCGCGCGACAGCAGGATGTCGGCGAAGCGCGCGTTCTGCTGGATGCGGCTGAACGCCTCGGTCGTGCGCTGCACGTCGAGCGAACTCGAGAACACCTTCACCGCGATGCCGGTGAGGAGCGCGCCGATGAGCAACGCGACCATCAGCTCGACCAGTGTCACGCCGCGCATGCGCTCGCCCCGGGTCTGTCGTGCGGTCGCCGTCATCGGTTGATCCGCACCTGCGTCGCGAAGCGCTGGTCGCCATTGCGTTGCCAGAAAACCTTGACGCTGTACATGTCCATCCCGCTCACCGCGGCGCCATCGCATTGCGGCGTACCCGGGGTGCCGTCGTCCGGCGTCGAATCGGTGCAGATGATGCCCTGCCCCTGCGGCAGCTGAGTCAGGGCCTGGGCCCAGGCCGCGCGGTCGTGCGCGGCCATCTGCGCGGGGGTACAGCCGGCGGGGCCGAAGCAGTCGGGGTCGGGCGTACCGCCGACGGGCGTGGTCGAGTCATAGGCGCCGTTGTCGACCCCCTGCGGATTGGCCCGCATGCGATCGGCCATGTCGCCGGCACGCATCACGGCCTGACTGCGCAGATAGGACACCTGGTTCTCGATCAGGCTGCTCGACTGCAGGCCCGCGAGCGCCAGCAGACCGACGCTGAAGATGATCAGCGCGACCATGACCTCGATCAGGCTGATCCCGCGCGCGCGGCCCCGGTAGTTCTTGCGTATCAGCATGATTGCGTCTGGGTATCGACGTTGCCGATGGCGTTAATGCGGACGCGGCGCTGCCACGGTCCGGTGCAGCCGTCTGCCTGCAGCTCGATGCTGTCGACGCCGCCGCCCATCTTCAGGCCCTGGTTGTCATAGTCGACGTTGAGCGGACCCGTGAAACCCGCGACCGCGTAGTCGGGGCCCTGCCAGGCGCGCACCAGGCGGTCGGCCCCTCCGGTGTTGATCGCGCCGTCGCCGTCCGCGTCCACCGCCAGGATCCAGCCATTGGTGTAGTCATTGCCACCCGTACAGGGATTATTGGCGGTCGGATTCGTCGACGGGCAGACCCGCGTCGGCGCGCCCGTGGCGACGGCCTCGCTGCGTGCGCGCGCCAGGGTGCCGGCGAGGTCGTTCGCGGTCCCCGTCAGGCGCTGATTGCGCACGAGGTTGGCGAACGACGGCACGGCCACCGCGAGCGCCACGCCGAGCACGACCACCGTCACGATCAACTCGATCAGCGTGAAGCCTTGCGCCAACGGGCGCACCGCGGGTCGTTCCAGCTGTTGCGGGCGGTTGCTCATGACGCAACCCTAGCAGGCGCCGGATGCGCGCAAAGGGGGTTCCCCGGCCCGGGCGCCCGAGCGGGGCTGCAGCGCCGATGGGCGGTGCATTCCGGGCACGGCGGTCAGTGCGCCGACGCCCAGTCCGGGCCGGTGCCGACCTCCACGGCGAGCGGCACCTCGAGCTCGGCCGCTGCGCTCATGCGCCGCGCCACCTCGTCACCGAAGCCCGCCGCCTCGGCGTCGGCGACCTCGAAGATCAGCTCGTCGTGGACCTGCATCGTCAGGCGGGCGTCGGCGCCGCCGCGGCCGAGCCAGGCGTCGACGTCGATCATGGCGCGCTTGATGATGTCGGCGGCGGTGCCCTGCATGGGCGCGTTGATCGCGGTGCGCTCGGCGTACTGGCGGCGCTGGGCGTTGCGCGCGTTGATCTCGGGCACGTACAGGCGCCGGCCGAACACCGTCTCGACGTAGCCCTGCCCGCGCGCGCGCTCGCGCGTGGCCTCCATGTAGGCGCGCACGCCCGGGTAGCGCTCGAAGTAGCGATCGACGTAGGCCTGGGCGTCGCCCCGCGGGATGGCGAGCTGGCGCGCGAGGCCCCAGGCGGACATGCCGTAGATGAGGCCGAAGTTGATGGCCTTGGCAGCGCGCCGCTGCTCATCGGTGACGTGCCCCGGGGTGTGGCCGAAGACCTCGGCCGCCGTGGCCCGGTGGATGTCGCGGTCGTCCGCGAACGCGGCGAGCAGGCCGGCATCGCCCGACAGGTGGGCCATGATGCGCAGCTCGATCTGCGAGTAGTCGGCCGCCACGAGCGTGCAACCCGCGGGGGCGACGAACGCCTCGCGGATCCGGCGGCCCTGCTCGCTGCGGATCGGGATGTTCTGCAGGTTCGGCTCGCTCGACGACAGCCGCCCGGTGGAGGCGACCGCCTG
>CAZVFN010000111.1:0-9315 GCA_964626335.1 uncultured Ectothiorhodospiraceae bacterium
CCACGATGCCTCGCCGAGAAAGATCGAAGAACTTCCGTTAAAGGACACTAGGAGCTCGCACGGGGCCGGGGTCGGGCCGGATCAGCGCTGGCCGGCGCAGAGTTCCTCGGCGCTGCGGTCGGGTGCCATGTCGGGCGCGAAACCGAAACGCTCGACCATGTCCCAGTGGGCCTCCGTGCCGATGAAGTCGTCCAGCTCGCGGTTGAATGCCTCGACGATGGCCGTGTCGTCCTTGCGCAATGCGAACGCGCCATAACCCTTCTGCTCCTCGCCGTCGATGACCGGATAGAACTGGGGCGTGGCGTCGAACTCGTCCTCGCCCATGCGCCGGGCGAGCGAGCGCGCCGTGAGCGATGTCAGTCCGACCGCGTCGACATCGCTAGCCTCGAGCGCATCGACGGCCCGCTCGAAGTCCTGGTAGAGCACGGCGCGCTCGGCGGGGATGCCGGCGTGCATGGCATAGTTGTACTCGACGGTGCCGGCCACAAGGGCGACCCGGGCCTGCGGGTCGTTCGAGATCGAGTGGTAGTCGCGTATCCCGAGCGGGTTGCCTGCGCGCACGAGGAACGACTCGCCGACGACGTAGGTCGGGTCGGTGAAGGCCACCTTGTCGCAACGGGCCGGCGTGATGAACATGCCGGCGGCGATGATGTCCACCTCGCCCGCGCGCAGAGTCGGGATCAGGTCCCCCCAGTCCACCGCCCGGCCATCCAGGCGGATTTCCGGGTCGATGCGGCGCAGGACCTCGCGGGCGATAGTCGGCGCCTCGCCCGTGAGCCGCCCGTTCCCGATGTAGCCGTACGGCTGCTCGTTCGCGACGGCGACCCGGATGCGGTCCTCGCGCTGCACCCGCTCGAGCGTCCCCGCGGCCGCGGTACCGGCTGCGAGCAGCAGTGCCGCGCCGAGGCCGAGCGCCGCTCGCCGGTGTGCGCGCCCTTGGCCGTTGCTGTGTACGGTCATCGTTCACCCCCTCGACGCTGCCCGGCAGCGATGGCCGGTCAGCGCACGGTGATGCACGTGCAGTCGGCCAGCGCATTGACCTTGTGGGACACGCTGCCCAGGAAGAAGCCCTCGACATCCCCGAGGCCGCGGGTGCCGAGCACGATGGCATCGACGTCCTGCTGCTTGGCGGTCTGCACGATCGTGCGCGCCGGCGGACCGCGGCGGATCATCGTCTCCACCTCTTCGACCCCCGCCTCGGCGAAACGCTGCGCGGCCCACTCCACCGCCTCCTCGGCCAGGTCGTGCATGACCTCGTCCGGCGGCGTGGGGACGGTCCGCGTGCGCACGAGCGACAGCGAGCTTTCCATCTGGCTCGTGTGCTTGTAGACGCTGAGCACGATCATCGTCGAGCCGAAATGGCGCGCGAACTCGATCGCCAGGTGCACCGCACGGCCCGCGTTCTCCGAGCCGTCAACGGCGACGAGGATCCGGTCGAGAGAGGCGGAACGGTCTTCAGTCACGGTCGTGTCCTCGTGGTTCGAGTGGCCGGCGCGGGGGCTGCCTGCGAAACCATGGCGGTCGGCCTCCTAGCGAAACGCGAGGTCGCGCAGGAACAGCGCGATCTGCGGGAACGCGATCAGCAGCACGGTCGTCAGCAGCAGCAGGACGAAGAACGGCGGAGTGCCCTTGATGACGTCGAAATAGGGCCGGCGGAAGATCGCGATTGCCGTGAAGATGTCGCAGCCGAACGGCGGCGTGGCGGAGCCGATGGCGACCTGCAGCGTGATCAGCGTGCCGACCAGGACCGGGTCGAGCCCGGCATCCGCGACCATCGGGGCGAAGATCGGCGTCAGCACGAGGATGACGACGATCGGGTCGACGAACATGCAGCCGACGAAGAATGCGATCGCAATGGCGATCAGGATCCATACGGGCGCGGCGTCCTGCAGGCCCAGGCCGCCCAGCACCTCCTGCGGAACCTGGGCGAACGACAGCACCCAGGAGAAGGCGTTGCCGGCGCCGACCAGGATGAACACCACCGCCGTGATCAGCCCCGTGGACAGGGCGATCGTCGGCACCTCCGATATCTTGACGGTGCGGAACACCAGCAACTCGAGAATCAGGGCGTAGAGGACCGATACCGAGGCCGCCTCGGTCGGGCTGAAGATGCCGCCGTAGATGCCGCCGACGATGATCACCGGGAAACCGAGCGGCCAAACGGCGCCGCGAACCCCGCGCAGGCGCTCGCCCCAGCCCGATTTCGGCAGGGTCTCGATGCCCTTGCGCAGCGCGTAGACGTAGCAGTAGACCGAGAACAGCACCAGGATCAGGAGGCCGGGGCCGAGACCGGCGATGAACAGCTCGGCGATCGAGGTGCCGGAGATCACGCCGTAGATGATCATGCCGATGCTCGGCGGGATCAGGAACGCGATGTCGCTCGCGTTGACGGCGAGCGCCATGGTGAAGGAGTCGCCGTAGCCCGCCTTGAGCATCTTCGGGCGCAGGGGACCGCCGATGGCCACCACGGTGGCCTGCGTCGAGCCGGAGACGGCGCCGAAGAGCGTGCAGGTCACCGCCGTCGTGATGGCGAGTCCGCCGCGGACGTGGCCGACGAAGCGCATCACCATGTCGATCAGGCGGTCCGCGGACTGGCCCTTGGTCACGATGTCGGCGGCGAAGATGAACATCGGCACGGCAACCAGCGCCGACGGCTTCACGCCGCCGATCATCTGCTGGATCATGATGTTCGGCTCCATCCCCGCGAAATAGACGAAGAAGCCGAGCATCGTCGCCGCGATCAGGGGCACCATCATCGGGAAGCCGAGCAGCAGCAGCACGATCATCAGCAGCAGCATCGCCGCGCCGATGCTCATAGAGTGCGCTCCTTCCCGTCAGGCCCCAAGGCCGCGCGATCAGGTCGTGCTTTCATCGGGGGTCTCCCCGTAGCTGTCCACCACCTCGTAGGAGATATAGACCTCCTTCGAGCGCAGGTTCTGGTAGACGGTCAGAAGGTACTGGATGCCGGTGATGACGAAGCCTATCGGAACCCACAGGTAGGTGATCCAGAGGGGGACCCGCAGCGACGGCGTGACCTTGCCGAGCTCGAACAGACGGTGGACGTAGCTCACCGAGTAATAGGCCAGGATGAACATCAGCGCCGCGGTCACCAGGGAGATGGTGATCATCAGGGCCTTGCGCCCGGTATCCGGCAGCTCGTCGTAGATGGCGGACATCCGGATGTGGCGGCCCTGGCGTGCTGCGTAACCCAGCCCGATGAAGGTGATCAGCACCATCAGGAAGGCGTTCAGCTCCATGCTGAAGTAGATGCTCTGGCCGAAGATGAAGCGCCCGATCACGTTGGCGATCGAGTTGGCGGCCATGATCAGGACACCGTAGGACAGCACGATCCGCTCGAATGTGGCGATGCCGGTGTCCAGATACTGGAGGGGCGTCGCTATGGCGCGGCCGAGCGCGGCAAAGGGGTTGCTGTACGGATCGTCGTTGGGGTCTGCGGGCATGGAGTCCGCTCCTCGGGTCGCGTTCGAACGCCGGGTCCGGCATTGCCGGCGCGCGCGGGTTGGGAGGCCCGGGCCATCCGTGGCGGCCGCTGCAGGCGGGCGCTTCGGCGCGCATGGCGCGGCGTCGATGGGTAACGCCCACGAGGTCTATAGTCCACTGTGCGCCACCCGTCAACGCGCGCGCAAGCGCCATCCCCTGCAACGAGAAAAGTTTCTTTCCCGGGCATGTGTGCAGGCGGATTTTTTTTTGCTAAGGCGCGATATTGATGATGTTTCGAAAACGGCGCGCGACGGATCGACGTGGTTGCAGTCCGCGCTGAAACGGCTAGAGTCAATCTTGGGTTCCCTCGAACCGTGACCGGCAACCTTGCCCGGCGCCGGGACGGGTGTCCGGCCGGTCAGCCACGAACCGGGTCACTTCCCGGCCGACTCTCAGTAAGCGGAGGATGAAGATGCGAACGAACAGGTATCGAAAGCCGATGGCGGTGGTCGCGACCCTGATCGCGGCGGCGTTCGTCGCCCAGGGCGCGCAGGCCGCTACGTGGAAATTCGCGCTGGAGGAGGTCGACGGCAGCGTCCAGGACGCCTATGCGGAGGAATTCAAGCGCCGGATCGAGGAGCGCTCGAACGGTGACGTCACGGTCCAGATCTACCCCTACGGCACGCTCGGCACCTCCGGTGACATCGCCGAGATGACGGGCCAGGGTGTGCTCAAGCTCACCAACGCCTCGCCGGGCCACCTCGGCTCGCTGATCCCGGCGATGAACGTGTTCAACATCCCCTACCTGCTGTCGCAGGACAACCAGGTGAACAAGGAGGTCCTCAGCAACAGCGAGTGCATCTACGGCAAGCTCGACGACGAGTTCGAGCGCAAGGGGCTCGAGCTGCTCACGATGTATCCCGAGGGCCAGATGGTGTGGACCACCCAGAAGCCGGTGCGCAAGCCGAGCGACTTCTCCGGCGTGAAGATGCGCGTGATGACCTCGCCGCTGCTGGTCAAGGCGTACGAGGCGTTCGGCGCCAACCCGACGCCGATGCCGTACGGCGAGGTCTATGGCGGCCTGCAGCTGGGGCAGATCGACGCGCAGGTCAATCCCATCTTCGCGATCGAGGAGATGAAGTTCTACGAGGTCACGAAGTACATGATCTGGGCCGGCCAGCAGCAGTTCACCACCACCGTGGTGGGCAACGATGACTGGTACGAGGGGCTTCCGGACGAACGGCGCAAGATGCTCGACGAGGTGGTCGAGGGGATGTCGGACTTCATCTTCGAGAGGCAGGCGGAGTACAACAAGGAGCGTCTGGCGAATATCAAGCAGGCCAAGCCCGACATGGAGATGATCAAACTCGACGAGCAGGAGCGGGCCCGCTTCCGCGAGGCCAGCATGAAGGTCCGCCAGAAGTTCGTCGACATGACGGGCCAGAAGGGCGAGGAGGTCATGCAGTGCCTGGCCAGGGAGTTCGGCACCGCGATGTAACGGCGGCCGGCGCAGCGCACGCGGCCTTGGGGAGCCCGTGCGCCCTGCCCCGGGCCACCGGCCGCGTTCCGCGCGGCCGGCAAGCGACCCCGGCCGGGCTTCGCCCGCCGGGGTTTTCCGTGCACTGCCGGCAGGTTAGACGAGGTCGCGGGGGATCCTCCGGTCCCAGGTCTGCGCGAACACGCGCGTGTCGCCCTCGTAGGCGTCCAGGGTCGCGCGGATGCGGAAGGCCTCGGCATCGGCGGTCAGCAGCGTGCTCGTGAGCGTGCGGACCTCCCAGTCGCCGCGCCGGAAGCTGCGGCGCCACTCGCACCAGCCGCGCAGCGAGTCGTGGTTGGCGTAGGAGAACGAGTAGTGCTCGGAGACGCGGGCGCTGACCTCCAGGTCGATATCGCGGAAGTGACGCCGGCCCTCGTCGTTGACCACCCGGAGCGTCGTCCGGTCGTGAGCGAGATCGCGGATCACCGTCCATTCCTCCTGCGTGGGCTGCAGCAGGACGATGTCGGCGGGCGGTCCCGCCTCGGGCTCGCCGTACGGGGCGAGGCCGGCTTCCTCGGCCGGGCGCGGGTCGCGCACGGGCAGGGACAGGGTGCTGTTGCACGGGCTGATCGTGAGCTTGACGGGCTCGGGCGACGGCCAGGCCAGGGGCCAGTACACGGTCGAGATCGACAGCCGGATCGAGTGCCCCGCGGGGAACCGCTGCGCGATGTGCTTGAGGTCGACAGTGACCCGGTAGCGCTTGCCCGGCGCGAGCGGCGTCGGGGTCTCGTCGCTTTCGCGGTGGGTGAGATTGAGCACCCCGTACGACACGCGGGTGGCCTTGTCGTCGGGCGCGACGTCGATCAGGCGCGCTGCCACCATGGCGACCGGGCGGTCCGATTCGACGTCCAGCGTCACCGTCGGCTGGCCGCAGATCTCCAGGGCCTCTTCCAGGCGCGCGCTCTCGAATACGAGTGCGCCGCCGTCCTCGTCGCGTTGATCGTGTGGCAGGTCCGGCGGTGCGTTGTACGAGCACCACTTGCCACCGTAGAGGCCCACGAACAGCGGCGACTGGATGCTGAGCCGCCGCTCGTCTGCCGGGGGATCCGGCGCGAAGGACAGCCCGAGCCCGTAGTCGAGGCGCAGATTGCGCGGCTCGATCTCCGGGGAGGGCCACTCGCGCTCGGCAATCCAGCGCCCGGGACGGCTGCGGTAGCGCGCGCTGGGGGGCACGGTGTCCTGCATCCAGACGCGCAGCATGGGCTCGTCCATGAGCCCGGTCTCGATGCCCTTGAGCCAGCGATCGTAGAAGCGCAGGCATTCCTGCAGGAACCCGATCGCGGGCTTCGGCTCGCCGAGGTGCGGGTACTTGTGGGCCCACGGGCCGACGAGGCCCTTGCGCGGCACGTCCAGGTTCTTCAGCAGGCGGAACACGGCGTTGCAGTAGCCGTCGGCCCAGCCGCTGACCGCGTAGACGGGACACTGGATGGCGCTGTAGTCCTCGCAGACGGAGCCGTGTTTCCAGTACGCGTCGCGGCGCTGATGCTCGAGCCATTGCTCCAGCCACAGCCCGCTGTGCTCGAGGCGCTCCAGCCACATGTCCCGCCAGCGGTCACCCACCAGTGCAGGATCGGGCGGGCACGCGTTCTGGTCTAACATGGTCGATGCCCACGACAGGTTGTCGCCGAGCATGCAGCCGCCCATGTGGTGGACATCGTCGGCGTAGCGGTCGTCGGTCGAGCAAATGGTGATCACCGCCCCCAGTTCCGGCGGTTGCAGGGCCGCGATCTGCAGGCCGTTGAAGCCGCCCCACGAGATGCCGATCATGCCGGCGCGGCCGGTGCACCAGGGCTGGCGTCCGATCCAGTCGAGGATCTCGACGCCGTCGTCGAGCTCCTGTTGCAGGTACTCGTCGGTCAGGATCCCGTCCGACTCGCCGCTGCCCCTCAGGTCCGCGCGCACGCACGCGTAGCCGTGACCGGCGAAGTAGGTATGCATCGGCACGTCGCGGTCGGCGGTGAGCTCGCGCTTGCGGTAGGGCAGGTACTCGAAGATGGCCGGGACCGGGTCGTCGTGGGCATCGACCGGGCGCCAGATGCGCAGGGCGATCCGGCAGCCATCGGAAAGGGTCATCCAGGTCTCTTCCTCGAAGACCTCGTGCGGGAATTCGTGGACGGTACGCATGGCGGTCGCGGTAGCTCCTGGAAAGGGCGACGGATAACGATATCGGCCGCACCCGCGGGTGCGGCCGAAGCGCTTGCGTCCGAGGCTCGTTACACGTTCGGCGTCTCGAGCACGTGCGTGTGCTCCTGCTGGATGTCCTCGACGTCGAACCGCAGGCGCGCGATGATCGTGTTGTAGTCGGTCACCAGCGTCTCGCGGTCGCGGGCGCCGAGGTAGATGTAGGCCAGGGCGTAGCTGTAGCTGTCCTGCTCGAGCAGCTCGGACAGGTACATGCCCTCGCGCACCTGCGGCAGGATCCGGGCATCAGGGAAGTCCTTCTGGATCGCCTCGATCTCCTTGTTCGTCGGTACCCGCGTGACGCGGGCGTCGCCGTGGAACACGCGGTGGAAGAATTTTGCCGCAACGGGGTACTTGCCTTCCCGGTGCAGCATCCGCGGCTTCTGTCCGAGGGACAGATCGACCGGCACCTGCTGGTTACTGACCCCGTCGACCTTCTCGAAGATGTCGCTGTGGGACTGCGAGATCCGGGTATTGATCTCGAGCAGCCAGAGCTTGTCCAGCGTCTCGTCCCAGAAATACTCGATGTTGAACGCCGAGTTGTCGTAGCCGATGTGCTTGATGATCCGCTCGCTGATGTCGTGGACCTGGTCCTGGACGCGCTCGGGCAGCCTCGAGGGATATTCATAGCGGAAGAACGAGATCACCTGGCTGTAGCGGATCGAGTCGACGATGCCGAAGCAGTGCACGTCGCCGTTGCAGGCGTAGCCCTCGACGGTGCACTGGCGGCCGCCGATGATCTCCTCGGCCAGGCAGTAGTGCCCGGATACCTGCCGCATGTGCTCCGGCATGTCGGCCTGGTCGAGGATGTAGTCGAACGGTTCCGCGATCAGGCTGATCTCCTCGCGGAAGCGGGCGATGGCCTCGTCGAAGTCCTCGGGCTTGTCGATGCGGAAGCCGAGGCGCGAGCCGGATGACTTGATCGGCTTGACGAAGAAGGGAAACCCGAGGGCGATCTTCTGCAGGGCGTCGTCGTCGAATGGATCGAAGGCCTTGAAGCGGGGGATGTGCTCCGCGACGACTTCCTTCTGCACGACCCGGGCCCAGTACTTGTGCTCGCACTTGAGCAGGGCCTCGAGGGAGACCGTCGGCAGGTCGAACCTGCGGCACAGGATCGGCAGCATCGTCGAGACCGGGAAATCCATGTAGCCCGGCAGGGCGTCGACGCTGCCGTCGAATGCGGCGAGCTCCTCCGAGGCCCGCCGGATCATGTCGGCGATCGGGAATACCTCCGTGTCGTAGACCTCCTCCGGCGTCAGCACGCCGTGGAATTCCAGGTCGCCGGCACCGCGCAGCTGGCGCAGCATGTTCAGGTTGAACTCGTTGAGACCGACGACGAAAACGTTCTTTTGGGCCGTCATGCGGGGAGGGCTTCTCGCGCTGGAGGTGGGAGATCAATGTAGCAGCGTGCGGCGGGTTTCGCAGAACTATCGATGCGCACGCGGACAGGCGCGCGGGCGGGTCGGACGGATCCCGTGGCGGCCCGGGCGGCGTTTGAGGGCGCGCGCCCGCGCGGCACCCGCGATGGCGGTCACAACCCGCGAAGCCGCACGCGGGCGCTGGCAGGCGTATTTGGCCGGACCGGGCCGAGCGTGGTCCCGGAAGTCCTGCGGCACGGGCGTGGCCGCCGGCGAAGCGCCACCGCGGCCGCCCGGCCCGCCGCAATCGCGTCGAGCGCCCTGGCCGGGGAGCGATCGGGTCCGCCGGGGCGGGCCGCCTGCGCACGGTCGCCCCGAGCCCTGCGCGATGCCTTCAACCGCGCCCGGTGTCGGTACCGGTGTCGGTGTTTCCGTGGCCGTCGGCGGAGGCGTCCGCGGCGTCGGGATCGCGAGGGCGATCGTCGTCGCTGTCGCGGGGATGCTCGTCATCGCTGGCCGACGAGCGCTCGGCCAGCGACCGTACACGGGTGCCGAACTGGCTGGGCTGGCGGGGCGAGACGGCCGCGTCGGTTGCATCGGCGCGATCAACACTCGCCTCGCCGGCGGCATGCCCCGGTTCCGGGCGCGCGCTGCCGCCGGAGTCGCCCGGTGCGGCACCCGCCGAGCCGGTTGCGGCGACCGCGTCCTCCGCCGTGCGAGCGGTCCGGTCCTTGGCGGCTGGTTCCGCGACATGGCCGCCGTCCGCGGAGCCCGCGTCCGCCGCCGCGGACGGCGCGC
>CAZVFN010000112.1:0-9304 GCA_964626335.1 uncultured Ectothiorhodospiraceae bacterium
GGCGCGGCGACCAGCAGCCCCGCGAGCAGCACCAGCGCCCGCGGGCGCGACGCGCGGCACCGCCGTGACCGGGCCCGCATGAGTCGTCGCCACGCGCCGGCGCAGGCCGGCGCAGCCGGGTGTGAGCGGTCTCCAACAGCGCGCGCACGGCGATCAGGAACACGCGCATCACCCGCAGGGTCCGTGCGGCGGCCTCCCCCGTAGCCACGCCGCTGCCCCCTGAACGGCCCGCCGGCCGCCGCGAGCAAGGGGACGCCGCCCGAGGCCCGCGCGGCGTCGGTGCCCGCGCCCGCGACACGCACCCCGACCCCCACACGCCGGCGGGTCATCGCGCGCAGCGGGCTCACGCCGGCAGCCCGCCCTGCTCGCGCGTCGCCCGGAACTCGATGTCGGGCCAGCGCTCCTCGGTCATCTCCAGGTTCACCCGCGTCGGGGCGAGGTAGACCCACTCGCCGGCGTGATCCTCGGCCACGTTCAGCGGCGACTTGTCGCGCAGCTGGCGGAGCTGGCGGTCGTCCCCGTAGAGCCAGCGACACGTCTGCACACCAATGCCCTCGAACAGGCAGTCGACCTTGTATTCATCGCGCAGGCGCTGGGCGACGACATCGAACTGCAGCGACCCCACCGCCCCCAGGATCAGATCGTTGTTGCCGGCCGGGCAGAAGAGCTGGGTCGCGCCCTCCTCGCACAGCTGCTCGAGACCCTTCTGCAACTGCTTCATCTTCATGGGGTCCTTCAGCTGCGCGCGGCGAAACAACTCCGGGGCGAAGTTCGGGATGCCCGTGAAGGCGAAGCGCTCGCCCTCGGTGAAGGTGTCACCGATGCGGATCGTGCCGTGGTTCGGGATGCCGATCACGTCGCCCGGCCACGCCGCCTCCGTGTGGCCCCGCTCGGCGGCCAGGAACGTCAGCGCCTGCGCGATCTTGCTCTCGCGGTTGGTGCGCGCGTTCAGCACCTTCATGCCCTTGGCGAAGCGCCCGGAACACACGCGCACGAACGCGATGCGGTCGCGGTGCTGCGGGTCCATGTTCGCCTGGATCTTGAAGACGAAGCCGGAGAAAGTCGATTCGTACGGATCGACCGTGCGCGTGGTCGCCGCGCGCGGCTGCGGCGGCGGCGCGTGGGCGACGAACTCGTCGAGCAGCTCCCGGATGCCGAAGTTGTTGATCGCCGAGCCGAAGAACACGGGCGTGAGCTCCCCGCGCAGGTACGCGTCGGCGTCGAACGCGTTGCTCGCCCCCTGCACCAGCTCGATCTCCTCGCGCAGTTCCGCGGCCTGCTCGCCCAGCACCTCGTCGAGGCGCGGGTTGTCGATGCCGTCGATCTTCTCCCCCTGCACGATGCGACCGTCGTGGTGGGCCGAGAACAGGTGCACCTGGTCCTTCCAGAGGTGGAACACGCCCTTGAAGCGCTTGCCCATGCCGATCGGCCAAGTGACCGGAGCGCAGCGGATCCGCAGCGTCTCCTCGACTTCATCGAGCAGTTCCATGGGCTCCCGACCCTCGCGGTCGAGCTTGTTGATGAACGTCATCACCGGCGTGGTGCGCAACCGGCAGACGTCCATCAGCTTCTCGGTGCGCTCCTCGACGCCCTTGGCGACGTCGATGACCATCAGCGCCGAGTCGACCGCGGTCAGGGTCCGATAGGTGTCCTCGGAGAAGTCCTCGTGGCCGGGCGTGTCGAGCAGGTTGACGATGCGCTCGGTGTACGGGAACTGCATCACCGCCGAGGTCACCGAGATCCCGCGCTGCTGCTCCATCTGCATCCAGTCGGCGGTGGCGTGGCGCGCGGCCTTGCGGCCCTTGACCGTGCCCGCCTGCTGGATCGCGCCGCCGTAGAGCAGCAGCTTCTCCGTGACGGTGGTCTTGCCCGCGTCCGGGTGCGAGATGATGGCGAGCGTGCGCCGACGCGCCGTTTCTGTTCGGTGATCGGCCATGGGATCCGGGTGTAGCGGCTGCGATCGGGTGCCGCGGCAACGGCACAGCCGGGTATTATAACTGCTGACGCCCGTCCTCGTCCGTGGCGTCCAGGCCGCGTGCCATCACGAGCGCGTCCTCGCGGCCGAAGGGGGCGGGGTAGTAGTTCGGCCGCCGACCGACCTCGTGGAAGCCGGTCCGCTGGTAGAGCTCGAGGGCGCCGGCGTTGGACGGGCGCACCTCGAGGAAGGCGCAGCGGGCGTTGGCCGTGGCCCCGATATCGAGCAGCTCGTCGAGCAGCGCCCGGGCGATGCCGCGCCGGCGGCGCTCGATGTCCACGCAGATGTTGAGGATGTGGGCCTCCCCTGCCCGCACCATCATGATCCCGTGGCCCTCGATGCAGCCGGCCGTGTCCGCCACCAGGCAGCAGTAGCCGACGCGGATGCAGTCCTGGAAGATGCGCCGCGACCACGGATAGGGATAGCCGCCGCGCTCGACGGCGAGGACGCCCACGAGGTCGGCCTCGCGCATGGGGCGGATCCGGAAATCGGACTCGACGACGGCGGACATGGGGGCGCTTCCGCGGGGCACCTGCGGGCAAGTTACGCCCGCCGGCGGCGGGCGCGCAAGCCTCGGGGGTCAGTCCGCGAGCAGCGCGCGCACGGCCTTGAGGTCATCCCACGACTTGCGCTTCTGGCCCGGGCTGCGCAGCAGGTAAGCCGGGTGATAGGTCACGCGCAGGGGCGTGGCACGGGGCCCGTAGCGGTACCAGCGATCGCGCAGGCGCCCGATGGCCTGATCCGTCTCGAGCAGGCTCTGCGACGGGATCCGGCCCACGGACAGGATCGCCCTGGGCCCGATCAGCTCGACCTGGCGCCGCAGGTAGCCGGCGCACGCGCGGATCTCCTCGGGGCGCGGGTCGCGGTTGTTCGGCGGCCGGCACTTGAGGACGTTGGTGATGTAGACCGTCTGCCGGTCGAGGCCGATCGCCGCCAGCATGCGGTCGAGCAGCTGGCCGGCGCGGCCGACGAAGGGCTCGCCCCGGCGGTCCTCCTCCTGACCCGGCGCCTCGCCGATCACCAGCAGGTCGGCGCTGCGGTTGCCGACACCGGGCACGGCCCGCGTGCGGGTCTCGCAGAGCGCGCAGGCGGTGCAGCCGAGGATGGCGCGCTCGAGCGCGTCGGCGTCCATGGCGGCGACATCGGTGGCGGCCGAGGCCGCACCCTCGCCCGGGACGTCGCCGGGCGCCGCCGCCTGCGCCGCGGACGCCTCAGGGCCGATCCGGCGGTCTTCGGCCCGCGGGACCCAGACTGGGATGCCCATGGCGTCGAGATAGGCGCGCCGCGTCGACTCGTCCATGTCCGTACCCCTGCGCCGCGCGGCCCCTCAGACGTCCGCCGCGGCCACCTGCGGATGCTCGCGGAAGCCCTGCTGCTGCAGCTTGTTGAGCGCGTTGACGTAGGACTTGGCCGATGCGATCACGATGTCGGTGTCGGCCGCCTGGCCGTTGACCACGCGGTTGCCCTGCAGCAGCCGCACCGTGACCTCGCCCTGCGCGTCGGTGCCACCCGTGATGCTGTTGACCGAGTACAGCCGCAGCTCGGCACCGCTGTCGAGGAGCGACTCGATCGCCTTGAACGACGCATCGACCGGCCCGTCGCCCTGCGCGGTGGCCTGCTTCTCCTCGCCATCGACCACCAGCGTGATCTCGGCCTCGGGCACGACGTCGCTCTCGCAGCACACGCGCAGGCGCCTGAGCTGGTAGCGCTCGTTCACCTCCTGGGTGTACGCCTCCGTTACCAGGGCCTGCAGGTCCTCGTCGAAGATCTCGTGCTTCTTGTCGGCGAGGTCCTTGAAGCGGGCGAAGACATCGTCGAGCTCCCCCGCGGTCTCGAACGCGATGCCGAGCTCCTCGAGCTTGGCGCGGAACGCGTTGCGGCCCGAGTGCTTGCCCATGACCATGCGGTTGTTGTTCCAGCCGACATCCTGGGCCCTCATGATCTCGTAGGTCTCGCGCGCCTTGAGCACGCCGTCCTGGTGGATGCCGGACTCGTGCGCGAACGCGTTGGCGCCGACGATGGCCTTGTTCGGCTGCACGTGGAAGCCGGTGATGTTCGCCACGAGGCGCGAGGTCGGCAGGATCTCGGTGGTCTCGACGTCGGTGTCGCAGGGGAACACGTCGCGGCGCGTGCGCACCGCCATGACGATCTCCTCGAGCGAGGCGTTGCCGGCGCGCTCGCCGAGGCCGTTGATGGTGCACTCGACCTGCCGGGCGCCGCCGAGCACCCCCGCGAGCGAGTTGGCGACCGCCATCCCGAGATCGTCGTGGCAGTGCACCGACCACACGGCCCGGTCCGAGTTCGGCACGCGCTCGCGCAGGCCGTGGATGAGCTCGCGGTACTGCGCCGGCACGTTGTAGCCGACCGTGTCCGGGATGTTGATCGTGCGCGCACCGGCGTCGATCGCGGCCTCGATGATGCGGCAGAGGAAATCGGCCTCCGATCGCCCCGCGTCCTCGCACGAGAACTCGACATCATCGGTCCACTGGCGCGCGCGCCGGACGGCCGCGACGGCGCAGTCCAGCACGGCCTGTGGCTCCATCTTGAGCTTCGCCTGCATGTGGATCGGCGAGGTGCCGATGAAGGTGTGCACGCGGCTCCTGGGTGCGTCCTTGACCGCCTCGCCGGCGCGATCGATGTCGCTCTCCTTGGCGCGCGCGAGACCGGCGACGGTGCTGTAGCCGCAGGTCCGCGCGACCGCCTGCACCGCGTCGAAATCCCCCTTGCTCGCCGCGGGGAAGCCCGCCTCGATGATGTCGACCCGCATGCGGTCGAGCGCCTTGGCGATCCGGACCTTCTCCTCCTTCGTCATCGACGCGCCCGGGCTCTGCTCGCCGTCGCGCAGCGTCGTGTCGAATACGTACAGCTTTTCCTGGCTCATGACGGACTCCGTCTTCTGCCGGCGGCGCTCGCGGCGCCGCGAATGATTCGGGTGCGTCGCGGACCGGCCCCTCTCGGGTCGGTGCGGCTGGATTCGGTTGGGTGCGTTTGGCCTCGCCAGGTCATCTCTCCTGCCCTAGGGCAGGAGGAGCAGCGCGAGAAGCAGCAGGAGGGAGCTGGACAGCAGCGCGCACGTCCGCCGTTCTTCGCGGGTGGCCGCGACGGGAGCAACGACCTTTCGAGCGGCACGCGCCGTCATGATTGCCGTCCGTCCAAGCATTGGATCGAATATAACGCGGCGCCGCGGCGGTGCCAAGCACCCGCGATCGCGCCGCCCTCGCGCATTCTCGCCAAGGCGCGGCGGGCGCCCGGGTCGCGAAGACCGAACATTCGCATTCACGCCGAGTCGCGCCGGACCCGGAGCGCGTGGGCCAGGGCCAGGCACTGGGGCAGCAGGCGACCGCGCGGGCGATCAGGTCCGCGTGCCCGTCCAACCCGGTTCGCGGGCCAGCCCGCTCCCACCGGCCGGGTGACACCGCAGCGCCATGCCCTGCGGCCTGCCGCCCTCAGGCCTGGCGCGATCCGCGACTCCGCCAGAACCCGGGATTCCTTCGCGCCCCTCGAGGCCCTGGCGGGAACGGATTGCGCCGCCGGTTCAAATTCCGCAGACGATGCCGTTCTTCTCGAAGTAGCGCTGGTGGTATTCCTCGGCCCGGTAGAACGTGTCCGCCGGCACGATCTCGGTGGCGATCGTGCCTTTGAGCCGGTTCGACCACTGCAGCTCGCGCTTCGAGCGCTCGGCGGCCTCGCGCTGGTCCTCGTCGCAGTAGAAGATCGCCGAGCGGTACTGGCGGCCGATGTCCGGGCCCTGGCGATCGACCTGCGTCGGGTCGTGGCTCTGCCAGAACGTCGCCAGCAGCTGCTCGTAGGACACCCGCTGCGGATCGTAGGTCACCCGCACCGCCTCGGCGTGGCCCGTGTCCTCGCGACAGACCAGCTTGTAGGTCGGGTTGTCCACGTGGCCGCCGATGTAGCCCGACTCGACCTCGCTCACGCCCGGAACCTGGCGAAAGGCGTGCTCGACGTGCCAGAAACAGCCGGCGGCGAAGATGCCTGTGGCCATGGTGGTCCCCTCCATCGAAACGTGTGCGTCCATCCTAGCGCATTCGCCGGACGCGGGCGGAGGGATGTAAGCGGGGCCAGCGCGCGCATCGGCGCCGCGGCTCCGGTACACGCGCAATCGGCCGCTCGCCAGGGCGCGCGGCACACCACGAAACAACGCTGGAGCGGGTCGGGCAGCACCCGGGCGCGGCGCACCCGACGGGGCGGCCGATCCCGGCTCGACCGCCTTCCGCCGACGCCTCACGGGCGGCGCCGCGCTGCAATGCCCGCGCACCGACCCGCCTCGGCATCCGCGCCGGGTCCCGTCGGGTGGCTCGGCAAGTCGACGAGCGCGCGGCAATGGGGCAACGGACCGATTGCAGGCTCGAGTTGGCGCGCTCGGCGCCCGGACGATCGACCATCCGCACGCGCGCTACTGCCCCTGGCGCAGCCAGGCGTCGAAGCGCTCGTCGAGGGCCTCGCGCGTACGCGCGTACCAGGTGACGTCCTTCTTGATGGCGCGGTCCATGTGGTTCGAGTTGGTCGGCATGTGCACCCGCATGTCCACGCCGGTGGTGGCGTGATCGCCCACCCGCCGGTTACCCGATTCCCGCGTCGGCCCGTACGCGATCTGGCTCGCGTAGCGCACCATCGACTCCGTGGTCGTGGCGAAACGGATGAAGCGCTCGGCCAGCTCGCGATGCGGCGCCTGGCTGAGAATGCCCCAGGTCTCGAGCTGGTAGACCTGCGCGTCCCAGAGGATCTCGACGGGCTCGTCGCGCACGACCTGGGCGTTGAAAAAGCGCCCGTTGTAGCCCGAGGCGAAGCTCGCGCGCTCGCTCGTCAGCAGCTCGATCGCGCGCTCCGGGTCGTGCCACCACACGATCTCGTCGCGGATGCGGTCGAGCCGATCGAAAGCGAGGCGGATACCGCGTTCCGTGGACAGCAGCGAGTACAGGTCGGCCGGCGGCACACCATAGGCGATCAACGCCCACTCCATCAGCGCATCCGGGCGCTTGCGCAGGGCCCGCCCGCCGGGATACTCCTGCGGCTGGAACAGGTGCTCGATGCGATACGGCCGGGCCCCCGGAAAGGCCTCCTCGTCGTAGGCCACTACCATCGAGAAGGCGTTGTGCGCCACGCCGCAGTCGGTGTAGCTGCCCGGGATGAAGTCATTGATGGCCGCGGTGGCGTCGGGTGCGGGGGCGAGCACCCGGTGATTGAACTTGCGCAACTCCCCGAGGCGACAGGCGCGCCGGTGGTCCGCCATCGTCATGTCGGCGATGTCGATGCGCGGCTGCTCGGCACCGTTCCACCGGCGCAACGGCTCTACCCCGCCCTCATAGGCCACGGTCTCGATCGCGATCCCCGTCTTCTCGGTGAACGGGCGGAAGTAGGCCTTGCGCTGGGCCGCCTCGTACGAGCCGCCCCAGGTGGCGATGCGCAGGACCCGCGACGGTCGCTGGTCGCCGGGGTCGGCTGCCCCTCCGTTCGCCGGGTTGCCCCCCGCCGGATCGGCGGCCTCGTGCTCGCCGCCGGCCGACTCGGTATTGGCCGCGTCCGCCCCGGCCGCACGCGCATCGTCGGCCGCCACCGGCCACGACGCCCCGAGCAGCAGCCATATCCCCGCCAGGGCGGCAACGGTCCTCATGGCGCCGCGTGCTCCTCGCGCCGGATCTCGCCCAGGGTCTCGCGGTAGGCCCGTACGAGCGTCGACTGGGCGATGACGCCGACCAGGCGCTGGCTGTCGCCCGACGCCAGCACCGGCAGGATGCCGCTCTCGTCCTTCTCCGCCCGCCGCAGCGCCTCGAGCACCGACATGTCCGCGTGCAGCACGGCGATGTCCCACGACGCCAGGTCGTCGACCGGTCGCTCCGGATGCTCGTCGAGCGCGGTCAGTATCGTGTTGAGGGTGATGGTGCCACGGTAATTGCCGTCGCCGTCGATCAGCTGCGCCTCGCTGGTATCACGCTCGACGAGGCGATCGCGCACCCGGCGGACCGCCTCGCCGCTGTAGACCACCGCATACTGCCCGGACACATATGCCCGGATCGGGGTGCTCTTCAGCACCAGCTGATCGCGTCCGAGGGTCAGGTCGCAGCCGCGCTTGCGCAGGGCCTCGTCGTAGGCCGAGCGTCCGTAGAGGCGATAACAGACGAGGTTGGCGAAGACGACACTGACCATCACCGCGATCGTGAGATCGTAGTTCCGCGTGAGCTCGAACACGATCAGGATGGTCGTGATGGGCCCGCCGATGACCGGGCTGGTGACGGCCGCGATGCCGCAGATGGTGTAGATGCTGACCGAGTCACCGACGCCCGGCAGCGCAGTGACCGTTGCCTGCGCCATGAGCGCCCCGAAAAGCGAACCGATCACCAGCGCCGGGCTGAAGGTGCCGCCGACGAACCCGAACCCGAGGCACAGCGCGGTCGCCAGGATCTTGGCCACCAGCAGCACGCCGAGCTCGCTCGGCGTGAACGCTGCGGGGATCACCGCGAAGCGCAGCGTCTCGCCGCCGGTGCCGATGATCTCCGGCGCCCAGAGCGCGAGCAGGCCCATCAGCGCGCCGCCCAGCGCGGGCCGCAGCGGCCGGGGCAGGCGCGAACGCTGCGACACCCACTCCATCGCCGCGATCGAGCGCATGAACACGATCGCCACCAGCGCGCCGACGACACCGATGAGGATGAACGCCACGAACTCGATCGGCACGATCCGCGGCACCTCCTCCACGCGGAACAGCGGGCGCAGCTCGAAGACGAAGTCGGCGAGGACGAAACCGATGGTGGAGGCGACCGTGATCGGTGCGAACGCGCGCAGCGAGTAATGGCGCAGCACGACCTCGTGGGCGAACAGGATGCCCGCGATCGGGGCGCTGAAGGCAGTGGAGATGGCCGCGGCGACGCCGCAGCCGATGCCGATGGTCCCGAGCGTGCGCCCGCCGTACGGCGAGTAGCGCCCGAAGACGGAGCCGATGGTCGCGCCCATGTGCACCAGGGGCCCGTACTGGCCGACCGAGGCGCCGCTGCCGAGCGACACGAGCGCGGCGAGCGCGCTCGGCACGCCGGTGCGCGCCGTCACCGCGCCGTGGCCGCTCTGCGTGACCTCGATGACGTCGGGCGGCCCGTGCGCCCGGTGGTTCGGCAGGAACGCCCACTTGATCAGGCCCACCAGCAGGCCGCCGGCGCACGGGATGGCAACGGTGAGCAACGGCAGCCAGCGCCAGTCGCCCGCCATCATGCGGCTGCGCGGCGACACCCAGAGGGTGTCGTTCAACCAGCCGATCGCGGCGACGAACCCCGTGGCCGCGAGCGAGGCGAGCCCGCCGAGGACCACCCCGAGCACGCTGAC
>CAZVFN010000113.1:0-9298 GCA_964626335.1 uncultured Ectothiorhodospiraceae bacterium
ACGCGGCGTCACGGCGGTGGCGGGCGGGGCCCTGGACGGCTACCGGGCCGCGCTGGCGGCGGCGCGGCCGGGCGACCGGATCGTCGTGGCCGGCTCGTTCGCCACTGTGGCGGACGTGAGTGCGCTTTTCCTATAATCGCATCGCGTTCGCGCGCCGAGTAGCCGACCGGAGAACCTCTTTCCTTGAACCCGGCACTGAAACAGCGCCTCGTCGGCGCGGTCGTCCTGGTCGCACTCGCGGTCATCTTCCTGCCGATGCTCTTCGACGGCTCGGGCGCGCGCGAGCGCCTGGACCAAGAGATCGCGATCCCCGACAAGCCCGAGCCGCCCGAGTCGCAGCTGGACCCGGTGACGGATGCGGAGGCGCGTGCGGTCCGTGATCGAGACCCCGGGACCGCCGGCGCCGGAGCCGCCGCCGACCAGGGCACGGCGGGCGGCACCGACACCGAGAGCGCGGACGCCGACGCCCGGCAAGCCGAAGTGCCGGATGGCCCGAGCGCGGACGGCGGCCCCGCCGCGGACGCCGAGGCCGCCGACGCTGCGGGCGGGACGAGTGGCGGCGAGAGCGGCGCAACGGGGACGGCGGCCACGCCGGAGTGGGTCGTCCAGGTGGGCAGCTTCCGGCGCGAGACGAATGCGCTCGTGCTGCGCGACCGCCTCCGCGAGGAGGGCTTCGACGTCAGTGCCGAGCGGGCGCAGGCGGACGGTGGCACGGTGTGGCGCGTCCTGATCGGGCCGGTCGCGGAGCGCGGCGAGGGCGAGGCACTCAAGCGGCGCGTCGAGCAACTGCGGGGCGAGGAAGCACTGCTGATGGCCTACCCGTGAGCGCCCCCGGCGCGCCCGCGGCGAGGCCGGGGCGGCAACCGTGACCCTGCTGGACTGGGCCATCGTCGCGATCGTGCTGGTCTCGGGCGCGATCAGCGTGATCCGCGGGTTCGTCAAGGAAGCGATCTCGCTGGCGACCTGGGTGCTCGCGTTCTGGGTCGCCCTGGTGTTCGCGCCGAAGCTGGCGATCCTGATGCCCGAGGCACTGCAGAGCCCGACGCTGCGCTGGGTCGCGGCGGCGGTGGCGCTGTTCATGGCGACGCTGCTGGTCGGCGGGCTGGCGAACTTCCTGGTGTCCACGCTCGTCGAAAAGACCGGGCTCTCGGGGACCGATCGCGCCCTGGGCGTGGTGTTCGGCGTGTTGCGCGGGGTGGTCATCGTGGCGCTCGTCGTGCTCGTGGCGGGTGATACCACCCTGCGCGAGGCGGACTGGTGGCAGGGCTCGCGGTTGCGGCCGGCATTCGGCACCGTCGCCGAATGGATCCGCACGCACTATCCGGCCGACATGGCCGAATCCCTGCTTTCACCGAAGAAATGACGGGCGCGGGCGCGCCGTCGCCGGCCGGTGGCGGTGACGCGGTTGCCCCGTTCGGGTTTAGAGTGCAGTGTGCGGCGTCTTCGCGGGCAGGGGCCCGTGGCCAGGGCGCCAGGGGGTTCGAGCGCATGTGCGGCATTATCGGCATTGTCGGGCGCGGCCCGGTCAATCAGCCGCTGTATGACGGGCTGACACTGCTGCAGCACCGGGGCCAGGACGCGGCGGGCATCATGACCTGCCACGAGGGCAAGCTCTTCATGCGCAAGGCCGTCGGCCTCGTGCGCGACGTCTTCCAGACCCGCCACATGATGCGCCTGCAGGGCGACATCGGGATCGGTCATTGCCGTTATCCGACGGCGGGCACCCAGTCCTCCGCCGAGGCCCAGCCGTTCTACGTGAACTCGCCCTACGGCATCGCCATGGCCCATAACGGCAACCTCACCAACGCCGGCGAGCTCAAGCAGCAGCTGTTCGAGGCCGATCTGCGCCACATCAACACCTCGTCGGACACCGAGGTCCTGCTCAATGTCTTCGCCCACGAGCTGCAGAAGCGAGTGACCTCGACGCGCCTGGAGGCCACGCACGTGTTCGAGGCCGTGCGCCGGGTCCACGAGCGCGCCCGCGGGGGCTACGCGGTGATCGCGCTCATCGCGGGCCGCGGGATCCTGGCCTTCCGCGATCCCTGGGGCATCCGCCCGGTCGTGCTGGGCCGGCGCGATACCGTCATGGGGCCCGAGTACATGATCGCCTCGGAGAGCGTGGCGCTCGACGCCCTCGGCTACGAGCTGGTGCGTGATCTGCGCGCGGGGGAGGCCGTGTACATCGAGGGCGACGGCACGGTGCACAGCGAGGTCTGCGCGGACAACCCGGTGCAGGCCCCCTGCCTGTTCGAGTTCGTCTACTTTGCCCGCCCCGACTCGATCCTCGACGACGTATCGGTCTACAAGTCGCGCCTGCGCATGGGCGAGCACCTCGCCGACAAGATCCTGCGGGAGTGGCCCGGACACGACATCGACGTGATCATCCCGATCCCGGATACGAGTCGCACGGCCGCGCTGGAGATGGCCAACCGGCTCGGGGCCAAATACCGCGAGGGCTTCATCAAGAACCGCTACATCGGCCGCACCTTCATCATGCCCGGCCAGCAGCAGCGCAGTAAGTCCGTGCGCCAGAAGCTGAACGCGATCGAGCTGGAGTTCCGCGGCAAGAACGTGCTGCTGGTCGATGACTCGATCGTGCGCGGGACCACCTCGCAGCAGATCGTGCAGATGGCGCGCGACGCGGGCGCCAAGCGCGTCTACATGGCCTCGGCCGCGCCGCCGGTGCGTTACCCGAACGTCTACGGCATCGACATGCCGGCGGCGGACGAACTCATCGGCCACGAGCGCACCGAGGCCGAGATCGGGCAGCGGATCGGCAGCGACTGGATCGTCTACCAGTCGATCGAGGACCTCATCGAGGCGGTGCGCGCCGGCAATACCGCGCTGACCCGCTTCGAGGGCTGCTGTTTCACGGGTGAATACCTCACCGGCGACGTCAATCCCCAGTACCTGCGCCAGCTCGAGCTGCTGCGCAGCGATGGTGCCCAGTCCGGCGATCATGGCGGCGAGGAGCTCGAGGACGTCGGCATCGGCTGATGACCCGCCGCGGCGGTGCGGTGCGTCCCGCCTCCGGTGCCGGCCCGGGCAGCGACGCCCGCGAGTCCCCCGCCGCCTCCCGCTCACCCGCGCGGGACCCCGCCGCCGGAGTGCGTCCGCGGTTCCCGACCGGGCCCGTCGGGCGACTCGAGCCGGCCCGATTCCGGGGTTCGATGGCGGCGGTCGCTGTGGGATAATCGAGTTCTGACCCGGGCCGGCCCGGGGACCGGCAGATGGGAGGTTTGCGCGTGGACCAGGATCGCAAGAAGGCGCTCAACGCGGCGCTGGGCCAGATCGAGAAGCAATTCGGCAAGGGCGCCGTGATGCGCATGGGCGACGACGCCGCACAGCGCGACGTGCCCGTTGTGTCCACCGGCTCGCTGTCGCTGGACATTGCCCTCGGGGTGGGCGGCCTGCCCCTGGGCCGCGTGGTGGAGATCTACGGCCCCGAATCCTCGGGCAAGACGACGATGATGCTGCAGGCCATCGCCGAGTGCCAGAAGGCCGGCGGTACCTGTGCCTTCATCGATGCCGAGCATGCCCTCGACCCGACCTACGCGGAAAAGCTCGGCGTGGACGTCGACGAGCTGCTCGTCTCGCAGCCGGACACCGGCGACCAGGCCCTGGAGATCGCCGACATGCTCGTGCGCTCCGGGGCGATCGAGATGGTCGTGATCGACTCGGTCGCGGCGCTGACCCCGAAGGCGGAGATCGAGGGCGAGATGGGCGACTCGCACGTCGGGCTGCATGCGCGCCTGATGTCGCAGGCCCTGCGCAAGCTCACGGGCAACATCAAGCGCTCGGGGACGATGGTCTGCTTCATCAACCAGATCCGCATGAAGATCGGGGTGATGTTCGGCAGCCCCGAGACGACCACGGGGGGCAACGCACTGAAGTTCTACAGCTCGGTGCGCCTCGACATCCGCCGGATCGGCTCGATCAAGAAGGGCGAGGAGGTCATCGGCAACGAAACGCGCGTCAAGGTCGTCAAGAACAAGATGGCGCCGCCGTTTCGCCAGGCTGAATTCGAGATCCTCTATGGCGAGGGCGTCTCGGTGGAGGGCGAGCTGATCGACCTCGGGGTCAAGAACAACATCATCGACAAGTCCGGTGCCTGGTACAGCTATAACGGCACTCGAATCGGCCAGGGCAAGGAGAACGTGCGCAATTACCTCCGGGAGAACCCGGAAACCGCGCGCGAGATCGAGCACAAGCTGCGCGAGCAGTTGATGCCGCAGCCGCGGCGCGCGGGCAAGGAACAGGAGGCCGAGGCTGCCGATTCCGGAGGCTGACGACGGCCGCGATCCGGCGCTGCACGAGGCGGCCGTGCGGCTGCTGGCGCGGCGTGAGCACGCCGCGGGCGAGCTCGCGGCCAAGCTGGAACAGCGGGGGTACGAGCGCGAGGCGGTCGCCGCCGAGATCGAGCGCCTGGCAGCGCAGGGCCTGCAGAGCGACGAGCGCTTCGCCGAATTGTTCGTCGAGCAGCGCGTGGCGCGCGGCGACGGGCCGTTGAAGCTGCGCTCGGCACTGTCCGAGCGCGGCGTTTCAGGCGAGCGGATCGATATCGCGCTCGCGCCCTACGCCGACGAATGGCCGTCGCTCGCCCGTGCCGTGGTCGCGCACCGATTCGGCACGGCGGCGCCCGGCGGCCGCAACGAGCGGGCCCGCAGGGTGCGCTTCCTGCAGGGCCGCGGTTTCCCCGCATCGGTGGCGGCCCGCGTCACGGGTGGCGAGCAGTGACCGTTTCCCGGAGAGGACATGACAGTGGCTGACGCGCGAAGCAGCGAACAGCACGACTGGATGGGCAGCGCGGAGCTGCGGCAGCGCTTCCTTGCGTATTTCGAGGAGCGCGGGCACCGCATCGTGCCGTCGTCGCCGCTCGTGCCGGCCGGCGACCCGACGCTGCTGTTCACCAATGCCGGCATGGTCCAGTTCAAGGACGTGTTCCTCGGCCGCGAGGAACGCGACTACAAGCGGGCCGTGACCACCCAGCGCTGCGTCCGCGCCGGCGGCAAGCACAACGATCTCGAGAACGTCGGCTACACGGCGCGCCACCATACGTTCTTCGAGATGCTGGGCAACTTCAGCTTCGGCGACTACTTCAAGAAGGAAGCAATCGAGTATGCGTGGGGCTTTCTCACGCAGGTGCTCGGCCTGGCCCCGGAGCGGCTGTGGGTCACCGTCTACATCGACGACGACGAGGCCGCCGAGCTGTGGCTCGAGCACATCGGCGTGGCGGAGGAGCGCTTCGCGCGCATCTCGGGCAGCGACAACTTCTGGTCCATGGGCGATACCGGCCCGTGCGGCCCGTGCAGCGAGATCTTCTACGATCACGGCCCGGGCATTCCCGGTGGTCCCCCCGGAAGCGAGGACGAGGAGGGCGATCGCTACGTCGAGATCTGGAACCTCGTGTTCATGCAGTACAACCGCGACGGCGAGGGCAACATGACACCACTGCCGGCGCCGTGCGTGGACACCGGCATGGGCCTGGAGCGCATCGCGGCCGTCATGCAGGGAGTGCACGACAACTACGAGATCGACCTGTTCCGTCGCCTGCTGGGCGCGGCGGCCGAGCTCGCGGGCAGCGCGGAGCACGACAATGCATCGCTGCGGGTGATCGCGGACCACATCCGCTCGTGCGCCTTCCTGATCGTCGACGGGGTACTGCCGTCGAACGAGGGACGCGGTTACGTCCTGCGGCGCATCGTGCGCCGGGCGGCGCGCCACGGCTACCAGCTCGGCCTGCGCGAGCCCTTCTTCCATCGCCTCGTGTCGGCGCTGGTGGACGAGATGGGCGCGGCTTTCCCGGAACTGCCCGGGGAGCAGTCGCTGGTCGAGCGCGTGCTCCACAAGGAGGAACAGCGGTTCCAGGAAACGCTCGCACAGGGCATGAAGCTGCTCGACGAGGCGATGACCGGGCTCGCCTTCCGCCGCGACTACCACGACCAGCCGCCCGAGGACGACGCCGCTGACCACGTGCTGGATCCGGCCTCGACCATCCCCGGCGAGGTCGCCTTCCGCCTGTACGACACCTACGGCTTCCCCTACGATCTGACGGCGGACATCGCCCGCGAGAACGGGCTGCGTGTCGACCGCGCCGGCTTCGACGCGCACATGGCGGAGCAGCAGCGGCGCTCGCGCGCCGCGAGCCAGTTCGGCATCGAGCACGGCGCCGACGTCGAGGTCGATGTCGCGAGCTGCTTCACCGGCTACGAGCGGGGCGCCGACGAGGGTCGGGTGATCGCGCTCTACCGTGGCACCGACGCGGTCGAGGCGCTCGAGGCGGGCGACGAGGGCATGGTGTTCCTGGACAACACGCCGTTCTACGCCGAGGCGGGTGGTCAGGTCGGCGACTGCGGGCGGCTGGTGGCGGGCGACAGCGCCTTCGAGGTCCACGACACGCGCAAGAAGGGCCGGGCGACTGCCCACATCGGGCGGGTCGCCTCGGGTCGCATCGCGATCGGCACGCCGCTCGAGGCCACGATCGACGCGGAGCGGCGCGCCGCCACGCGGCGCAATCATTCGGCCACGCACCTGCTGCACGCGGCACTGCGCGGGGTCCTGGGCACGCACGTGCAGCAGAAGGGCTCGCTCGTCCATCCGGATTACCTGCGTTTCGACTTCTCGCACTTCGAGCCGGTGAGCGCGGAGCAGCTGGCGTGGATCGAGCGCTTCGTCAACGCGGAGATCCGTCGCAACAGCCCGACCGAGGTGCGCGAGATGCGCACCGAGGATGCGCTCGCCGAGGGGGCCATGGCGCTGTTCGGCGAGAAGTACGGCGAGCAGGTCCGGGTGCTGCGCCTCGGCCCGGAGTCGCTCGAGCTGTGCGGCGGCACCCACGTCGAGCGCACGGGCGACATCGGTTTCTTCCGCATCGAGAGCGAGACGGGGGTGGCCGCCGGCGTGCGGCGGATCGAGGCGGTCAGCGGCGCGCGCGCGGTTGCAGCGGTGCAGGCCCTCGACGCCCGCATGCAACGAGTGGCCGCGAGCGTCGACGCAGGCGTCGACGAGGTGGAGAAGCGGGTCGAGCAGCTGAGCGAGCGCAACCGCGCGCTGCACAAGGAGCTCGAGCAGGCGAAGCAACGTCTCGCCAGCCAGGCGGGCGGGGACCTCGCGGAGCAGGCGGTCGAGATCGACGGCGTGCACGTGCTCGCTGCGCGCATCGACGATGCCGACGCCAAGATCCTGCGCGACACGGTCGATGGCCTCAAGAACCGACTCGATTCGGCGGCGATCGTGCTCGGCAGCGCCAGCGGGGGCAAGGTCCAGCTGGTCGCCGGCGTCACCAACGGCGAGACCGGGCGCCTGAAGGCCGGCGATCTCGTCAATCACGTCGCCGGCTTCGTCGGCGGCCGCGGCGGCGGGCGGCCGGACATGGCGCAGGCAGGCGGCCACGATCCGGCGGGGCTCGACGAAGGTCTTGCCAGCGTACAGCAGTGGGTACGCGATCGCCTGGGCTGATCGAGCCCACCGCAGAAGCGACCACGCGGGCAACCGGGCGCAGCGGTTATGAGCCTTCTCGTGAAGAAGTTCGGCGGGACCTCCGTCGGTACCGTCGAGCGCATCGAGCATGTCGCGGATCTCGTCAAGGCATCGCGCGACCAGGGCGACGACGTGGTGGTGGTCGTCTCCGCGATGAGCGGCGAGACGAATCGCCTGATCGCCCTCGCGCGCCAGGTCATGCCCAAGCCGACCCCGCGCGAGCTCGACGTGCTCATGGCCACGGGCGAGCAGGTGACGATCTCGCTGCTCGCGATGGCGCTGGAGAAACGCGCCTGCCCGGCACGCTCGTACACCGGCAGCCAGGTGGCCATCCGCACCGACGAGGCGCACAACAAGGCCCGGATCGAGGATGTCGATCGCGATCGCATTGACGCCGACCTGGGCGCGGGGCGCGTGGTGGTCGTCGCCGGCTTCCAGGGCGTCGATGCACAGGGCAACATCACGACCCTCGGGCGCGGCGGCTCGGATACGTCGGGCGTCGCGCTGGCGGCCGCGCTCGGGGCCGACGAGTGCCAGATCCACACCGACGTCGACGGCATCTACACCACCGATCCGCGCGTCGAGCCGAAGGCCCGGCGCCTCGAGCGCATCACCTTCGAGGAAATGCTGGAGCTGGCCAGCCTCGGGGCGAAGGTGCTGCAGATCCGGTCGGTGGAGTTCGCGGGCAAGTACAACGTGCCCGTGCGGGTGCTCTCCAGCTTCCAGGAAAACCCCGGGACCCTGATCACCTACGAGGAACCCGACATGGAAAAGGCGGTCATTTCCGGCATCGCATTCAACCGCGACGAGGCCCAGATCCGGGTTGCGGGTGTCCCCGACCAGCCGGGTGTCGCGGTGCGCATCCTCGGCCCGGTGTCCGATGCCAACATCGAAGTCGACATGATCCTGCAGAACGTGGCGCACGACGGGACCGCGGACTTCACGTTCACCGTGCACCGCAACGACTACGAGCAGGCACTGGAGCGGGTCCGCGGCGTGGTCGGCGACCTCGGCGGCGAGTACGTCGATGGCAACGACAGCATCGTCAAGCTCTCGGTGGTGGGGGTCGGCATGCGCTCGCACGCCGGCATCGCGAGCCAGACGTTCCAGGCCCTGTCGTCGGAGGGCATCAACATCCACATGATCTCCACGTCCGAGATCAAGATCTCCGTGGTCATCGACGAGAAGTACATGGAGCTGGGCGTGCGCGCCCTGCACGCCGCCTTCGGGCTGGACGTTCCGCCTGAGCCCGTGGGAGAATCCTGACGTCGCTTGACGCCAGCCAAGAACAACCGGGGCCCGCAGAGACGGGGCGGCGACGGCAACGGATTGGGGCGCGATTGGGAGGCCGCGTTCCTGCCGCACGAGGTGAAGACCGAAAGGAGTGGAACAATCATGCTGATCCTGACGCGCCGCGTAGGCGAGACCCTGATGGTCGGTGACGAAGTCAGCGTCACCGTACTCGGGGTCAAGGGCAACCAGGTGCGACTGGGTGTCAATGCCCCGAAGGACGTAGCCGTGCATCGTGAAGAGATCTACGACCGCATCAAGAACGAGCAGGATCCGGTCGAGGGGCAGTGAGACGACGGGCCGTTCGGAGGCCATGATCGGCCCCGTGCCAACCGACTTCGTGACCCGTGAAGCCGGGCGAAAACCCGGAGAGATGGCCGAGCGGTCGAAGGCGCTCCCCTGCTAAGGGAGTAAGGGGTTGATAGCCCCTTCGAGGGTTCGAATCCCTCTCTCTCCGCCATATCCACGAAATACCCCGCCCACGGCGGGGTTTTTCGTTGATGCGGGGGAGGTGGGCCGAACCCGCCCG
>CAZVFN010000114.1:0-9296 GCA_964626335.1 uncultured Ectothiorhodospiraceae bacterium
AGCGGCGCGCGGGTGCGGCCGCTGCAGCTGCGGCTGCAGCTCGCCGGCGGCGGCGAGCTGCGCGTCGCCGGCGTGCGCGACATGGCTGGGGTGGCCCCGGTCGACGGCGTGCGCAATCCCTGGATCGCCTACCGGGTGGTCGAGATCACGGAGGTGCTGCGGCAGATCGCGGATCGGCTCGGCGGCGAGGTGAGCATGGTCCGCGCCACGGTGATGACCGAGGTCGCGCGCGGCGGTGGCGAGAAGCTGCAGCTGCGCACCCGGGGCTACCGCCGCAACGAAGACTAGGCCCTGACCCGCGTGCCCGGGCGCGGGCTCCAGTGCGATGCGCGTGGGGCGCCGGTCGGGGCTTGCAGGGGGGGCCGCGCGCGGTCATTTTGAAGCGCTGCAATCACCGGTCACGCACGGCGCGGTTGCCGTGACCGGTTCACCCGAGACGTTTCGGTAGCGCGGCCGTCGGCCGGCAGGCCGCAACGACAACGCCCATGGAGGCGCTATGACCGACGAGATGAGCAGCGCCGTGATCGTCGCGATCATGATCCTGGTGGTCCTGTTGATCGTATGGGGCCTCTTTGGCCCGCGGCGGCGGTCGGACGAGTCCGGCCATCACGTCGATCTGGCCGAGGAGACGCGGCGGCGGGATGCGCAGCGGCGACGGCGCAGCAGCGACGAGGACGAGGAATCGGACGCATCCGACTGAGCCGTTGTCCCGGCGCCGGTCGCGATGACCGGGCAGCCCGCGAACCTGTTTCGGGTGCCATGGTCCCTGGCCGCTGGGGCCGGGGGGTGGCCGGTCCCGTCGCGGCCCGGGGCCCGCGGCGGTCACCGCGGGACGTCGGCCAGGCGCGTGACGCGGTCATGTTCCCGACCCGGTTGGGGCTTCGCGAGCGGGCGGCCGCCCGACCTCGTGCGCGAGCGTCGCCAGCGCGTGCGCGAGGCTTTCCGCGAGCCGTTCCTGGAGCCCTGCGACGATCGCACCGATCCGGTTGCCCTCGGCGCTCCGCCTGGCCGAGGCTCGGGCGCTCGCCACCGTGTCCCCGCTCGCGGAATCGACCAGTACCAGCGCCGGCGCCACGCGCAGGTCCGGAGCGCGGTCGGTGGCGTCACCGTAGATCGGGTGGAAGCGTCGCACACGCATGCGCGTCGGCCGCCCGGCGCAGCGCGCGGTGGTGGCGAACGTGCGCCCGATGAAGGCGGTCGCATCCACCAGGTGCAACAGTCCGCGGTGCACCCCATGCCGAGCCCGACGAGCTGGTCGCCGGCCGTGCAGCAGCGCACCCCCTCGCAGTGCTCGCCGCCCGCATCGAGATCGCTGAGCGCGCGCACCAGCTCGAAAATCGATGGCGTCGAAGCCGGCGAGCTCGACGCTGCGCGCGTCGGTCTGCGCCGACCGCGTGATCTTCTGCAGGAGCCAGGTGCCGCCGGTATCGACCCGCGCGCATGTCCACACGGCCTGCGGTCATCGGCCCGCTCCCGCCCGTGCTGGCGTGCCTCCACCTACGACCGTTCGGCGGCCGGCATGTTCCGGCCGTGATCGCCAGGCCCGGGCGACGGCCGCGCTCTCAGCGATCCCGGGTCGGGATCGGTGTGCCGCAGTCGGTACCGGGGGTCATGCGCGCCAGCACATGGAACAGGGGCGCCCGCCGAGGCCCTCGGCGACCATGGTCGCCGACAGGGCAGTGACGATGATCGCAAGCATAAGGTCGAGTTTGCCTGTGAGTTCGACGACGATGGCGACACCGGTGAGCGGTGCCCGGACGCTCGCCGCGAACAGGGCGCCCGTCGCCGCGATCGCGTAGACGCCGGGGGCGATGCCCATCGCCGGCAGCGCCGCGGCGGCGATCTCGCCGAAGGCCAGTCCGACGAGGGTGCCCAGGGCGGGCAGGGGGGCATACAGGCCCCTGGGGACCCCGGTCGAATAGCTCGCGACCAGCAGCGCGGTGCGGATGGCGATCAGTGCGAGCAGGCCGGCCACGGTGTGCGCCTGAGCGATATCCAGCAGGAGGATGCGTTCGCCTGCGCCGACCGCGCTCGGCATGAACCACAGCATGACGCCGATCATCGCGCCCATGGCGAGCGACCCGCTCCACGGGCGGCGCTGCGGCAGGTCCCGGAAGCAGCGCAGGCCCGACACCAGGAGCCGGTTGAAGCCCACGCCGAAGGCGCCGATCACCACCCCCAGCAGCAGGCACAGCCACAGGCTCGACAGCGGCGGCGCCGCGTATTCGGGCAGCTCGAGCAGCGGTTGCTGGCCGAACACGCCGGCCGAAACGATGGTGGCGGCCACGACGGCGAGGATGACGGCCTGCAGCGAGTGGAAGCGGAAGTCGAACTCCTCGCGCAGGTCCTCGATGATGAACACGATCCCCGCGAGCGGCGCGTGCAGCGCCGCGGCCAGCGAACGCGGGTTCGACGCGCGCACCGGTTCACGGCGGTCACGCGGGCGGGACAGCGATCCGGGCCATCGGTTCCGGCCGCGAGCGATCGCCCCCTGTGACCCGGGATCGCTCGACGGTTATCCCCCCGCGCCCATCCAGTAGCGCCCGCCGCCCGCCACGACGACCACGATCAGCCCGAGCGCGAGGTTGACGGCGACGAAGCGCCGGATCCGGTCGAGCTCGGCCGGCGCGCGATCCCGGTCGCCGTGGTCCTGGGCACGCCGGAAGCGCTGCCAGGGGGCGAAGAACACGTGCGCGAAGATGGCGGTCATGACCAGCGCGAGGCCGTGCATCGCGTGCACGTGCACGCCGACCGCGGCGACGCCGCCCAGCGGGCCGAGCATCATGTAATAGCCGCTCGCGAGCAGCACGGCGATACAGGCCCAGACGACCGGGAAGAACCGGGCGAACACGCCACGCCAGAGCGCGAGCCGCGCCGGCGCCTCCAGCGCGCTGCCCGCGACCGGTCGGACGAACCAGTAGGCGAATGCCATGCCGCCGACCCAGACGACGGCGGCCACCACGTGCAGGGCCAGTGCGAGCGACAGCGGTTGCATCCGGCGTACTCCAACATCGCGGGATGGATGACAGGATCGGCCCTGCGGGCGACGCGGACCCGGGGCGCGAAGCCGCTGCCGGCCGTCACCGGATCAGAGGCGCGACCCACCTCTCTCGGGGATGCGTTGCGGCAGTTCCACGGAGCCGGTCTCGTCGTTCAGCCAGTAGCGGATCCGGACCTTCTGCTTGGCCGGCGTGGCATGCACGAGTCTCAGGAAGGCCATGGGCGAGTCCGGGGTCTCGCCGTTGACCCCCAGGATCAGTGCGCCCGACTCGAGCCCGGCGCCGCGGACCGCGCCGACGACGTCGGTGACGACCACGCCGTCGCGATCCGGCAGGTCCAGGGCCTGGCGCAGGTCGTCGTCGGGGGTCATCACGGTGATGCCGATCGCGCTGACGACCTGCTGTTGCTCGTCGAGGCCGCGGTAATCGATCAGCCTGGCCTCCTCGCGCACCGACGGCGCGACGTGGATGCTCGCGCCCGTGCGCAGCGCGAGCGCGATGGCGTCGCTCGGTCGCGTGTCGATGCGTACGTGTTGCTCGCGGCCGTCGACGTGCAGCTCCAGCATGCCGAGGAACGTGTTGTCCACGATGGCGTCGACGTAGACCCGCTCGAGTTCCGCGTCGAGCGACTCGATCACCCGGCCGAGCAGGTCGTGTGTCAGCGGGCGCCGGACCCGCGCCTCGCGCAGCGCGAGCAGGATCGAGCGCGCCTGCTCCGAGCCGATGAAGATCGGGATGACCTCGCCGCCCGCAGGCGGGCGCAGCAGGACGACCGGCGTGCGCTGGTCGGCGGCGAGGCCGACCGTCGCGACCTCGACCTCGAGGAAGTCCTCGACCGGCGCGGCGAGCTCGCGCTCCGCCGCGACTGCCCGGACCGTCGCCCCGGTCAGCAGCAGCGCGGCCAGCAGCACGGCGCTCGCTTGCGTGCAGACGCGTCGCATCGTCCTTCCCCCCGTGTCCATGGTACGCCTGTGAGCCTGCGGGGTGGCGCATGCACCCGTTGGGCGCGTTCAGCAGCCCGGATCGACGCGCCTCGGCCGCGACAACCGCTCTGCGAGTGGCCGCCGGGGGCGGTCCGGGCAAGCCCGGCGCGTGCCCGGGGAACGCGCGCTGCCGTGTCCAGCACCCGCCCGACCGAGCATTGCACGCGGGATCCCGTCGCCCGTGCCTGCTACCGTGCGGGGAGGACGCCCACGGGGGATCCCGCGACAAGGGCCGGGCGGGGCGTCGGCAGTACGCTCCAGGCATCCTGGAGCGGGCATGGGCGGTCACGCCCGCTCGAAACGGGTTGCGCGCGCTCTCGTTGCGGGCAACCAGGCGCGCCGGCCCCGCCGACCCGGCAGAGTCGCCGGCCCCCGCCGCTCGCCCCCCCGGGGCGGCGCGACCGGGTTCGCTCGCGATGCCCCGGCGGCGCCGGGGCAATGCCCGCGTGCCGCATCCGCGCTACGCTGGAGCGGGGCGCGTTCACCAAGGCTACGGGAGGTCGCACCGTTGGATGCACGCGAGGCCATGCTTTCGACCATCACCGAGGAGGCCCGGCTGACGGGCGGGCAGACCGGGCGATCCCGCCTGCATCCGCGCGTGCTCGAGGCCATGAAGGCCGTGCCGCGCGACGCATTCGTCCCCGACGAGCTCACCCCGCATGCATGGGACAATCGCCCGCTGCCCATCGGCTCCGGCCAGACCATCTCGCAGCCGTTCATCGTCGCCCTGATGACGGACCTGCTCGACCCGGAGCCGGGCGACCGGGTGCTCGAGGTGGGCACGGGCTGCGGCTATCAGGCAGCCGTGCTGGCCCAGCTGGTCGCGGTCGTCTACAGCGTCGAGTTCCTGTCCGGGCTCGCGCGCAGCGCCGAGTCCCGCCTGCGCGAGCTCGGCTATGACAACGTCCACGTGCGTGCGGGCGACGGCTGCGCGGGTTGGCCCGAGCAGTCTCCCTTCGACGGCATCCTCGTCACCGCGGGCGCGACACGGGTGCCCGAGGCCCTGGCCGAGCAGCTGGCCCCCGGCGGTCGCCTGGTGATCCCGGTCGGGGGGGGCCGCGCGGGCCAGGAGCTGCGGGTCATCACCAGGGACGAGCAGGGGCAACTCGACGATCGTGCGGTCCTCCCGGTGGCCTTCGTGCCGCTGCACGGCAGCTGAAGCGGTGCGCCGCGCGGCGCCCCCGGTAGCGAAACCGTCCCGGCTGATGGCAGTGGTCGGGATGCCGTCGCGCATCCGGGAGCGGATCCGGGCGAGCGTTCCGTGCACGCGCAGGCTGACCGCGGCGGGGCCGTCAGCGCGCTGCTCCCGATCCCCAAGGGGGCGCCTTGCGCGCGATCCCGCCGCGTCGAGCAGCCGCGGCTCGCTCGTGATCCGCCGGCGGCTGTCTGTCAGGATCACGGTGTCCCCGCTGCCCGGCTGCCGTCGATGTCCGCGAGCCGCAATCTCCCGCTCGCATTGTTCCTGCTGCGCGTCACCGTGTTCATCGTCATGGCCCTGTGGTCGCTGGACAAGCTCGTGCAGCCCGGACATGCAGCGGCCGTGTTCGAGAATTTCTACTCCATCGGCGGCATGGATGCGGCGCTTCTGACCGCGATCGGCGTGGTCCAGCTCGCCATCGAGATCGCCTTCGTGCTCGGGCTCTGGAAAACGCTCACGTACGGCTTCGTGATGATCGTTCACGGCATCTCCGTGGTCTCGAGCTGGCAGCAGTACCTGGCGCCGTTCGACCACCTGCTGTTCTTCGCGGCGATCCCCATGCTGGCCGCCTGCGCCGCCCTGTTCCTGCTGCGCGATCGGGACACCTGGCTCGCTTTCGGTCGCTGAACCGCCCGCCGGGGAGGGCCACGCCGGCGCGGGCGGCGTGCACAGGCATTGGCGCCGCCCGGGTATCGCCGGCGGGGCACGCAGGTGTTCGCGGCCCGTGTCGGCAGGCCCCGGGCCTTGATCACGCCGACGCCGGCACGCGTGACCCGGCGAGCGCGCAGCGCGAGCAGCCGCTCCTTGCAGTGCGCGGCCAGCGACGACGCCGCGATGTCGCAGCCCGGGCGGACCGCGGCGGCCCGCTTGTCGCCGTGCGGGCCGCTCGGGCCGGCCGCGCGCACGGCGTCGATCGCCATCGCGTCGTCGGCGATGGCGACGCGGCACGTGATCCGCGGCGTCGGGGCCGCGATCGCCCGTGGTGCATGCCGACTGTCGGCCCGTTCGGTCGCCGCCGGTGACCGCTGGCATTGCCCCGCCCCGGGGGGCTACCGTTGCACGCCGGAGTGATCGCCGCCGGAGGTCGAATGCGTCCGTTGTCGAAACCGTCTGCCCGGCGCCCGTCGCCGCGCGCGCGCGTCGAGATCTACACTTGGCGCACCTGTCCCTTCTGCATCCGTGCCAAGTGGCGCCTGCGCCGCCACGGCGTGGCCTGCGAGGAGCACCGGATCGGTGGCGACACCCGGGCCCGGGCCCGCATGACCGAGCGGGCGGGGGGGCGTTCGACGCTGCCGCAGATCTTCATCAATGGCAGGGGGATCGGCGGCTGCGACGAGCTGCGCGAGCTGGATCGCAGTGGCGAGCTCGCGCCGCTGCTGGCCGAGCCGCCGCCGGCGGCGGGCGGGCGCGCCGCGTCTTGAGCCTGGATCGCCTCGCAGCCGCACCCCGCCCGGCGGCACCGGCCCGTGCAAGTTGGGGCTGAGCCGGCACATCGCCGAGCGGCCGCTGTTGGCCGCCGTCTTCTTCGAGGCGCTGCTGATCCCGGTGGCCCTCGCGCTGGGCCTGTTACTCGGTGTCGATCCCGCAGGCGCGCTGCGGCCATCCCGCGGTGTGCTGCTGGGCGGGCTGCTGGCCACGCTACCGCTCGTCGCGGCCCTGCTCGGCCTCGGGCGCCTGCGCCCGGACTGGTTCGAGGCGGTCGAGCGGCTGGTGCAGCCGCTCATCGACACCCTTTTCCGTGGGCGCGGCGCCGGCCCGGTGCTGCTCGTCGCCGCGCTTGCCGGCCTCGGCGAGGAGCTGCTTTTCCGCGGTGTACTGCAGGCCGCACTCGTCGAGGTGCTCGGCCCCGTCGCTGCGCTCGTCGTCGCCGCGCTCGTGTTCGGCCTCGTCCACGCCCTGTCCTGGGCGTATTTCGCGATGGCAAGCTTGATGGGCCTGTACCTGGGGGCGCTTTTCCTGCTCACCGGCAACCTGTTGCTGCCCGTGATCGTCCACGCGGTGTACGACGCCATCGCGATCGCGATCCTGCTCGGGCGGCCGCCGCCCGCCCACGGCGAGGCCTCGTCGAGCGCCGATGCCCCCCCGGGCCCGCAGGGTTGAACCGGGCCGATGCCGTCGTCAGGTGGGAATCGCAGTGCGCAGGGTGATCCAGGGGAGAATGCGATGACACCGGGCAAGGGGCTGATGATCGCGGTCCTCGCCATGCTGTTGAGCGCGTGCAACACGATCGAGGGGATGGGCGAGGATGTCGAGAACGCCGGCGAGGCCATCGAGGAGGAGGCCGAGGACGCCCAGGACTGACCGCGTGGGCCGGCCGCGCCCGGCAATGTTCGACCGATCGGCCCGGTGTGCACCCGTTGCCCGCTCGCCGCGCGTTCGCCGCCGAACGGTCCGACTGCAGGCCCGGACCCTGGGGGCCACCGGGCGGGGCCGGGGCGTGGCTCGGGCGAACGCGAGGCGCATCATAGCGCCCATCGGTGTCCGGTCGTCGCGCATGTCCCGTGTTCGCCTGCTTGGTGACGCGGCGCAGCGCGACATGCAGTCGAGCGCCCCGAGATCGCCGTCGACGCGCACGCGCGAGGCCCGCGCAGCGCGCCGAGGCGAAGCGCCTCGCCGTTCGCCGGCGTGACGACGAGCGGCTCGGCCCATCCTTCGCGCAGGGGTTCGACGCGCCAGCCCCGCGACCTCGAATCCGCGCGCCCCCGTGGCCTCGTTCACGGAGCCTCGAACCCGAACCGGAGCGCCGACCATGCACCCCTGGCTGATCCCGTTCGCGATCACCGCCGTGGGGGCGGTCGCGGCCCCCATCGCTTCCAAGCTGGCTGTGCGCACGGCAGGCCCGCTCTACGCGAGCATTGTCGAGAGCGCCGCGACGTTCGCGGTGGTCGGGGTATTCGCGGGGATCGCGCTCGGGGCGCGCGGCGGTCCCGCCAACCCCTGGGCCCTGGGCTGGGCGGCGCTCGCCGGTGCCCTGTGGAGCATGTTCGTGCTCGGGATCTATTTCACGTACGCCGCCGGCGCCCCCGCCTCGAGCGCGATGGCCTCGCTGCGCGCGATTGCCATCGCCGGCACGACCATCGCCGCCGTCGTGCTCCTCGGGGAGCACCTGAGCCCGCGCCAGTGGATCGGCATCGGCGTGATCATCGCCGGCATCTGGATGGTACTGGCGCCGGCGTGAGGCGTCGCTTGGGCGCCCGGGCAGCCACCCGCCGGGCGATCGCAAACCCGCCGGCGGCCGCGCATCATGGCCGGGCCGTTAGCGACGAGCGCGACGCGCCCCTGGGGTCGGGGCCGGTGCCCCAGCCGCCGAGCCAGGCCTTCGGGCGCCTCTGCCGCGAGCCGGGGATGACGGCCGGCGAAGGCCCTGCAGCGTGGCCGGTCGCGGCCACGCCCGGTCCCGCGCCGGCGGCCGCCGGGTCGCTTCCCGTGCCCTCGCCCGCGCCCGCCCGGTCGCCGTCGGTCATCGCTGGACCCACGGCCAGGGGTGGCTTAGCCGTGGCGGAAGACGGCGAGTCAGTCGGGCGCGGCTTCGAGGAGGACGTCCCGGACGTCCTCGGTCACGGTCCGCGGGTTCGTGACCAGCCGGCGCTCCTGGACGAGCGTGTTCTCGACCATTCGGTCGGCGTCCCCGGCCGACAGCCCCAGGTCGGCGTAGCCCCCGGGCAGGCCGAGCGACGCCCGCAGGCGATCACACTCCGCGATCAGCGCCGCGGCCGACGCCTCCAGGCCCAGGCCCGCCGCGACGGCGCGGTACTGGTCGCGCCGAACCGGCAGGTTGTACGCGAGTCCCGGCCGGACCGCGGCCGCGAGACACGCGCCGTGGGGCCGGCCCGTCATGCCGCCGAACGTGCTCGCGAGCGCGTGGATCGCCCCGAGCCCCGACAGCGAGAACGCCGCCCCCGCGAGATGCGACCCGAGACTCATCGCCCGCCGCGCGGCGCGGTCGTCGCCGTCGAACGCCGCCCGCTCGAGACTCGCGTGAACCAGCCGGAGCGCCCGCCACGCCAGCGCCCGGGAGACGGGGTTCGCGCCCTGGTAGGTGATCGGGCGCTCGCCGACCCACCGGTAGTCGCGCGCGGTCAGCGACTCCAGCGCGTGGACGAACGCGTCGAAGCC
>CAZVFN010000115.1:0-9187 GCA_964626335.1 uncultured Ectothiorhodospiraceae bacterium
GACCAACGGGAAATCCTTCGAGGTGTTGACCAAGAACCGCCAGCAGAACGGTGAACTCGGTGAGATCACGCACATCGAAGCGAACTACGTCCGGCGGCGCGGCGTGCCGGGCAGAGGCTCGTGGTTCACTTCGGAGGCTGTCGCGGGCGGCGGCGAGCGACTGCCGCGGCGGGCCTGCGAGCGGCGGCGAGTCCGGGGGACGCTCGAGCCACGGGTTCGCGGGCAAGCCCGCTCCCGCAGCGCACGCCTGCTGCGGCGGCGTCGGTCTCTGTCAACACGACCCGGCGTCGCCGAGCCGGCGGGCGATGGTGACCTCGCTCGGGACGCCGCCCGCGACCACCCCGGAGCGATACTCGACCCGCCAGGTGGATGCGGCGAGGCGCGGCGCCAGCGCCAGGGGCCGGCAGCCGCCGACCGCGCGCGGGCGCACGCGCTGGACCAGCCACCACAGCCCGGCCACGGCCGACGACACGGGACCGCGCCCGGGGCCGAGGCCCACCACGCAGAGGTAGCCCCCGGGTGCGACCACGCGCGCCGCCTCGGCGAGGATGGCCCGGATATCCGCGTCGGGGAGGAGATCGAGGACATAGGCGGCGACGAAGCGGTCGAACGCGGCGTCGGCGTGCGCGGTTCGCGGGGCGCCGTCGACCTGCTCGACGCGGGCCCGATCGCCATGCGCCGACAGGCGCTCGCGCGCGAGCGCCACCATGGTGGCGCTGAGATCGACGCCGACATAGGCGGCGCTCGGCGGCAAGCGCTGGCCCAGCAGTTCGGCGGCCAGCCGGCCCGTGCCGCAGCCGAGCTCGAAGACGCGCCCGGCGCGCTCGAAAGCGGCGTGCGCCACCAGCTGCGCGGTTGCCGGATCCTCGTACCACCACTGACCGTCCTGCCCCGCACCGAGCCGGTCGTAGAACCGGCGCGCATCGGCACGCGACAGGCCGCCCATCAGACCGCCGGCTCCTGCTCGGCACGGTGCTCGCGGGCGAGCACGAGGTAGACGCCGGGCAGCACGAACAGGGTGAATAGCGTACCGATCGTCATGCCGCTGGCAATCACGAGCCCCATGTTGAAACGTGCGGCGGCGCCCGCGCCCGTCGCCAGGATGAGCGGGATCACGGCGAACACGAGCGCGGCCGTCGTCATCAGCACCGGGCGGAGGCGGATCGCGGCGGCGTGCTCGATCGCGGTGCGCTTGTCGTACCCGCGGCGCTGCAGCTCGTTCGCGAACTGCACGATCAGAATGCCGTGCTTCGAGATCACGCCGATCAGCGTAACCAGCCCGACCTGGGTGTAGATGTTGATCGACGACTGCCACGGGATGCCGGGCATGCCGCCCAGCGTGACGAAGATCAGGGCCCCGGCGATGGCCATCGGCACCGTGACCAGCATGATCAGCGGGTCGCGGAAGCTCTCGAACTGCGCCGCGAGCACGAGGAAGATCACTGCGATCGCGATGAAGAAGGTCACGACGAGGGCGCTGCCCTCCTGGACATATTGCCGCGACTGGCCGGCGTAATCGACGCTGTAGCCCGGCGGCAGGGTCTCCTCGGCGGCCTGCTGCAGGAACGCGATGGCCTTGCCCAGCGGCACACCGGGTCGGGGCAGGCCCTCGATGGTCGCCGAGTTCAGCTGCTGGAAGCGCCGCAGTTCCTGCGGCTGGACCGTCTTCTGCAACGAGACCAGGGTCGACAGCGGCACGAGCTCGCCGTTGTCGGCACGCACGTGATAGTCCGCCAACTGGTCCGCGTTGATCCGCTCGGCGCGGGTGACCTGGGGCGTCACCTTGTAGCTCCGCCCCTGGACGCTGAAGCGGTTGACGAAGCCGCCGCTCATCATCGAGCCGAGCTCGCGGCCGATCTCGGCCATGGTGATGCCCAGGTCGGCGGCCTTGTCGCGGTCGATGCTGATGTCGATGCGCGGCTTGTCGAAGTCCATGTTCGAACGGGCGAAGATGAACAGGCCCGATTCCTGTGCCTTCTGCGCCAGTTCCCGTGCGACATCGTAGAGCTGGCGCGGCTCCTGGGTCGTGCCGACGACGAACTGCACCGGCAGACCGCCGCTGGAGCCCGGCAGCACCGGCGGCTCGAACGCCACGGTGTCCAGTCCGGCGATCGATTTCGCCTTCTTGTTGATCACGTCCTTGAGCTCGCCCGAGGTCCGTTCGCGCTCGGTCCACGGAACGAACGCGAGTCCCGTGATCGAGGTGTTCGACTTGGGTGGCCCTCCGAAGGTCACTCCGTTGAACTGGAACGTGCGCGCGACCGCGTCGAGCTCCTTGCCCATCTGCGTGATCTGCTCCGTCCACATGCGGGTCTGGTCGAGCGAAGCGCTCGGTGCCGCATCGCCCTTGACCAGGACGAAGCCCTGGTCCTCGTTCGGCGCGAGCTTCGATTGGGAGGTACCGTAGAGGAAGACGCAGCTCACCAGCACGATGGCGCCGAATACCAGGATCACGGGCAGGGTATTGAGCGCCCCGTGCAGGCGGGCCTCGTACCACTTCTGGAAGCGATCGAAAACGCGGTCGAGGAATGCCTCGAGCCGCCCCTGTTGCTCGCCGTGGCCATGTCCCTTGAGCACCTTCGCGCACAGCATCGGCGACAGCGTCAGGGCCACGATGCCGGAGATGATCACCGCGCCGGCGAGCGAGAACGCGAATTCGGAAAACAGTGTTCCGGTCAGGCCGCCGACGAACCCGATCGGGGCGAACACCGCCAGCAGCGTAATGGTCATCGCAATGATGGGACCACCGAGCTCGCGTGCACCCATGATCGCGGCATCGAACGGCCGATGCCCCTCCTCGACGTGGCGATGGATGTTCTCGACGACGATGATCGCATCATCCACCACCAGGCCGATGGCGAGCACCATCGCCAGCAGCGTCAGCAGATTGATCGAATAGCCGAGCACCAGCATGATGAATGCAGCGCCGACGATCGAGAGCGGTACCGCGATCACCGGGATCAGCACGGTGCGCAGCGACCCCAGGAAGGCGAAGATCACCACGATGACGATGATCACGGCCTCGACGAGGGTTTTCACCACCTCGTTGATCGACTCGTCGACGTAGTCCGAGGCGTCATACGGAATGGCGGCCTCGAGCCCGGTCGGCAACTGCGAGCGGATTTCCTCGAAGGCCGTGCGCACGCCGGCGGCCACGTCCAGCACGTTGGCCCCCGGTGCCGTGTCGATACCGATGTACACCGACGGCGTGCCATTGAAGTTGACCGCCGTGTCGTAGCTTTCGGCACCGAGCTCGACGTCGGCAATGTCACCGATGCGGATGGTCGCGCCTTCGGTGCGCTTGACGACGAGATCCCGAAAGGCCTCCTCGGAACCGATGTCGGTCGCCGCGGTCAGGTCGAGCGTGATCATCTGGCCGCGTGTCGAGCCAACTGCGGCCTGGAAGTTGTTCTCCTCCAGCACCCGGCGCACCTGTGTCGGGGTGACACCCAGCGCCGTCATCCGATCGGGCTTCAGCCAGACGCGCATGGCGAACGTGCGCGCGCCGATGATCCGGGCCTTCTGCACGCCCGGCACGGTATTCAGCTTCGGCTGCACGACACGCACGAGATAGTCCGTGATCTCGTTGTTCCTCAGCACGTCCGAGAAGAAACTGAGATACATCAGCGACGTCGACTCGCCGACCTGCAGGTCGAGCGTCGGCTCCTCGGCCTCCTGCGGCAGGTCGCCGCGGACCTTGTTCACCTTGGACGTAATCTGCGTGAGCGCGTCATAGGGATTGTAGTTGAGCTCGAGATGCGCCGTGATGATCGACACGCCCTGCACGCTGGTCGACTCGATGTAGTCGATGCCCTGGGCGCTGGCGATTTCCGTCTCCAGCGGCGTCGTGATGAAACCCTTGACGAGATCCGCGTTCGCGCCCGTGTACACGGTCTGGATGGTGATCTTGGCGTTCTCGGCCTTGGGATACTCGCGTACGGTCAGGCCCATGAAGGAACGGACCCCGACGAGCACGATCAGCAGGCTGACGACCGTCGCCAGGACCGGGCGCCGTATGAAGATATCGGTGAAGTACATCAGTGGTTCCCGACCTTCGGGTCGGCGTCGTTGGCCGGCGTGACCGAATTGTCGATGTCGACCTTCGAACCGTTGCGCAGCTTGAGCTGACCGCTGGTGACGACGCGTCGCCCCGGTTTGACGCCCTCCAGGATCTGCACCTGGTCACCGCGGGTCTCGCCCGCGCGCACGAACTTGCGCTCCACGCGCAACACGGTCTCGCCGCCATCGCTCTGCTCCTCGTTGACGAGGAACACGGAGTCGCCGTAGGGATTGTAGGCAATCGCGGTCTGGGGCAGCGTCACGACCTCGTTCTGCTCGGGCAATCGCACTGCGGTGTGCACGAACATGCCCGGGCGGAGCACGCCATCGGGATTGGGCAGGCGCGCGCGCACGGAGACGTTCCGCGTCGACTGGTCGACCTGCGGGCTGATCGCGACGACCTCGCCGTCGAAGCGGCGCCCCGCGTACGCGTCCGCCCGCACCTCGACGGGCTGGCCCGTGCCGATGCGCGCCAGCTGCTGTTGCGGCACTGTGAAATCGACATGGATCGGATCCAGCGTCTGCAGCGTGACGATACCGCGGCCGATCTGGACGTACTGGCCGAGGTCCACTTGCACGATGCCGACGCGACCGGCGAACGGGGCCCGGATCGTTTTCTTCGCGAGCGCGGCCTGCACGCTGTCGACTCGCGCGCGCGCCTGTTCGAGTTCGCTCTCCGCGCGATCGACGTCCGCTTCCGAGTTGGCGTTCTGCCGCCGCAGGCGGCGCTGGCGCTCGAGCTCGATCTGGGCGAGGCGGGCCTCGGCCCGGGCACCGCGCAGCTCGGCGCGCAGGCCGTCGTCGTCCAGGCGCACCAGGACCTCGCGCCGATCGACCATGGCGCCGTCCTCGACCGCGACCTCGGTGACCCGGCCGTCGATCTCGGCGGCGATATCGACGCCGCGCACCGCGGTGAGCGACCCCACCGCACGGATCCGCGGCTGCCAGGTCGCGGAGCCGGCCTCGGTCGCCGTGACGGTGTGCACCGGCGCCGGGCGGTTGGACAGGGCCTGCTCGGTCATGCGCGCCACGAACGCCTTGTAGCCGAACACGCCCCCGAAGACGATCACGCACCCGAGCAGGGTGAAGAACATGCGCTTTTTCATGCGTCGTTGCCTCCGCTGTCGCGGCCTCGGTCGCGGCCACGCAGGCCGTCGATCAGCACACGGCTGACCAGCGCCGCATAGCGATCCGGGTCGTCGACGAAATCGACACCCGGCAGGTGGCGCAGCACATGCTGCGACTGGAACAGGAACACGTTGCAGGCGATCAGGATCGAGGCGGCCAGGGCGGGCGGGACGTCCCCGGCGAGCTCGCCCGCGTCCCGGCCCTCGCGGAAGAGCGCGACGATCCGGGCGAACTGCTCGTCGAAGACCTCGCTGGCCAGGGCGCGCCCCCGGCACGGGCCGCTCTCCAGGATCTCGCGCAGGATCAGGTGGCTCTGGTCCGGCTGCGCCCGCATCGTGCCCAGATCCTCGCGCACGAACGCCTCGATCCGGGCGGCGAAGTCCGACCCGCCCTCGCCGAGCGCGTCGACGCAGGCGGCGAACTGGCCGCAGGCCGCGCGCATGACCTCCAGGTAGAGGTCTTCCTTGCTGCCGAAATGGTGGAACACGTTCGCCTTGCTGGTGCCGGCGTGGCGGGCGATCGCGTTGATGGAGACGGCGTCGAAACCGGACCCGCCGAACAGGTCGGTCGCCGCCTGCAGGATGTCGTCCCTGCCGGCGGAGGTGCTTTGCGCTGGATCTGACACAGGGCTATGCTCCCCTGACCGACCGATCGGTCAGCCGCGAAAAGTTTACGCGGTGTCGCTGAACGACGCAAAACGGGAACGGGGCTCGGTTGCCGCTCCCGGGTAAAGACCGTACCCTCGCCTGCGGCGGTGGCGGCCGGATCGACGCTGGACGATATGAATTTCGAGCGGGCGCGGAACAACATGATCGAGCAGCAGGTCCGACCCTGGTCGGTACTCGATCCGAACGTGCTCGACACCCTCGGCGCGCTCGCGCGCGAGCACTTCGTGCCGTCGGCCTACCGTCGCCTCGCCTACTCCGATACCCGCATCCCGCTGGGCCACGGCCAGACCATGATGGCGCCCGTGGTGGAGGGGCGGCTGTTGCAGGCCCTCGAGCTCGCCGGGGAGGAGCAGATCCTCGAGATCGGCACGGGCAGCGGCTACCTCACCGCCTGCCTCGCCCGGCTCGGCCACGCGGTCGATTCCGTGGAGCTGTACGCGGACTTCTCCGCTGCCGCCGGCGAGCGGTTGCGGCAACTCGGCGTGGACAACGCCACGCTGTACATCGGGGACGCGGCCGGCGGGTGGGACGGCGGGCGCCGCTACGACGCGATCGCCCTCACCGCGGCCGTCTACGAGATCCCCGAGGCCTACAAGCGTGCCCTCAATCCCGGCGGCCGCCTGTTCGCCATCGTCGGCGACGTGGACCAGCCCGTGATGGAGGCCGTGCAGCTCATGCGCGTCGGTGATGACGAATGGTCGGTCGAGAGCCTGTTCGATACGTGGATCACGCCGCTGGTGAACAACCGGCGGCCGCCGCGGTTCCGGTTCTGACCGCGGTGCAGCGACGCTGGCCGACGCCGGCTCCCTGCCCGGCCACGCTGCGAAGTCCCACGAACAACCGTGTCCGCCGGACCCGGCCAACCGCGGCGGCGGCCCGCGCGACCAACGGAGATGCGCACCGATGCCCCTGACCCGATCCCTGCCGGCGGCCGCCACCGCCGCCCTCAGCCTGGCGCTGGGCGGCACGGCCCAGGCCGCCGACCTGGTGTCGATCTATGAGCTCGCGCGCGCGGAGGATGCCCAGTTCGCGCAGGCGCGCGCGGATTTCCGCGCGGCCCGGGAGCAGTGGCCGCAGGCACGCGCCGCGGTCTTGCCGCAGGTCGATTTCTCGGCCTCGACCGCCGAGGTCGACAGCACGGACGAGATCCAGGGCGGCACTTCGGAGTTCGACCGCGATACGTATCAACTGCAGCTGACGCAGCCGCTGTTCAACTGGGAGGCCTTCGTCGGCCTCGACCGCGCCGATGCCGCCGTCGCCCGCGCCGAGGCGCGCTTCGCCTCGGCCAAGCAGGACCTGATCGTGCGCGTCGCCGAGGCCTACTTCGACGTGCTCACCGCGCGCGACGGGCTGCGCTTCGCGCGCGCCGAGAAGCGCGCAGTCGAGCGCCAGCTCGAGCAGGCCCGCCAGCGCTTCGAGGTCGGCCTGATCCCGGTGACCGACGTCAAGGAGGCGAAGGCGAGCTTCGACCTGGCCGTGTCGCGCGAGCTCGAGGCCCAGAACCAGCTCGACCGCGCCCGCGAGGCGCTGCGCAAGGTCACGGGCCGGGCCAGCGACGAGCTCGACAGCACCGGCGAGTCCGTGCCGCTGGCCTCGCCCGAGCCCGCCGGGACCGAGCAGTGGGTCGAGCGCGCGCTCGAGCAGAACCCGGACTTCCTGGCCGCGCGCCAGGCGGCCGAGGTGGCCCGCCACGGCCTGCGCCAGGCGCGCGACGGCTACTTCCCCGAGGTGAACCTGTTCGTGCGACGCCAGAACACCGAGAGCGCGTTCACCCAGGCGGGGACCCCGCAGCCGTTCGAGGAGACCGACGACTCCATCGGCGTCGAGCTGACCTGGAACCTGTTCGCGGGCGGCGCCACGGCATCGCGCGACGACCAGGCGCGCGCCGAGTTCCAGAGCGCACAGGCCGGGATGACGCAGGCTCGCCGCGACGTCCAGCAGAGCACGCGCGACGCCTTCCGCGCGGTCGAGACGGCGATCGCCCAGGTCGAGGCGCTGCGCCAGGCGGTCGAGTCCAACCGGGCGCGCGTCGAGGCCACCCGCAGCGGCTTCGAGGTGGGCACCCGGACCTCCGTCGACGTGCTCAATGCCGTGCGCGATCTCTACCGCGCCGAGCGGGACCTGGCCGACGCCCGCTACAATTACATCGTCAACCGCCTGCGCCTGAAACGGGCCGCCGGGACCCTGACGGTCGACGACGTGCGACGGGTCAACGGCTGGCTGCAGGCCGGCGGACCGGACTGAACACCGGAGGCAGCACGCGATGGAAGGGCCGATCCTGCTCGACCGCGACGCGGCGGTACTGCTGGTGGTGGACATGCAGACCCGGCTGTCCGCCTCCATGCCGCCGGAGGCCTGGGCGGGCGCGCGCGATGGCGCGATCCTGCTCGCCCGCGCCGCCGGCGAGCTCGCCCTGCCCGTGATCGCCACCCGCCAGTACCCCAGGGGCCTGGGCGACCTCGACCCGGACATCGCCGGCGCACTGCCCGAGCAGGCCGTGATCATGGACAAGACCTGCTTCTCCGCCGCCGGCGCCGACCCCGTGCGCGAGGCCCTGGCGATGACGGGTCGCTCACAGGTGGTGATCGCCGGCATGGAGGCCCATGTCTGCGTGCTGCAGACCGCCACCGGCCTGTCGGCCGAGGGGTTCCAGCCGTTCGTGGTCGCCGACGCCGTCTGCTCGCGCGCCGATACCCACCGCGACAACGCGCTCGACCGGCTGCGCGCGGGCGGCGTGGCGGTCACCAATTGCGAGTCCTGCCTGTTCGAGTGGCTGCGGGACGCCCGCCACGAGCGCTTCAAGGCGGTTGCCGCGCTACTGCAGTGACGGGCAGGCGGGAACGCAAGCTCCGCTCGATGCCGGCCTGGAAGCTGGCTCTGCCCTCGTGGTGGGCCAGCTGGCTCGGCGTTGCCATCCTGCGCCTGTCGGCGTTACTGCCGCTGCGGGTGTCGCGCGCACTGGGGCGCGGCCTCGGCCTGTCGCTGTATCTCACCTCGCGCGAGCGCCGCCGGATCACCCGGATCAATTTCCGCCTGTGCTTCCCCGAGCTCGATGGGCGCGCGCGCGAGCGGCTCGTTCGGCGGCACTTCGCCATGCTCGGCGAAAGCCTCTTCGAGATGGCCTACGGCTGGTGGGGCCCGGCGCATCGCCTGCAAGCGCTCGGCACCGTGGTCGGCCGCGAACACCTCGACGCCGCCCGCGCTCGGGGCAAGGGTGTGATCCTGCTGCAGGGCCACTTCCTGACGACCGACATCGCCGGGCAGATCCTCGGCCGCAAGATCCGGTTCATCGCGACCTACGCGCCACCGAAGAATCCGGTCGCGCGCTTCCT
>CAZVFN010000116.1:0-9154 GCA_964626335.1 uncultured Ectothiorhodospiraceae bacterium
CGAGGCGGCCGCGGAACCGACCGCCTGACGGCGCCGCCGGCGCGGTCCGGACGGCCCTCGCAACCCGGCCGGGGATGGTGCGTGCGGCACCCCGGCCCCGACGGGGCCGTCGGCTCCCGCCGGCATCGCCCGCCCGGGCCCGCACTTGCAGCCCGGGTGCGTTTTGCTACGGTTGTTAGAAAGGTTCGAGTCCGCTGCCCGACGCGGCCCGACCGATCGGCCCGACGTCGGCAGAACGCGACGATGGGAGGATGTACGCCATGAGCAACCAGAGCGAAAACCCCGAACGACAAGCGACATCGGTGAGCCGGCGACGGTTCCTCCAGACGACGGCGATTGCCGGCGGGACGCTCGCCGTGGGCGGTTTGTCATCGTTCCGGGTACTGGCAGCGCCGCCGCAGATCCCCCTCGGCCAGATTGCGCCGATGACCGGCTCGGCCGCCGAGTTCGGCCCGTTCTACCGGGACGCGGCCCATCTCGGCGTCAAGCACGTCAATGAGGCCGCCAAGAAGGTCTTCGGCGGCCCGCTGATCTCGGGGATCATCACCGAGGACACCAACACCCAGCCCACGCCGGCGATCGAGTCGGCGCGCAAGCTGGTCGAGTCGGATGGCGTGCCGGCGTATGTCGGGGCCTGGTCGTCGGGCGTGACCACGGCGACGGCCACGTCGGTGGCCATCCCGAACAACGTCCTGCAGATCTCGAACGGATCCACCTCGCCGCTGATCTCGGTCCTGCCCGAGGACGAGAAGAAGGATCTGCTGTTCCGGACCACCTCGCCCGACACCCTGCAGGGGGTGGTCGACGCCCAGCTCGCCGCGGGCGAGATCATGGACGGCTACAGGTTCAAGACGGCGTCGACGATCTACGTCAACAACCCCTACGGCCAGGGACTGTCGAACGCGTTCGCGCGCTCATTCCAGCTGCGCGGGGGCACGGTCCACGCGCAGATCCCGCACCCGGAAGAGGTGCAGCCGACGTACAAGTCCCAACTCGCCGCCGCGCTCAAGGACGACCCGGATCTGCTGTTCTGCGCAAGCTATCCGGGCCACACCGCGACCTTCCTCAAGGAGTCGCGCGACACCTTCGACTTCACGAACTGGCTGTTCGTCGACGGCAACAAATCGACCAAGGTGATCGAGTCGGTGGGTGCGGACACGCTCGCGGGCAGTATCGGTACCGCCCCGGGCACGGACACCGACAGCAAGCCCTACAAGGACTTCAAGTCGGCCTACAAGAGCGAGTACGACCGCGACCGCATCCCGCCCTTCACGACCTCGGCCTACGACGCCGCGGTGACGATCGGCCTGGCCATGGCCCGGGCCGTCGCCAACGGGGCCGGCGAGTTCACCGGACCGGTGTTGCGCGATCACCTGCGGCCCGTGGCCAATCCGCCGGGCGGCACCGCCACGGGCGGCAGCGTCGACGGGCTCGTCAAGGCGATGCAGAACATCAAGGACGGCAGCGACGTCGACTACACCGGCCCGGCCGGCGCGGTCGACTTCGACGACGCCGGCGACGTCAAGACGCCGGTCGAGGTCTGGGAGTTCACCGCGGGCGGCGAGATCAGGACGGTGGAGATGCGCGGCCCCGGGCAGATCCCCGGCGAGTGACCCGGCGACGGCCGGCGCCGCGGCATACGGAGCGGGGCCCGAACGGGCCCCGCTCTTTTGGTGCGCCCGCCGAGCTCGCCGGCATGCCCCGGTGAAGGGACGACAGGCGCCTGTGCGAGCCGTCGGTGCCGTCGCGAGCGCGGGGGACAACAAGCAGAGCCGCTCGGCGCATCCCCGCGCCTCCGCGCCTTCGGAGCCGGCGCGCACAACCACTGCCGATCATTCTGTCTCCGATCGCGAGGTGATCCGCGCAACGGGGCTTGATCGGCCCGGACTCCGGCTCCGTCCGCGGGAAGAACGCAAACCGGGTCTAGGCGCCTGTCCGAGAAACTCGTCGCCTACTGCGCGCGTTCCCCAGCGGTATCTTTTGGCGATTGCTCAACTCCCATGGCAACCACCATGATCGTTTCACAATCGCCAAAATCTGCCTGCTTTGCCACGCGCTCGCTACGGCGCCAATTCCTCGGACAGGCGCCTAGCGACGCTCGCCCCCATCGCGATCCGGTGTCCGGTCGGGGGAATCGGGGGCATCCTCGGATTGATCCGATGGCCTGTGGCCGCGCTGCCGCCCACGCGGGGCGCGCACGTAGCGCGAGACGGTCGTCTCCTCGGGCAGGATGCCCTGGGGCCGGAACAGCACGATCCCCGCGAGCAGCAGCGCCACGAACAGCCAGCGCAGGTAGCTGGCGCGCTCGGGCAGGTCCGAATGGATCGCCGCGAGCACGGGCTCGAGCCCAGCAGCGAGGAACGCGGTGCCGCTCCACACGGCCCAGACCACGAAGGCCCCGAGCAGCGCGCCCCGGTTGTTGCCGCTGCCGCCGAGCATCAGCATCACCCAGACCAGGAAGGTCGCGAACAGCGGCCGGAAGTGGCTGTAGTCGATGGTGATGACGTAGTGGGCGTAGATGGCGCCACCGACGCCCATGATGATCGCGCCGAGCACGAACGACTGGATCCGGACCCAGGGCACGTTCTTGCCGCTCATCGCGGTCGAGGCCTCCTCGTCGCGCGAGGCGCGCAGCATCCGGCCCCAGGGCGAGCGCACCGCTCGCTCGGCCAGGAAATACGCCGCCGCGACGAACAGCGTGACGACGACGAGATAAAAGAAGTTGTAGTCGCGCTGCTCGAGCGGGCCCAGCACCGCCATCAGCCACTCGGGCGTCCACCAGCACCCGTCCTCAAACAGGCAGCGCCCCGGCTGCGGGATGCCCCGCAGCGGCTGCGGGCCGTTGGCGAGCCAGCGCTCGTTCTGGAAGATGCGGCGGATGATCTCGGCGATGCCGATGGTCGCGATCGCGAGGAAGTCCATGCGCAGCCGCAGCACGGGCACGGCGATGATCAGGGCGGCCACGCCGCTGATCACGGCCGCTGCGGCCACGCCCACGAGGAACGGCATCTCCAGGCCGAACGCCTGCTGGGTGTACTGCGCCATCGTCCCGGTCGGCGCGCTCGTGGTGAAAAGCGCCGTGGTGAACGCCCCGATCGCGAAGAAGCCCGCGATGCCGAAGTTCAGGTGGCCCGTGTAGCCCCACTGGACATTGAGCCCGAGGGTCAGGATGGCGTAGATGCCCGCCATCGTCGCGAACGACACCAGGTATGTCAGGTTCCCCGGGCTGAGCCCGGCCGAGACCACCAGCGCGACGGCGATCGCGAGGACCACGGCCGTGGGTACGCGCAGAGCGGCGCGCAGCGGCAGCAGCCACAGCGCGACGACGAGCAGCGGCACCGCGACGAATCCCGCCTTGACCAGCGCGACGTGGCCCATGGCTTCAGTTCCCCCCGCCGAACAGGCCCTGCGGGCGCAGCAGCAGCGTCAGGATCATCAGCACGAACGCGATGGCCGGCCCGTACGCGGGATTCATGAACGCCGTCGAGACCTGCATGGTGATGCCGATGATGAGCGCCCCCACCAGGGCCCCCCGCGGATTGCCGATCGTGCCCATGATCACGGCCGCGAACATGGGCAGCAGCAGCCAGAAACCCATCTCGGGCCGAAGCTGCGAGGCCAGGCCGTACATCACTCCGCCCGCGGCCGCCAGGGCCCCGCTCATGAGCCAGCTCCAGGCGATCACGCGCTCGGTGTTGATCCCGCGCACCTGCGCGAGCTCGGGGTTGTTCGCGGTCGCGCGCATGGCCTTGCCCAGCCGGGTGCGCGCGAGCAGCAGGTAGATCAGTCCCACGAGGACCAGGGCGAAGACGAGGATGAACAGCTGGTCCGGCTGCACCCGGATACCCAGGGGCAGCTCGAGTGCCGGGTGCGAGCGCCCCTGGTAGTAGAAGTGGAAGTCGGAACCCCAGACCAGGTAGATCAGGCTGCGCAGCAGGAACGCCATGGCGAGCGAGGCCATGGCGAAGAGCACCAGCGACGACTTCTTGAAGCGCAGCCGCCGGTAGACCACGCGGTCGAGCCCGAGGGCGACGAGGCCGACCAGGGGCATGGCGATGATCATGCCGACGATCAGGTCCCAGCCGAACGAGAACGGCCCGAGCGCCGGCGACTGCCCCGGCCACATCCACACCACCGTCAGCGCGATGTAGGCGCCCAGGGTCACCAGTGCCCCGTGCGAGAAGTTGGGGAAGCGCAGCACGCCGTAGATCAGCGTGAGGCCGATGCCACCGAGGGCGATCACGCCGCCGAGCATGATCCCCCAGATCGTCAGCGACAGCAGGCGCTCGTAGGTCACGCCCTGGAGCGCGGCCGTGAGCCAGATCAGTAGCAGGACCATGACAACGGCGACGACCATGGCCGTGCGTGTGCGCAGGGCCGCCGCGACCTGCTCGCCGAAGCGCAGTTCGCCCCAGCGCGTGCGCGGCGCCTCGCGCTCGCTCTCGTCGGCGAGTGCCGCCTCGGTGTCCCGCTCGGTCCGCGACATGGGTCTCAGCCTCCCAGGTAGAGCCGGCCGACGTCCGGATCGTTCAGCAGCGACTCGCCCGTTCCCTCGAAGCGGTTCTCGCCGTTCGCCAGCACGTAGCCCCGGTGCGCCATCTGCAGCGAGGCCTTGGCGTTCTGCTCGACCATGAGGATGGCGATCCCCTCCTGGTTGATCCGCACGATGCGGTCGAAGATCACGTCGACCATGCGGGGCGACAACCCCGCCGAGGGCTCGTCGAGCAGCAGCAGCCTGGGATCGAGCATCAAGGCACTGCCCATCGCCACCATCTGGCGCTCGCCGCCCGACATCTTGCCGGCCGGCTGGCGCCGGCGCTCGGCGAGGCGCGGGAAGAGCTCGAAGACCCGCTGCTTGCGCGCGGCGAGGCTGGCGTCCTCGAGGACATAGGCGCCCATCTCGAGGTTGTCCTCGACGCTGAGCTCGGTGAAGACGTTGGCGACCTGTGGCACGTAGCACATGCGCAGCTTGACGATGTCGTAGGGCGCCATGGCGCTGATCTCGGTGCCGCCGAAGTCGATCGAGCCCGACCAGGGGTGGAGCTGGCCGACGACCGCCTTCATCAGCGTCGATTTGCCGGCGCCGTTGGGCCCGATCACGGACACGACCTCGCTTGCCTCGATGCGGGCCGTGACCTGGCTGAGGACCTGGACGTCCCCGTAGCCACAGGTGACGTCGTCAACCTTCAGCAGCGGCATACTGTCCACCCAGATAGGCCTCGAGGACGCGCGGATCGTTCTGCACGGCGTGCGGCTTGCCCTCCATGAGGTAGCGGCCCTCGCTCATCACGATCACGGGATCGCACAGGTTCATGACGAGGTTCATGTCGTGCTCGATGAGCAGGAAGGTGATCCCGCGCTCGCGGCGCAGGTGCTCGATGTTGTCGGTCAGCCGGTGCATCAATGTGCGGTTGATCCCGGCGCCGGGCTCGTCGAGCAGCACGAGTGTCGGGTCGGCCATCAGCGTGCGCGCGAGCTCCAGCAGCTTCTTCTGGCCGCCCGAAAGCAGGCCTGCCGGCTCGTGGGCCATGCGCGCGAGCTCGCAGAACTCGAGCACCTCGAGCGCCTTGTCGCGCTGGCGTGCCTCCTGCACGCGCAGGAGGCCGGGCCGCAGCCAGGCGTTCCAGATGTGCTCGCCGGCCTGGCCGGCAGGCACCAGCATCAGGTTCTCGAGCACGGTCATGCTGTGGTGCTCGCGCGGGGTCTGGAAGGTGCGCGCGAGGCCGCGCTCGAAGATCCGATACGCGGGCAGGTTGGTGATGTCGCGGCCCCGGAAGTAGACCCGCCCGGAGTTCGGGCGGATGAAGCCGGTGATGATGTCGAACAGGGTGGACTTGCCGGCGCCGTTGGGCCCGATCAGCCCGGTGATGGTGCCCGGCTGCACGCCGAGCGTGCAGCCGTCGACCGCGCGCAGCCCGCCGAAGTCGCACAGCAGGTCGCGAACGGCGAGGATCGGGGATTCGGCGCGCCGATCTGCAGACAATGCGAACGTCCCCCTGGGTCGTCTCCGGGCATCCTGCGCACCCACTGACCAAGCGTACCTGCACGGGGGCGCGCCATGCCACCGAGGCCCGCAAGCCCGGCAAAGCGGCGGCGTCCGCAGGCACCGACACGCCATCGCGCACCTGGCAACGCCACGGGCGGGGCCGCCGACGGCCGGCAACAGCACCGCCCGGGAGGGCCGGGCCCGAAGCATTGCGGGCCGGCCCCCGCCCGCGCGCGAATGGCCGCCCCTGACACGAGGGCGCCGCCTCGGCATACTCCGTTGACGAACCCCGCAAGGAGCCCCCCATGCCGGCACGGAACGGCGGCCGACAGACCGTGATCACCCCGTTCTGGAACCGGATGCCCCGGTTCTTCCTCTACGCGCTGACGCCGCCCGCGCTCTACATCCTGTTCCTGCTCGCGATCGTGAACACGCTGACCGTGGATCTCGCCCGCGGCGGCAGCGTGCTGTTCGCCGGGGCGATCAGCCTCGCGGCGACGTTCTTCGCCGTGAAGTATGGCTACGACATCCTCGAGCGCACGGCCCACGGGCGCCTTGCCCCCCCTCGCCTGAACGGCCAGACGCTGTTCGACAACTACGAGCTGCCGATCAAGCAGATCGGGGTCATGATCCTGCTCGTGGTGCTCGGGGTGGGGATCATGCTGGTGTTCGCCCCGGCGATCTTCGTCTACCTGGTCGTCGTGATCGCCCTGTTTCCGGCGATGATCCTCACCCTGGCGCTGGAACGCTCGATCACCGCGGCCCTGAACCCGGTCACGCTGTTCGGCATCGCGTTCCGCATCGGCTGGCCGTACTTCGCCGTGCTCGGGCTGCTGCTGCTGCTCAATGGCGGCAGCGGCACGCTCATGACCTTCTTCGGCCAGGGCGTGCCGCTGGCGGCGCGCGCCTTCGTCGGTGCGCTCGCGCAGAACTTCTTCTTCTTCGTGATGATGAACCTGACCGGCTACCTGATCTTCCAGTATCACGACCGGGTCGGTTTCCAGCCCGAGGCGCTGGTCGCGCGCGACGACGGCTGGGGCGATCTGCTCGATCCCGTGGACGAGGACGTGGAAGCCGGCAACGTGGCGGCGGCCGCGGAGCGCCTGCGCAACTTCGTCCATGCGCACCCGGAGCACGCGATCAGGCTGCGGCAGAAGCGCCACCAGGTGCTCAAGCTGGGCGAGGACGAGGACACCCTCATCGACAACGCCGGCAAGCTGTTGGCCGATCTGATCGACGCCAGCCGCATGCGCGAGGCCACCGAGGTCTACATCGACATCACCGACGTGGATCCGGCGTTGCGCCCCTCGCGCGAGGGCGATTACGAGGCCCTGATGAACATGCTCGTGCAGCGCGGCGAATACCGGCGGGCGGTGCGCATGGCGAACGGTTTCCACAAGGATTTTCCGCGCAGCGCATCGATCCCGCCCCTCTACCTCGAGGTCGCCCGCGTGTTCTCCGACTACCTCCAGCAGCCGGACAAGGCGCGACAGGTCGCGGACTTCCTGATCAAGCGTTTCCCCGACCACCCGGCAGCCGCGCGCGCGAAGGCCCTGCGCGACGCGCTCGCCAGCTAACGCTGCCCACCGCGGCGGCGTCACCCGAGCCCGTCTAACCGAGCGTGCTGAGCGCGCGCTCGGCCTGGCGCCCGGCCCCCGTGGCGGGAAAGTGCCGATGCAGATGATGGTAGAGGGCGCGCGCCCGTTCGGCGTCGCCCTCGCGCTGGTACCTGCGCGCCAGGCGCAGCGCGGCGTCCTCGATCCCCGGGAACCGGTCCGCGTGCTGGAGGGCCGCCTGGACCAGCGGCGCCGCTTCTTCCGCCGTGCCCTCGCGCAGCAGCAGATCGATCATGCGCTGCATCGCCGCCCGCCCGATCCGCGCCTTCGGCTTCGCGCGGCGGCGATAGTCGCGGAAGGCGCGCAGCGCGAGTTCCACGGTGGCCGTGTCGTCGCCCTCGAGCGCCATGATGCGCTCGACGACGTCGTGGTAGGCCTCGCTCGCGGGTCCGTACCGGGATGCCCGGAACAGCCCGTCGAGCACGGCCAGGTCACCCGGGTAGTCGTCCAGCAGGCGCTGGAACAGAGGCCGCGCGCGCTCCGGCTCGAGGGCATTCAGGCGATCCATGGCCTCGCCCAGGCGACGCTCGTATTCCTCGTTGCGCTCGCGCTCGTCGAGCGCCTCCTCGTCGACGGCACGGGTACCGAAGCGCACCATCCCGCCGGCGACCGCGCCGGTGAGGATGCCGCCGATGTGGGCGGTATAGGCGACGTTGCTGAGCTCGGAGAAGCGGATGTACTGCAGGACCTCTTTGCCCAGCCAGAGCCCCAGCAGCACCAGCGCCGGCGCCTTGACGTAGTCGAAGTAGACGCCGATGAAGTAGAAGAAGCGCACGCGGCGCAGGCCGTAGAGCACGCCGCAGAGTCCCATCAGGCCCGAGATCGCACCCGAGGCACCGACCAGCGGCGTGATGCTGTCCGGCTGCATCACCAGGAACAGCGCGGCCGAGCCCAGCCCTCCCACCAGATACAGGCCGAGCAGCGTGACCGCACCGAGACCGACCTCGACCAGCAGACCGACGGCCACCAGGAAGATCATGTTGCCGACCAGGTGGAACAGCCCGCCGTGCAGGAACATGTGGCTGAAGAACGTCGCGGGTTGCGCCTGTGCCGGGATCAGGCCATGGCCCCACACGGTGGCCCGGTCGAGGCGCCGCTCGAACTCGCCGTGCAACTGCTGCCAGCGCGCGTGGACGGCCTCGTCCGGGCGGACGACCCGGCCGCTGTCGAGCCGGCGCTGGAACTCCGCGTCGCCGAGCAGCCGCGCGAACCAGGGGGCGCCGCGATCCCCGATCCGGTCCCCGTACTGCTCCAGGAAGCGAGCCGCGTCCTCGCGCTCCAGGTAGTCGCGGTAGCGCGGCAGTTCGATCGCGGCGAGGCCGGAGTCGTAGTAGTACGACTTGGCCGCGCGCATCTCCTGGCCGTCGTCGAGCTGGAACAGCAGAAAGACCAGCACGTTGACGACGACGAGCGTGAACGTGACCAGCGGCGGCCGACGCCAGTCGATCGGCCGGTCGAAGGGAATGAGCAGCATGGGCGCGGGACTCCGTTCCGTTGCGGCCGGCGTCGGCGCCGGCCGCGACCGGCGGCGCGCGCGCCGGCCGCATCAGGC
>CAZVFN010000117.1:0-9121 GCA_964626335.1 uncultured Ectothiorhodospiraceae bacterium
GCCGGCTCCGCGCGTGCGTGCCGCGCCCGGACCGCTTGCCGGCCATCCGGTGCCTACCGCGCCGGCTCCTGCCCGCGGCGGCCCTGCTGACCCTGGCGCTGCTCGTCACGCCGTCGGCCGCCGCCGACGCCGTCGCAATCGACACCGGCAGCGATTACCGCGATCTCACGCGCGAGGTCACCTGGCTCGTCGACGCCGACGGCGGCATGGACCTGGCTGCCGCGCGGGCGACGGCGCGGCGCGGCGGCTTCGAAGGCGACGCGGGCCGCGCGGCCCCCGGCTTCGGTTTCAGCCGGGGCGCGACCTACTGGCTCCACCTGGATCTGCATTTCGCCCGCGGCCAGGGCAGCACGCGTTTCATGCTCACGCTGCCGTACCCCCCGCTGGACGAGGTCACGCTGTACGCCACCGGCCCGGCGGGCGAGACCGTGCGTCAGCGGGCCGGCGACCGGGTGCCGTTGTCCGAGCGGCCCATGGCGACACGCTACCCCGCGTTCCCGCTCGATCTCGAGGCGCCCGGCCGCCACGAGCTCTTCCTGCGCGTGCGCACGAGCAGCTCGGCGCAATTCCCCGTCCGCCTCTGGCGCGAGCCGGCCTACGCGGTGGCCGCGGCGCGGGGCGGCCTGGCATTCGGCCTCTACTACGGCGTCATGCTGGCCATGATGCTCTACAACCTGCTGGTGTTCCTGTCGATCCGCGACCGGCTCTACCTGTACTACGTCGCCGCCGCCGCCAGCACCGTCGTCTGCATGCTCTGCCTCAACGGCTACACCTCGCTGTACGCCTGGAGCGACGCCCCCGAGTGGAGCGATCGGGTGCTCACCACCACGCTGGCCCTCGGGGTGCTCATCGCCACGCATTTCTCGCGCGCGTTCCTGCACATCCGGCGCCACCTGCCCCGCATCGACCGCTTGCTGCGCTGGGCCATCGGGGCCATGCTCGCCTGTGCCGCGGTCGCCGCGCTCGCCCCCTACGGCGTCGGGGCGCGCCTGGGCGCGGGGCTCGTCATCGTCACGACACCGCTGGTGCTCGTCGCCGGCGCCATCTGCTGGCGCCGCCGCGTGGGCCAGGCGGGCTACTTTGTCCTCGCCTGGTTCGCCTTCCTGGCCGGGGCGGTCACGTACGCGCTCAACGCCTTCGGCTTGATTCCGGCTGCCGGGGCGGCCCACTACAGCCTGCAGGTGGGCTCGGCGCTCGAGTTCGTCCTGCTCGCCTTCGCCCTTGCCGACCGCCTGCGCACGCTCAAGGAGGAAAGCGCGCGCGTGGAGCGCGAGGCGAACGAGTGGCTCGAGCGACGGGTCGACGAGCGCACGCGCGAACTCAATGCGGCGCTGGAGCAGTTGCTCGATGCCAACCGGCTGCTGCAGGAGAACGCGCAGATCGACGACCTCACGGGCGTCCACAACCGCCAGTACTTCGACGAGCGCTTCGAGGCGCAATGGCGCCGCGCAAGGCGCGACCACACGGCGTTGGGCGTGATGATGATCGACATCGATCATTTCAAGCGGATCAACGACGAGCGCGGACACCCGGTCGGCGATGCCGTGCTGCCCGCGATCGCCACCACGCTGCAGAATCAGCTGGCCCGCCCCGACGACCTGCTGGCGCGCTACGGCGGCGAGGAGTTCGTGGCACTGCTCGTGGGAACCGACCGCGCCGGGGCGGCGCGGGTGGCGGAGCGCATGCGCGCGGCCGTCGCGGCCAGCATTGTCGATTGCGGCGACGTCCGCGAGTCGGTGACGGTCAGCATCGGCTACCACGTATTCATGCCGCGCGGCGATGCGGCCGGGCGCGGTGCGGCCGTGGCCCGGGCGGATGCCGCGCTGTATGCGGCCAAGGCCGCGGGGCGCAACTGCAGCGCCGACTCGGCGGGACTGCAGCGGGGCGCCGATGGTCCGTCGCGGGCAGCGCCCGCGGGCGACTGAGCGGGCGGCGGCCCCGCCCCGCGCTCACGGGGCCGGGTTGGGGCAGCGCCGGTGGATCGACTCGATCGCCTCGCGCACCTCGTCCGACAGCGGGGTGGCGACGCTGGCGATGTTCTCCTCGAGTTGCTCGCGCGAGGTGGCGCCGATGATGTTGGCGCTGACGAATGGGCGCTCGTTGACGAACGCGAGCGCGAGCTGCGCGGGCGACAGCGCGTGGCGACGCGCCAGCTCGACGTACGCCTCGGTCGCCTGGGCCGCCTGCTCGCCGAGGTAGCGCCCGAAGCGGGGGAAGCGCGTCAGGCGGGCCCCGTCCGGCTGTGCGCCCTGCAGGTACTTGCCGCTGAGCACCCCGAAGCCGAGCGGCGAATAGGCCAGCAGGCCCGTGTGCTCGCGGTGGGCGAACTCGGCCAGGCCGACCTCGAACGTCCGGTTGAGCAGATTGTACGGGTTCTGGATCGACACGATCCGGGGCAGCCCCTGGCGCTCGGCCAGGCGCAGGTATTGCATCGTTCCCCACGGCGTCTCGTTGGAGATGCCGACGTGGCGGATGCGGCCGGCCTCGACCAGCCGGGCCAGTGTGCTCAGGGTCTCCTCGATCGTGTCGACCGCGCGGGTGGTATCGCCGTCGGGCGTGTAGCCGAGCTGGCCGAAGTAGTTGGCCGGGCGCGACGGCCAGTGCACCTGGTAGAGATCGATGTAGTCCGTCTGCAACCGGCGCAGGCTGTCGTCGACCGCCTGGCGGATGTGGCGCGCCGTCAGCTGCGGGCCGCCGCGCACCCAGTCCATGCTGGCGGACGGCCCTGCGACCTTGGTCGCGATCACGAGCCGCTCGCGGTCGCTGCGCTGCGCCAGCCAGGAGCCGAGGTACTGCTCGGTCAGGCCCTGCGTCTCGGCGCGCGGCGGTACGGGATACATCTCGGCCGCATCGATGAAGTTGACGCCCCGCTCGACCGCGAGATCGAGCTGGGCGTGGGCGTCCGCCTCGGAATTCTGCTCGCCCCAGGTCATCGTGCCGAGGCAGATCTCGCTGACGCGGGTATCGGTCGTGCCCAGTGGCCGGTAGTCCATTGCTCGCTCCTTCTCCGCCGCGGGCGCGCCTGCGCCCGCCGGGGTTGACGTCAGTCGCGGATCCGCCCGCCGCGGATCAGGCGCTCGATGAACGGGGTCAGGATCAGCTCCATGGCGAAGCCGAGTTTGCCGCCCGGTATGACCAGGGTGTTCGGCCGCGACATGAAGGCCCCGGCGATCATCGACAGCAGATAGGGGAAATCCATGTGTCGGCCCGTGGCGTCGCCGAAGCGGATCACCACCAGGCTTTCGTCGGCGGATGGAACCTCGCGCGCCACGAACGGGTTCGATGTATCGACCAGCGGCACGCGCTGGAAGTTGATGTCGGTGCGCGAGAACTGTGGCGTGATGTACTCGACGTAGTCGTCCATGCGTCGCTTGATCGTCTCCACCGTGTCCTCCGGTGTGTAGCCGCGTGCGCGCGCGTCCCGGTGGATCTTCTGGATCCATTCCAGGTTGACGATCGGTGTGACGCCGACGAGGAAATCGACGTGCTGTGCCACATCGATCGCGTCGGTGACGACACCACCGTGCAGGCCCTCGTAGAACAGCACATCGGTGCCGTCCGGGATCGCCTCCCAGGGGGTGAACTCGCCCTCGCCGACGTTGCCGCCGTACTCGGCGACCTCCTCGGCGTTGTGCAGATACAGGCGCCGCCAGCCGGTGCCGGAGTCGGCGTACGCCCGGAACAGCTGCTCGAGGCGATCGAACAGGTTGCCGTCGGGGCCGAAGTGGCTGATGGTTCGATGATCTTCATGGGCGGAGCGGATCGCCTCGACCATTTCGGAGCGCGAATAGCGGTGGAAGCTGTCCCCCTGGACGTATACCGGCGTGATCTCCTGGCGCCGGAAGATCGCCTCGAAGGCGTTGCGCACCGTCGAGGTGCCGGCGCCCGACGACCCCGTCACGGCCACGATCGGGTGTTCGAGCGACATCGGATCCTCCTGCGGCCGCGCCGGGTCGGCGCCCGCGATCGAGGCGCGCATGATACCGCGTCGCGCGGCCAGCACGCTGCCCGCTCGTCAGGCGCGGGGGAAGGCCCCCGACCGGGCACGCCGGTAGATCAGGTCATGGACCGCATGCCCCTTGCGCGCGCCGCGCGCCTCGAATCGCGTCGGCGGGCGATAGACCGGGCGCCCGGCACGGCCGCCGACCGTGTCGACGAAGCCGGGATGGGGGTCGAGCACGGCGCGCATGTGCTCGGCGTAGTCGGCCCAGTCCGTCGCCAGGTGCAGATGGCCGCCCGGGCGCAGCACACGGGCGAGGGCGTCGGCGAAGGCCGGCTGGATCAGCCGGCGCTTGTGATGGCGCTTCTTCGGCCAAGGGTCGGGGAAGAAGACGAGCACGCGCTCGAGGCTGCCGGTCGGCATGCGCTCGCGCACGACCTCGGCGGCGTCGGCGCGCATCACCCGGACATTGTCGATCCCGTCCTCGTCGAGCGACCTGAGCAGGTGACCGATACCCGGGCGATGCACCTCGATGCCGAGGAAATCGACCTCCGGGTGCAGCGCGGCCATGTGGTGTAGGGCCTCGCCGTTGCCGAAGCCGATCTCGAGCCACAGCGGGGCCTCGCGCCCGAACAACGCCGCGCCGTCGATGCGGCTGTCGGGATCAAGCCCATAGCGCGGCCACAGCGCGTCGAGCGCGCGCCGCTGCCCCTCGGTCAGCCGCCCCTCGCGCAGCACGAAACTGCGGATCGGGCGCATCCGCTCGGGCGGTGTGTCAGTGGTATCCGTCACCAGCTACCTCGGGCCCGGTCGCGAGAGACCAACACAGATGAATACAGAGTGTTCCGGCGGGTCGGCAAACCTCGAGGCAGCGCTGCTGAAGGCGCCACGAGGCCGAGACCCTGATGAGCAACGCGAATGCACACGAATCAACACGGATGTTGGATGAGGGCGGTCGATCGGTGAGTGGTGTCGATCAGCCGCCGACGGCGCTTCGGAGGCCGTGACGTTGAGCACCGACCCGCGGGGTGTCCACGCCCTGCGCCAGCATTCGTGTTCATTGGTGGTTCCGACCGGATGCCACTGCCCCGTGGTCTCAGCAGAGTTCCCTCAGCGCGCCCAGCGGTCCGAACCACTGTGTTCATCTGTGGTTCGAGGCGGATCTAGAAGAAAGTGCCCGCCTCGGGCGAGGAGGCCGAGGCGTAGCGCCGGCGGGGCATGCGGCCGGCCTGGTAGGCCGCTCGGCCGGCCTCGACGCCGAGGCGCATCGCCTCGGCCATGCGCACCGGGTCGCCGGCCTTGGCGATGGCCGTGTTGAGCAGCACGCCGTCGCAGCCGAGCTCCATGGCGATGGTGACGTCGCTCGCCGTGCCGACACCGGCGTCGACCAGCACCGGCACGTGTGCGTGCTCGATGATCTCGAGCAGGTTGTAGCGGTTCTGGATGCCCAGCCCGGAGCCGATGGGCGCGGCCAGGGGCATGACCGCGACCGCGCCGGCCGCCTCCATGCGCCGTGCCATCACGGGGTCGTCGCTGGTATACACCATCACCTCGAAGCCCTCGCCGACGAGCTGCTCGAGCGCCTCGAGCGTCGCCGGCACGTCGGGATGGAGCGTGCGCTCGTCGCCCAGCACCTCGAGCTTCACCAGGTTGTGGCCGTCGAGCAGCTCGCGCGCGAGGCGGCAGGTGCGCACCGCGTCGGCAACGCTGTAGCAGCCGGCCGTGTTCGGCAACAGCGTGAAACGGTCCGGGGGCAGGTGGTCGAGCAGGTTCGGCGCCTCCGGGTCCTGCCCGAGGTTCGAGCGTCGCACGGCCAGCGTCACCAGCTCGGCGCCGCTGGCATCGATGGCGGCGCGCGCGCTCGCGAAATCGGGGTACTTGCCCGTGCCGACGAGCAGGCGCGAGCCGAGGCTGCGCCCGCCGACCACGAGTCGGTCCGTGTCGCTGTGCGCGTTCTGCGCGGTTGCGCTCATGGGGATCTCCGCGGCGCCCGCCGGCGCCCTTGTCGCAGGTGTCGGCCCGCGCGGCCGGGATTCAGCCGCCGCCGATCGCGCGCACGATCTCGACGCGGTCGCCCTCGGCCAGCCGGGTGGTGGCGAATTCGCTGCGCGGCACGATCTCGCGGTTGCGCTCGAGCGCGATGCGCTGCTCGGCGAGGCCCGTGCGCTCGAGCAGCTCGGCGATGGTCAGCCCCTCGGGCAGCTCCGATGCCTCGCCGTTGACCGTGACTCGCATGCCGCGATCCTCCGTATTCCGTGGCGGCGCCCCATTCTACATCGGAGCGCGCGTGGCGCGGCCGCCGTGTTGCGCGCCGCCACGCCCGTGTCTACTATGTGATTTCGGCGCGGCCGTAGTTCAACGGTAGAACCCAACCCTCCCAAGGTTGTGATGCCGGTTCGATTCCGGTCGGCCGCTCCAGTCTCGCACTTGCCCTGCGACAAGCGACTCCGATGGCGCATGCCCTGATCGTCGGCGGCGGGCTGATCGGCCTGCTCACCGCGCGCGCGCTCCGCGCACGCGCGTTCGATGTCACCGTCGTCGAGCGCGGCGCCTGCGGCGCCGGGGCGTCCTGGGCCGGCGGCGGCATCCTGTCGCCGCTCCACCCCTGGCGCTTCGGCGATGCCGTGACGCGCCTCGCGCTGCACTCGCAGGCGGCGTGGCCCGGGCTGGCGGCCACGCTGCGCGAGCGTACCGGCATCGACCCGCAATACCGCAGCGGCGGCATGCTCGTCGTGGATCCGGACGACCCCGGCGAGGTGGCTGGCTGGGCCCGGCGCCACGGCGTGACGGTGATCCCGCTCGAGCGCGCGCAGCTCGCCGAGCGGGTACCCGGCCTGCGTCCGCCACCCGGGCATGCGCGCCTGCTGCCCGGCGTGGCCAGCATCCGCAATCCACGCCTGCTGCGCGGCCTGCGCGGCCTGGCCGTCGGCGAGGGCGTCGCGGTGCGCGAACGCGTGGCGGTCGAGGCCATCGCCGAGGCCGGCGGCCGCGCCGTCGGGGTCGATACCGCCGAGGGCCGCATCGCCGCGGACGCCGTGGTCGTCTGCGCCGGGGCCTGGAGCGCCGGCCTGCTCGCGGGGCTCGGCGCCGAGCCGCCCGGCATCCGCCCGGTGCGCGGCCAGATGCTCGCCTACGCCGCCGAGCCCGGGCTGCTGGAACCGGTCGTGCTCACCCACGCTCACTACCTGATCCCGCGCCACGACGGTACGATCCTGGCGGGCAGCACGGTCGAGGAGGCCGGCTTCGATGCCGCGACGACCGCGGCCGCCCGGGCCGAGTTGCACGCCGCGGCGACCGGCCTGCTGCCGGCGCTGGCCGACTGCCCGGTGGCGGCGCACTGGGCGGGGCTGCGACCCGGCTCCGACGACGGGTTGCCGACGATCGCGCCCCACCCGGTGGTCGCGGGCCTGTGGCTCAACGCGGGCCATTTCCGCAACGGCATCGTGACCGCGCCGGCGTCCGCCGAGCTGGCGGCGAGCCTCGTGGCCGGCGCACGCCCGCCGCTCGACCCCGCGGCGTACGGGTGGCCCGCGGCCGCCGGGGCAGCACCATGACCGGGGGAGCGGCCCCTGTACAGCGCGGCACTGGCCGGCTATCCTTCGCCTCCCCCGGGTGGAACCGTGCCGGTGTAGCTCAGTCGGTAGAGCAATCGATTCGTAATCGATAGGTCGGAGGTTCGAATCCTCTCGCCGGCACCATCCCTCCCGCGCCGACCGGTCGCCGCGCGGCCGCCCCGCAGCCGATGCGCCGGGAGGCCAATGCCGTTCGTCCGCTATCCCAGCCTGACCGTTGTTGTCGCCGGCGCCCTCTGGGGCCTGTACTGGTGGCCGCTGCGCCGCCTCGAGGCGCTCACCGGGATGGGCGCATGGGCAACGCTCGCCACGCTCGCGATCGCACTCGCCTGCCTGGCCCCCGCCGGCTGGCTCGGGCGTGCCCAACTGCGGGCCGCCAGCGCCCGGGCCCACCTGAGCCTGCTCGCCGGCGGCGCCGCGTTCGCGCTCTACGCCAACGCCCTGCTCTACGGCCAGGTCGCCGTGGTCATCCTGCTGTTCTACCTCACCCCGGTCTGGAGCACGCTGATCGCGCGCTGGCTGCTGCACCGCCCGGTCGCGGCCTGGCGCTACGCCGCGCTGCTGTGCGGGCTGGTCGGCATCGCGAGCGTGCTGCGCGGCGCCCACGGCGGCCTGCCCGTACCGCACGCGACCGGCGACTGGCTGGGCCTCGCCTCGGGCCTGCTGTGGGCCATCGCCGCGACCGGCATCCACGGCCATGTACGCACGCGACCGGCCGAGACCAACTTCGTCTTCTGCCTCGGCGCGCTGGTCGCCGCGCTCGCCATGCTGCCGCTGCTCGCGGGCCGGCCGCCGGCCGTGGCCGGCGATGCGATCCTCCCGGTGCTGGGCTGGCTGCTGCTGCTGGGTGGGGGCTGGTGGGCCGCCTCGCTGACGGCGTTCGTCGCGGCGAACCAGCGCCTGGAGCCGCCGCGGGTGGGTATCCTGCTGATGGGCGAGGTGGTCGTCGGCGCGCTGTCCGCCGCGCTGCTCGCCGACGAGCCGTTCGGCCCGCTGATCGCGGTGGGTGCGGTGCTCGTCGTGGCCGCCGGGGTACTCGAGTCCGCGCCGGATCTGCGCGCCCGGCGTGACGCCAGGCCCTGTTGAAACTGCCCGCGGCCGCCGCGTCGCGGCCCGCCGTCAGCCGTCCACGCGTCGCGGGGGCGCGCGCGCCGCGTGGGCAAGGCGCAGCCACAGCCGCCAGAGCAGCAGCAGCACGACCAGCGGGGCGATCAGGGTCTCGATCACGAACACCGCGACCAGGTCGATCAGCGCGTCGAACAGGCGGTCGAGCCAGCCCTGGTCGACGCTCCGGAGGGCGTCGGTGCGTTCCTCGAGCGTGCCCATGCGCTCGCCCAGCGTCGGGCCCGCCGCTGGCTCCGGCGCTGGCCGGCGGTCGAGATCGACGTCGAGGCCGACACGCCCGGCCGCCTCCTCGAAGGTCGTGGCCGCCGCCTGCTGACGCTCGGCGAGGGCGTGCTCGGCGAGGGCGCCGACCCCGAGCCCGGTCAGCGGGACGAGCAGGCGCAGCACGATCGCGGTGCCGAGCATCAGGGCGGCCGCAGAGGCGAGCCCCTCGGCCAGCCGGCGCCGGGGCCCGGCGAGCGCGGCGCCCGCCGACAGCGCCGCC
>CAZVFN010000118.1:0-9070 GCA_964626335.1 uncultured Ectothiorhodospiraceae bacterium
GGCGACCAGGCGGACAGCGCCGCCTGGTCGAGGCGGACCGTGCCGGCATCGGCGGCGAGCCCACCCGAGACCACGTGCAGCAGGGTCGACTTGCCGGCACCGTTGGGCCCGATCAGGGCCACGGTCTCGCCCGGCTCGACGCGGATGCCGGCACCGTCGAGCAGCGTCGTCCCGTCGCGCACGATGTCGATGCCGCAGGCACTGAGCATCAGCCCATCCCCAGGCCGCGCCGGCGCATCAGCAGCCAGAGGAAGAACGGACCGCCGATGCAGCTGGTGACGATGCCGATCGGCAGCTCGGCCGGCAGCGCCAGCGTGCGTGCCGCGAGATCGGCGATCAGCAGCAGGGCGGAGCCCAGCACCAGCGACAGCGGCATGACCCGTCCGTGACCGGCGCCGACGATCAGGCGAACCAGGTGCGGCACGACCAGGCCGACGAAGCCGATCACCCCGGTCAGCGCGACCGCGCCGCCCACCGCGAGCGCGGCCAGCGCGACGATCGCGCGCTTGCAGCGCTCGACCGCGAAGCCCAGATGCAGCGCCTCGGTCTCGCCCAGCAGCAGCGCGTCCAGGCGCCGGGCGAACAGCGGCAGGGCCAGCGCCGGGCCCACGATCAGCGGCAGCGCCGGCAGCATCCGGTCCCAGGTGGCCCCGCCCAGGCTGCCCAGCATCCAGAAGTTGAGATCGCGCAGGGCCTGGTCGTCGCTGACGAACACGAGCAGGCCGATGCCGGCACCGGCGATGGCGTTGATCGCGACACCCGCGAGCAGCAGCGTGGCCACCTCGGTGCGCCCGTCGCGCGTGGCGATGCGGTAGACCGCCCAGGTCGCGACCAGGCCACCGGCGAAGGCGGCCACCGGGATCAGGATGCCGCGCGTGAGCAGCGGCATCGCGGCGACCAGGCCGCTGCCCAGCACGATCGCCGTGCCGGCGGCGAGCGCGGCCCCGGTCGACACGCCGATCAGGCCGGGATCGGCGAGCGGGTTGCGGAACAGGCCCTGCAGCGCCGCCCCGGCGACGGCGAGCGCGGCCCCGACGACGAGCCCGAGCACCGCGCGCGGCAGCCGGATCGAGAGGACGACGGTCTCGTGCACGGCCTCGCCCGGCGCGAGCGGCAGCCCCGCCGCGCGCGCGCCAGGATGGCCAGCACCTCGCCGGGCGGCACGGCGACCGCGATCACGCGATCCGGCTCGAGCGACAACAGGGGCTCGGCCGCGAGCTGGCGCATGTAGCCGACATCCGGCAGTTCGGTCGCCGGCGGCGGGTGCGTGCTCGTGCTGTCGACCCCGACGAGCGCGTCGGCACGGTCCAGCTGGTAGACGATCTCCGTGATCGCCCCGCCGACCGCGATCACGCGCTCGCCGGCGACGGCCGCGGGCGCGGCCAGGCCGACCACGGCGACGACCCCGATCGCGCGGCGCAGTACGGCCATCACCATGACGCCGTGTACCCCACGTTGAGCTTGACGTTGCGCCCGGGCTCGGTGGCGCCGGTGAAGGCCCGCGCGTATTCCTCGTCGAGGGCGTTGTCGACGCCGAAGCGCACCTGCAGGCCCCGAAGCGGCGGCCGGCTCGGCTGCCCGTTGTAGAACAGGTCGACCACCTCGTAGCTGTCGCGCTCGTTGGCGGGATCGTCGACATTGTCGAAGTCGTCCGCCGCCAGCAGTCGGCCGCCCACGGTGGCGTCGAGCGCCGGTAGCGTGTAGCCGACATCGAGCGTGAACTGCGGCGGCGTCAGCACGCCGAGCTTGTCGCCGGTCTGCTCGTCCCGGCCATCGACGCGCGAGAAGCCGAGCGCGACACCGAGCGGGCCGGCGCGGTAGTCCGCCTCGATCTCCTGGCCCCAGAGCTCGGCCTCGCCGACGTTGACCGAGCGCGTCGTGCCGTTGCAGTTCGGCGGGAAGCAGTCCGGCGGGCCGGGCTGGTTCACCCGGCTGTCGATGAAGTCCTCGCCGTCGGTCTCGAAGTGGGTCAGCTTGACGTCCAGCGCGTCGCCGCGCGTGAACAGGCCGTCGAGGCGGAAGCCGCCGCCGATCTCGAGCGTCTCGGTGCGCTGCGGCTCGAGATCGGTGTTCGGCACGAAGTTGTTGACGCCGAAGCCCGGGATCACGAAGTGCACGCCGGTCGGGTAGATCTCGTTGATCGTCGGCGCGCGGAAGGCCTCGGCGTACTTCGTGAACAGCAAGGTCGAGGGCGTCGGCTTCCAGGTGACACCGAGGCGCGGCGATGTCTCCTCGTCCTCCAGGTCGGCCTGGTTGTCGGACGAGGCCTCGAAGGCGTCGAAGCGTACGCCGGGCAGCACGGTCACCTCGCCCGGCAGGCCGAGCGGCCGCTGCCAGCCCAGTTCGGCCTGGACGAAGGCCGCGTGGAAGTCGAACTCGCCTGCGGGGACGCTGCCGCGCGGGCCGCCGCCGGCCGAGCTGGTCTGCTCGTCGGTGTAGGTCTCGACGCCGTAGGTCAGCGTGATCCCGCGGTCACTGCCCCAGTCGAGGCGCGATCGGTTGTCCACGCGCAACCCCGTGGTCTCGACCTCGCGCGTGAGCACCTCGCCGCGCGGACCGAGGCCGTCGTCGTCGAGCCGTCTCTCGTCGACGCTGTGCTCGCTGCGGTAGACGATGGCGTCCAGGTCGACCCACGGATTCGAGGGATCGTTCCAGTTGTAGCGGGCTCGCGTGGTCTCGGACTCGATCTGCTTGTCGACCGAGTTATCACCGCCGGCGCCCTGGCCATTGTTGGGCTCGCGGGCGTCGTTGGCGAACGACTGGTAGGAGACGCCCAGCTCGCCGTGCTCGCCCGCCATCCAGTTGCCCTTGAACAGCCCGGAGACGATGTCGTCGTCGCTGGCAAGGTCGCTGCCGTCACCGAGCTCGATGTCGCCGGAGTCGCGTGTCGTCACGCTCGCCAGCAGTCCCAGGTCCTCGGTCGGGCGGCCGAAGGCATCGACGCCGGCGAGCTGTTCCTCGTTCACATCCTGGTAGCCGCCGCGCACGCGCACGCCGGCGGGTTGTCCGGTCCCAGCAGGTCCCGCGCGCGCAGCGTGCGCAGAGCGATCACGCCGCCGGTGCCGCCGCTGCCGTAGAGCGCCGACGACGGCCCGCGCACGACCTCGGCCGCGCGCAGCAGCGACGGGTCGACGAACACCCGCCCGTCGTGACCCGACAGGAAGTGCTGCCGCGCGCCGTCGAGCGTGATCACCAGGTCGGCCCCGTCGAAGCCGCGGATGCTGGGCACCTCGCCCGTGCGCCGCGGCCCGCCCGTGAACTCGACGTTGGGGATACTGCCCAGGACATCGTCGAGCGACGACGGCTGGCGCTCGCGGATGGTCTCGCCGTCGACCACCGAGACCATGCCCGGGTAGTCGAACGGCGCCATCGGGTTGCGCGTGGCCGTCACCGAGATGGGCCCGAGGCTCGCGGCGCCCGAGTCACCGTCGGCGGTGGCGGCGGGCGAGGCCAGGGCCATCGCCACCGCGCCCGCCAGCGGGGATTGCCTGTTCCAGTCCAGCATCGTCCGCAATCCTCCTCCGGATCGGCGGTTCTGGCTGGCGGCCGCCGGCGTGCGCCGGCGTGGCTGGCTGGAACCCGTGGTTCATGTGGTCGGTATCTGCCGTCAGCGGGAAAGCCGCCCCCGTGCACGGGAAGCTCACTTCGTCAGGATCAGCTAGCCGCTCGCCGTGACGCGCAGACGGTAGGCCTGCCCCGCGTGGCGGATCAGCACCTCGCGCGCCGGGCCGAACAGGTCTGCGGCGTCGATGCGCCGGAAGCCGTCCGGACCGGCGTGCACCGGCGCGCTCGCCGCGTGGGTCGTCACCTGGCTCCGGTTCCGCCGGCGGTCGTCCGCATTCATCGTGAGGCCCCGTTGACCGGAGTCGGGGTCGTAGCGCCGACAGGCTAATATTGCAAATACGAATTATTATTATTAGCGTAGGAGAGGAACGGGCAACCAATCGGGAGACGACGATGGGAAACGCTCAGGTGGACTGGTTACAGGACCTCGACGCGCGCGACGCCGCGCTCGTGCGCGCCTTCCGCAACGCGGCCGTCGCCCTCGGCCACGGTTCCGACGAGCACCGCGAAGCGGCGCTGGCCGATGTCGACCGGCTCGTGGCCACTCCGGAGCGCGAGACAGTCGAGCGCAGCTTGTGGGCGTTGATGTCGACGATCGGCAACGGCGCGCGGCGCCAGATCCGCTATCACGCGCCGGACTGTCCCTGCCTGGGCGAGGACGAGGTCGCCTTCCTGGCGGTCTGCGAGCACCTGCGCACCGGCGAGCGGGCCCAGGCCACCGCCTGCGCCAACATGCTGGTCGAGGGTGAAGCCGCCGGGCGGCTGGTCCACCACGCGGCCACCATCGCGCGCTGCTGCCGGCGCCACGGCGACGCCACCGCCGACGGCGCCGCGCACCGCCCCGTCCTGCCCGACACCCCGGGCCGCGCGCGGCTGCATTGACCAGCCCCGGCCCGGATGCACCGCGGCGTAAGGTGATGCCGTAGGCCGGCCTTCGGCGAAGCCGAACGCCGGCGGGAACCTCGCCGGATCGGGCCGCTGCCGTGATGAGCGCATAGCGCTCTTGGGCCATAGCCAATGCCGTACCGCCGGCATTGCCCTTCGCTTCGCTGCGGGCAAGGCCGGCCTACTGTGGGTGGCACGATCATGCGGGCGGGGATCACCCCGGATCGCGGCGCTGTGGTGATGGGTGACGAGTACGCAGGCCGGGTTGAGCGGAGCGATACCCAGCGTCGCGTCGCGATGGCTCCGGGTTCGAGTGCCGGCATTACGCTTCGCTCCATCCCGGCCTGCGTTACCCTTCACTCGATCGCGATCTGACCCCCGGCAGACGATTTCGTTTCGGTCGATCCCGGTCCGGGTATCGGTCGTGCAGGCGGGATGGAGTCTTCAGGCGGTGCGGAAGGCTCGCGTCGGGGGGCGACGGAGGAACGGGGCGAGGTGGCAGGCGGCCAGGGCCAGGAGCACGCCGCTGACGGCGATCGCGTGCGGGGCCGCGATCCAGGCCCCGGCGTGCGCGAGCACCCCGGCGACCAGCAGCGCCCCCGTGGCGACCCGCCCGAATCCGCGCAGCCCTTCGGCGGAGGCGCGCATGCTCGCCAGCAGCAGCACGAGCAGCCCGCCCCAGAACAGCCCCACCAGCCAGTCCACGCGGCCGACGCCGCCCGCGGCGGCCGCGAAGGCGAGCGCCAGCGCCGCGGGCGTGCCCCAGACAATCGCCGCCCAGGCCCGCTCGAGGCCGGGCGCGGCCCGCCCTGCCTGGCGGCGCTTGAGCAGCCAGACCCGGCCGCCGCTGGCCACCATGACGGCGGCGAGCACGCCCAGCACGCCATAGACCAGCTTGATCGCGAGGCCGCCGAAGGTGCCGAAGTGCAGCGGATAGAGCGAGGCGAAGACCTGCTGGCCGAGCGTGCCGTCGGACAGCCCCGTGTTCCCCTGCAGGCGCCCCGCGGCGTCGAAGCGGTACTTGTCGCCGTAGACCAGGCGCCGCGGATGCTTCGCGAGCAGCTCTGCGGCCTGGCCGGCGGTGGCGGGGTGGTGGATGCTGATGTACCAGGGCACGAGATCGGGATGCCGGCGCTCGAACGCGGCCAGCGCAGCGGCGATGTCCGGCAGCGCCGCCGAGCCCGGGGCATCCGCCGGCTCGGCGCCGAATATGGGCTCGAACATCGCCAGCGGCTCGCCCTCGCCCTCGATCGTCGTCGTGAAGGTGGCCACCATGACCGTGAGCCCGAGGGCCGCCCCCGTGAAGGCGATCACCAGGTGGAATGGCGCGGCCCAGACACCGAGGCGGTTGTGCGTGTCGGTCTGGCGGGTCAGGTGCCCGCGACCGAGGCGCAGCTTGAAGGCGTCGCGGAACATGCGCGGGTGCGCGAGCAGGCCGGAGACGACCAGCGAGGTCATGAGCACGCCCAGGATACCGACCAAGGCCAGGCCGATCGTGCTCGGCAGGGTCAGGTAGTAGTGCAGCCGCTCGAGGAAACCGGTCCACGGATTCTCCTTCGGGCCCACCGGCCGGCCCTGCGCGTCGGCATACCACTTGTGGCCGTCGACACCGAGTGCCAGGCGCGGCATGCCCGCCACCGGCAGGCGCACGAACAGCTCGTGGACCTCGCCGTCGGCGCGCTCGAGCGCGGCGCCGGCCGCCGCTGCCGCGGCCCCGCCCTCGACCGCGCTGAACTCGGGCACGCGCGGCTGCTCCCAGCGTGTGAACTCCTGGTGGAAGACCATGAGCACGCCGCTGACGCACAGCACGTAGAGCAGCGCGCACGAGGCGAGGCCGATGGCGGCGTGGCCGTTGAGCATGCGGGCGACGAAACGCTCGGGCAGGCGCATGAACCTCAGACTCCCGTCAGTTGCAGCAGGGCTGTCGCCGTGCAGCCGATGATCAGGCCGACGCCGATGATCGCGTTGCGACGGGCCAGTGCCGTGCCGTAGGTCGCCACGAGGGCCAGCACCGCCCAGAGGAGCGGCGCCGCGAGCATCAGCAGCGTCACGCGATCGGCCGCCGCCAGGCCGGTGGCCGCCCGGTAGGCCGAGAACGCGATCAGTCCCGCGGCCAGCCCGCTCGCCGGACCGGCCAGCACGACGATCCAGGCGCGGCGCAGGAGCCGGCGGCGCGGCGTCACCCCCTCGGCGGGCTCGGCCCGCACCTTGTCGCGGGCCGCGGGCGCCCTGGGCGTGCGCGGCATCCGCGTGGCCGCGGCGTGCTGCCGGCGATGGCGAAGACCGAGAGCGCCCACCAGCAACAGGCCGATGCAAGCCATCGCCAGCAGCGCCAGGGCGACGCCCCGGTCGACGCCAGCCGCGGTCATCCACGGCCACAACGACAGCGCCAGCAGCAGCCAGCCGCCCGCGCGCGCGGCGGGCCGCCACCGCGTCCCGGCGTCACGCCCCGCGCTCCAGCTCAGCCAGAGCAGGCCGACGCCGGCCAGCACCGCTGCGGTGCCGAGCAGACTCATGCGGGCCGCGCGCCGGCTTCCAGGGCGGTACCGGGACGGCGCGTGCCCGGCGGAGAGGATCGCGCCCGCCCGTCATTGCGAACGGAGCGCAGCAATCCGGAGCCGGCAATGCAGCGAGGGCGCGCAGACGGTTGCAAGAAGTCCCGCGAATCCTTCATGGACCCATGACTCCAATGGACTCCGGTACGCGCCGTGCAGCGACTCGAGCCTTGCCGGCACTGGATCGCCACGTCGCCTGCGGGCGCCTCGCAATGACGGTTTCGAGTGTCCTGGGCGTCTCTGCAACCGAAGGACGTGCCATTCCGGGCCTGCCAGGCCATGCGCTCGGCCGCAGCGCGGTCACCATGCGTAGGTCACGCTCGCCCGGACGTCGCGCCGCGAGCCGAAGAAGCAGGCGGATGCGCTGGTGCACGATTCGATGTACTCCTCGTCGAACAGGTTGCTGACATCGAGCGAGAACCGCAGGTCGTTCCAGGCGTACTCGACGCCGGCGTCCCACAGCGTTTCCCCGTCGACCTCGAACGAATTGGCGCTGTCGCCGAATGTCTCGCCCTGTAGCGCACGCCGGCGCCGATGCCAGGCTGTCGTCGAGCCGCGCGGGGCAGTACGCCAGGACCTTGGCCCGGTACTGCTCGACGCTGCTCTCGGACACGCCGAGGCGCTCGGCGATGGCGCGGTAGCTCAGGCCGTCGACCCGCGCCATGAGGAACGCTCGCCGCGGTTTCTCCGGCAGCTCCTCGGTAATGAGGAACAGGACCTGCGCCAGCCGCTCGCGGGCCGCGACCGTCTGCGCCGGACCCCGCTGCTCCTGCCGCTCGAGCAGCACGGCGACCTGCTGCAGCGCCTCGGCCTCGACCCGGCAGCGCCGCTGGCGATTGATCAGCAGGCGGTTGGCGATCACGAGCAGGTCCGCGCGCGGCTCACCCAGGCGGTCGGGATCCTCGCCGTTCAGCAACCGCAGGCAGGGGTCGTGGCTGAGATCCGCGGCGTCATCGGGGCAGCCGAGCTTGCGCCGCAACCACGCCACGAGCCAGCCGTGGTGCTGCGCATAGAGGCGCGAGAGGGCGAAGTCGCTCGACGAGATGCTCACGCGGATCTCCGGGATCGGGCGGAACCAGGGCGGCCCGCGGCGATTTCGCCCCGGGCAGCGAATGAAAATCATTATTATTCTGTCCGGCCGAGCGGTGTTGCGCAAGGGCGGATGGCGGGACGGCGCGGCGGCCCGTGTACCGCGACAGAGATCAACAGCGGATGACGATCGGGCGGCTGCTGGTCGCGGAGCGGAGCGATGCGCAGGCTGGATCGAGCGAGGCGATGCCCGGCGCACGGAGCCGATCCCATCATTCCGCCGAACGGTGGTGACGACGCCTCGGTGGAAGACCCGACCGCGGGCCGATCCGCACCGGCACGAACCCGAACCGATCTCGACGCACGCGAGCCCCGCCTCCGTTGCGCCGCATGTCAGCGCAGACCGTAGCGCACCGGCACGGTCAGGGTGATCGGGTCCGCCGGAAGGTCATTCGGGAACGCGGGGGCCGGGTCCGCCTGGCGCAGTAGCTCGCGCGCGGCCCGGTCGAGGATGTCGGCGCCGGCGCTCTCGGCGATGCGGGTATCGCTGATGCGCCCGTCGGGGTGCACGGTGAAGCCGACCGTCACCATGCCCTCGATCTGGCGCGCACGGGCCCGGCGCGGATACGACTTGTGGCGTGCCAGGTGCGCGCGCAGGCGCGCCATGTAGTCCGCGCGCGCCGCCGGGTTGCCGCCGCCGGCGCGACCCTGGGTCGTGGCGGTCGCCTGCCCGCCCCCGCTGCCGGCGCGGCCGGCATTGCCGGCGGTCCGGCCCTTCTCGGCCGGCTGCTCGGGCGCCTTGCGCGGCTCCTCAGCCGCCTTCTCGGGCTGCGGCTCGGGTTCCGGTTCGGGCTCGGGTTCCGGTTCGGGCTCCGGCTCCGGTTCCGGCTCGGGTTCAGGCTTCGGTTCGGGCTCGGGCTCCGGCTCGTCCGCAGACTCGGGCTTGGGTGCGGGCTCGGGCTCCGACGCGGGCTCGGGCGCCGGGTCCTGGGGCTCCGCCTGCGGCTGCGGCGGCTCGGGGTGCGCCGGGGCCTCCG
>CAZVFN010000119.1:0-8988 GCA_964626335.1 uncultured Ectothiorhodospiraceae bacterium
TCAGCGCGGGCATCAAGATGTACCGCGCCATGCTGCTGCCGATCCGCGAGTCGCCCTACATCGAGGCCGCGCGCTCCTACGGGGCGAGCAACACGCGCATCATCCTGCGCTACATGATCCCGCGCGTGCTGCCGGTGCTGATCCCGAACTTCGTGACGCTGATCCCGACGTTCGTGTTCCTCGAGGCCTCGCTCGCGCTGCTCGGCCTCGGCGATCCGTCGCTGCCCACGTGGGGCAAGATCCTCAACGACGCGCAGAACCAGAGCGCGCTCTACCACGGTTTCTTCTACTGGGTGCTGGAGCCGGCCGTGCTGCTGATGCTGACGGGCCTGGGCTTCGCCATGCTCGGCTTCGCCCTCGATCGCGTGTTCAATCCCCGGCTGCGGAGCCTGTGACCATGAGCCGACCGCCGCTGCTCCGTGTCCGCGACCTCGAGCTGCAGTACCGCACCCGGGGCGGCGTCGTGCGCGCGGTCGACAGCGTCGACTTCGACGTCGCGCGCAACCAGGCACTCGTCGTGCTCGGCGAGTCGGGCTGTGGCAAGAGCTCGCTGGCGCGCGCGCTGCTGCGGGTGCTGCCGCGCAACCTGCACCACCTCGGCGGCAGCGTGCAGGTCGACGGCGTCGAGACCATCGACTTCAGCGAGGAGCGCTTCCGCCGCGAGATCCGCTGGCAGCGCATCGGGCTCGTCATGCAGGCCGCGATGAACGCGCTCAACCCGGTCGTGCGCGTGGGCGAGCAGGTGGCGGAGCCACTGCGCGTGCACCTGGGCTGGTCGAAGCGCGCGGCGATGGCGCGCGCGCGCGAGACGTTCGAGCTCGTCGGGGTGTCCACCGACTTCCTCGCGCGCTACCCGTTCGAGCTGTCCGGGGGGATGCGCCAGCGCGTGGTGCTGGCGATGGCGCTGGTGACCGAGCCCGATCTCGTGATCATGGACGAGCCGACCTCGGCGCTGGACGTGCTCACCCAGGCGGCGATCATGAACCGGCTGAAGCGCATCAAGCGCGAGCTCGACACCAGCTTCATCCTGATCACGCACGATGTCGCGACCTCGAGCGAGCTGGCCGACCGCGTCGCACTGATGTACGCGGGCCAGCTCGTCGAGCTCGCGGACGCCGAGTCGTTCTTCGCCGCGCCGGCCCACCCGTACTCGCAGATGCTGATGGCGAGCGTGCCGCGCCTGCACCAGCGCGAGCGCCCTCAGCACATCCCCGGCGAGCCCCCGAGCCTGGCCGACCCGCCGGCGGGGTGTCGCTATGCGCCGCGGTGCCCGTCGCGCTTCGCGCGCTGCGACCAGCCGCCGGGGCTGTTCGAGCCGGAAACGGGTCGCCAGGTGCGCTGCTGGCTCCATGCCGAGGGAGGCGAGTCATGAGCACCGTCGCCGCAACGGCCAACGCCGCCGGCCCGCTGGTCTCGGTCCGCGACCTGCACACCTGGTTCGAGCTGCGCCAGTGGGGCTTCCTGCGCGTCGGCTCGGTGCGCGCGGTCGACGGCGTGTCATTCGATCTCGCGCGCGGCGAATCGGTCGCGTTCGTCGGCGAGAGCGGCTGCGGCAAGAGCTCGCTCGCGCGCACGCTGCTCGGCCTGCACCGCCCGACGGCCGGCGTGGTCCACTTCGAGGGGCGCTCGCTCGGCGACCTGTCGCGCAGCGCGTTGAAGGCGTACCGGGCGCGCGCGGGCTACGTCCAGCAGGACCCGTACGGTGCCCTGCCGCCGTTCATGGACATCGGGCGCATCCTGGCCGAACCGCTCAGGGTCCAGGGCGTCGGGGACCGGGCCGAGCGCGAGCGCCGCATCGATGCCGCGCTCGAGGAGGTCCGCCTGTCGCCGGCCAGCGCCTACAAGGGCAAGTTCCCGCACATGCTGAGCGGCGGCCAGCAGCAGCGGGTCGTCATCGCCCGGGCCCTGGTGCTGGAGCCGCACCTGCTCGTCGCCGACGAGCCGGTCTCGATGCTCGACGCCTCGGTGCGCGTCGAGATCCTCGACCTGCTGCGGCGCATCCGCGAGCAACGCAATCTCACGCTGGTGTTCATCACGCACGACCTGTCGACGGTGCGTCATTTCACCGAGCGCACCTTCGTCATGTACGCCGGGCGCATCGTCGAGTCGGCCGGCGTCGACGAGCTGCTGGCGCACCCGCAGCACCCCTACACGCAGGCGCTGCTGAGTGCGCTCTCCGACCCGGACGCGGACAACGCGAAGCAGGAGCGCAGCGTGCCCGGCGGCGAGGCCCCGAGCCTGCTGTCACCGCCGCCCGGGTGCCGTTTCCACCCGCGCTGCCCGCATGTCATGGCCGGCACCTGCGAGGTCTACGACCCGCCCGATTTCGAGCCGCGGGCCGGTCACACCAGCGCCTGCTGGCTGCATCGCTGACGGTGTGGGCGGGCCTGCCGTGAAGCGCGTCGTCGCCGGCACGCTGCTGATGCTCGCGGCGCTCGCGCTGCAGTTCGCCATGGTGGTCCGCGTCGTCGAGCGCGATGTGCTGCTGTCGGTGCTCGGCTACGGCGCCCTGCTGGCGGGCATGGCGGTCGTGGTCGTCGGCATCCTCGCGTGGCATCGCTGAACGATGGCCGCGCGCGCCGATGCGCATCCGCCAGCTGGCGTTTCACGGCGACGTCATACCGGCAGCGTACGCTCGAGTCGGCATTTCCAGGGGACGATCGATGCCGCGCAGGGTGACGCGCCGCCGCTGGCGCATCTCGCGGGTCGCGCTCGCGCTGCTGCTCCTGGTCATCGGGGCCGTCGCCACGCCGACACCCGTTCCGGTCGGCCTGGTGCTGGTCGCCGCGGGCAGCGGCGTCCTGCTGATCGAGAGCCGGCTCGCGCGGCGCGCCTTCTACGCGCTCCGCCGCCGCGTTCCGGGCTTGTCCCGCCGGGTCCGCCACGCCTCGCGCCGGCTCCCGCGGCGCCTGCAGCGCGTCATCGACCGGACCGATCCCTTCGCACGCGACGAGCCCGGGGCGTAGGCCGGTCTTGCCCGGCGCAGGCGCATGCCGAGGGATCGGCACGGCGGTCGCTGCGCCGGGCAATGCCGGCGGTCCGGCGGCTCGTTGGACGGTTCATGGCGCGATGGGGCCCGTCGGCCCGGGCCCCGCCGGCCACCGTCTGCCGCGTCGCCTGGCGCTCCTCGCAGCGGTGCCTCCGGTCGATGGCCGGCCTGCGGTCCGGCGTGGGGGTGGGGCGATGCGGCGACGGGATTGCGCGAGAAGGTATCCTGCGGGGCGATGACGCAAGACGATCGCCCGAACGAGACCACCGCGGACGTCGCCATCGTCGGCGCGGGCGCGGCGGGCATCGCGGCGGCCCGGCGGCTGCGCTGGCAGGGCCTGCGCGTCTGCGTGCTCGAGGCGAGCCCGCGTGTCGGTGGACGCGCCTTGACCCGCCTCGGCGGCCTCGGCGTCGATCTCGACCGCGGCTGTGCGTGGCTGCACAGCGCCGGGCGCAATCCCCTGCGCGAGCTCGCGGACCGCCACGGCATCCGCTACGCGGGCGACCCGGCGATGGTCTACTGCATCGACGGCCAGTGGTGCGACGCCTCCGGCAATGCCGCCATCACGGCGCGCTGGCACGAGCTCGGCGAGCGCATCCGGCGGGCCGGCGCCGGGGACGGCCCCGCAACGGCGGCGCCGCTGCTCGACCCCGGTGATGCGCACGCGCCCAGCCACGCCTACCTGCTCACCGCCATCAACGGGGTCGAGCCGGACGTGTACGCGACGACGGAGGCCGCCGCCGAGACCGACACGCACGAGGACTGGATCGTGCGGGACGGTCTCGGCCGGCTCGTCGAGCAGCTCGCGACCGGTCTCGACATCCGCCGGGAATGCGCCGTGCGTCGGATCGAGCAGTCCGACGCCGGGGTCACGCTCGTCGCCGACGGCGCCGCAGTGAGTGCCCGCTGTGTGATCGTCACGGTCTCCACCGGCGTGCTCGCCCGCGGCGACATCGCCTTCGATCCCCCCCTCGAGGCCGAGCGCCTCGCGGCGCTCGAGGCCGTCCCGATGGGGCGCGCCGAAAAGGTCGCACTGCGCTTCCGCCCGGATCCGTTCGGCGTGGCGGACAACACCTACGTCACGATCCAGCGCGGCGGCGAGGCCATGGGCTTCCACCTGCTCGCCGGCGAGGATCGCCTGGCCGTGGGCTACGCGGGCGGCGAGCTCGCCCGCTACGTCGCCCGCGCCGACGCGGCCGAGGTGCTCGAATGGGCGCTGGACTGGCTCGCCGAGGCCTTCGGCGAGGGCGTGCGCGAGGCGTTCGTGCGCGGCACGCGCACGGCCTGGCTCGACGATCCGCTGGTGCGCGGCAGCTACTCGGCGGCGACCCCGGAGGGCGGCCACGGCGCGCGCGCGGCCCTGGCGCGGCCCCACGGCGAGCGCGTGCTGTTCGCGGGCGAGGCCACCTCGCCGGACCGCTTCGCGACAGTCGACGGGGCGTGGGGCTCGGGCGAGCGCGCCGCAACGGCAGCGTGGCGGTTGATCGGAGCCCGGCCCGGTGCGGGCACCGCGGCCGGCGACGCCGCTGCGCACGACTGAAGGGCCCGGTTGCCTCGACCCGGGGGCGCGCCAGACCCCGGGGCGCGGATGGAGAGCCGCCTCCACGGTCCCGGGCACTGCTCGCGGGTCGCCGGCTACGGAGCGGCCCTGGCCGAGGCGATGTTGTTGGCGGCCGGCGCCCGGCGCCCGGCACGGCGCCGTGCTGTTCCGTGAGCTCGCAGGGCCGTTGTTCGCGCGCCTCGGCGAGCGCGAACGCGCCTGGACCGATGCCGCGATCCGGCGGCATAACGAGGGCATGACGGCCGCGGAGGCCGTGGATACACGCGGGCGATCGAGCTGCTGCAAGAGTCGTGTCGCCCGCTGACGGCCTGCCTCGGCTGCGGCTGGGATGCCGATCGCCTCGACCGGCGGCGCCTGGGCATCACGTCGCATCCCGAGCGCATGTCGACGGACCATTGGGATGCCGTTCTGGCGCGCGCGTTGCGCGAGCACGGCGACCGCTGACGGCGCCGGGTTCTCGCCACGGCGGCAGGCGCACGCTCGCCGCAGGAGAACGCCCGCAGTCGCCGGCCGTGCGGTGACAGGGCGCGAGTCCGGGCTGGGCGCGCAAGCGCGCCTGCGAAAGGTCCGTGGCGGTCGACGACGGCCGCCCGATGGGGCCGCGTCAGGCCGCACTGTCCCCGGCGCTACACCACGGCCCGAATTCCAGCAGGCCGTCGCAGTCGAAGCGCGCCCGGCACTGGCGCAGTTGGCGCCGGTAGTCCGCGGCGCGGGCGGCCACCTTGCCGGCGTAGTCGCGGATCGCGGGGCGGTCGCGCCAGTCGCCGCGGCGATAGCCGGTGCGGCCCTGGTGGTAGGCGAGGTAGAGATGCCGCGCGTTCGACGGCGCGATGCCGAGGCGCTCGACGGTTTCGCGGTTGTACCAGCCGACGAAGTCGAGCACGTCGCCCATGTGCTGCCGGCTGCGGCCGATGCCGGGCCGCGCCTCCAGGTACTCGCTCCACACGGGATCCTGGATCTGGCCGTAGCCGTAGGCCGAGGACAGACGCTTCCACGGGATCACTCCGTACAGCCAGGTCCGCGGCGGGCGCGCGTCGCGGCGGAACGCCGACTCGAGCTGCACGAAGGCCATGAGCGTCGACGCGGGGATGGCCCAGCGGGCCTCGGCGGCGCGCGCGTGGTCGTACCAGGCCGGGTATTGCGCGAACACGCCGCAGAGGTCGTGCTGGCCCGTGGGCGGTGGCGGGCGCAGGAGCCACCCCGTCACGAGCGCGATCGCGATCAGGCAGGTCACAGCCGGGCGGAACCCGTCCGGCCAGCGCTGCATGCGGTGCTGTCTCGCCTGCTTGCCCACGTCGGGATCCGCGTTCGGGCGGCGGTCGCGAGGGGCGTTGCGGGAGCCCGGGACCGCGCGCTGTTCACGGGCCCGATTGTAGCCCGCGGTGGCTGGCTGTCGCCGGCCTCAGCGGGGCGCGGCCAGGCGCGCCGCCAGCCCGGAGCGTCGCTGCACGCCGCGCTCGAGGGCGTGGCGCCAGACCTCGAGCGGGCCGTGGACCTGCAGCGCCCGGCGCGCGCGGGTGACGGCCGTGTAGAGCAGCTCCCGGGTGAGCACCTGCGACTGCGCGCGCGGCAGCAGCAGGTGGACCCGCTCGAACTCCGACCCCTGGCTCTTGTGGATGGTCATGGCGTACACGGTGTCGTGCGCCGGGAGCACGGAGGGGTGGAACGCGCGCAGCCCGGCCTCGGTGCGGAACCAGGCGCGCACGTGGCCGTCCGCTTCGCGCCACACCACGCCGACGTCGCCGTTGAACAGCCCCGCGCGCGGCTCGTTCTGGACCACCATGATCGGCCGGCCGTGGTACCAGCGACCATCGGCATCGAAGTTGTGGCGCGCGGCGAGCGTGTGAGCGATGCGCTCGTTCAGCGCCGCGCTGCCGAGCGGCCCCACGCGCGTGGCCGTGAGCAGGCGCACCGCCTCCAGGCCCGCGATCGCGGTGGCCGGCTCGGTGGCCCGGTGGAGCACGGCGAACGCGTCGGCCATCTGGTTCACGAGCGATCCCAGCGTCGCCTCGGAGGCGTCCAGGCGCGCACGCAGCTCGTCGCTGCCGGTCGCGAGCAGGGACTCGACCGTGTCCGCGTCGCCCGCGTTGATCGCTGCCGCCAGGCGCCCGATCGGGCTGTCGGCGCGGAAGCGGTGGCTCGTCTGCAGGGTCACGACGTGGTCGGCGAGGGGCGTGCCGGCCGGTTGCGGCAGGTCGTCGGCGACGAGTTCGCCGGCCGCGCCGCGCTGCGCCTCGGAGAACGCGTTGACGCCGGCCGGCGCGCACAGGTCGGCGAGTACGGCGCCGCTCTCGACGGAGGCGAGCTGGTAGCGGTCGCCCAGCAGCACGAGGCGGCCCGTGTCGGGCACCGCGTCGGCCAGCTTCGCCATCAGTGGCAGGTCGATCATCGAGGCCTCGTCGACGATGACCACGTCCGTGGGGATCGGCTGCTCGCGGTCGTGGCCCGGGCGCGTGCTGCCGCGGCGCAGGCGCAGCAGGCGGTGCAGCGTGCTCGCCTCGCGCGGCAGGTGGGCGCGCACGGCCGCCGACGGCTGCAGCACGGCCAGCCCTTCCTGGATCGACTCGTTCATGCGCGCCGCCGCCTTGCCGGTCGGCGCCGCCAGGCGGAACACGGGCGGCGTCGCGCCGGTCTCCAGCGCGGCCTGCACCAGGCGGAGCATCAGGCGCACGATGGTGTAGGTCTTGCCCGTGCCCGGGCCGCCGGAGATCACCGCGAAGCGGTGGCGCGCGGCGACGAAGGCCGCCACCGCCTGCCAGTTGGTCGCGCCCGCGGGGCTCCAGTCCCAGGCGAACAGGCCGCCGTACGGGCCCAGGGGCGCCGGGTCGACGGGCGCCGGCGATGCGGCCAGCAGGTCGCGCAGGCGCGCGGCGAGGCGGCGCTCGTAGTCCCAGTAGCGCTGCAGGTAGAGGCGGCCGTCGTCGAGCACGAGCGGGCGCGGGGCGTCGCCATCGGGGCGGGCCACGAGCGTGTTGCCGTGCAGCTCGCCGGCGAGGCGCTCGGCGTCGGCCAGGCGTGCCGCGGGGCCGAGCGTGGCCTCGAGGGCGTCCAGCGGCAGGCAGGTGTGGCCGAGCCCGACCGCGTGGCTCGCCAGCGCCAGGCCGAGCGCGCCCGCCCGCTCGCCCCCGTGGCGCCAGCCCCAGTCCGCCAGTGCAATGTCGACCGGTGCGAGGCCGGCGGTCTCGAGCGATGCGCGCAGCCTCGCGGGCAAGGCGCTCATGGGGTCCTGCCGCGGGACGGGCGCGGGCGGGCGCAGCCAGCTGGGTTGCGTTTCGCGCCGAGTTGCCGAGTGCGCGCAATGTCATCCGTAGGCCGGTCCTGCCCGGCGCGGGCACGTGGCGCGGCACGGGCACGGCGGTTGGTGCGCCGGGCAATGCCGGCGGTGCGGCGGCTCGTGCGGAGGCTCATCGCGCGATGGGGCCTTTCGCCCCGGGCCCTGCCGGCCATCGCCTGCCGCTCCTCGCAGCGATGCCCTCGGTCGATGGCCGGCCTGCCGGGCTTGGCGCGATGTCCGGGCATGCGGGCCAGCGGGTCGTGTGCCTCGGGGAGTCGCCGAGGATCCGGAATGCGATCGACCGTAGGCCGTTTTTGCCCGGCGCAGGCACGTGCCGCGGCACGGGCACGGCGGTTGGTGCGCCGGGCAATGCCGGCGGTGCGGCGGCTGGTTCGGAGGCTCATCGCGCGATGCGGCCGAGCGGCCCGGGCCCCGCCGGCCATCGCCTGGCGCGTCGCCTGCCGCTCCTCGCAGCGATGCCTCCGGTCGATGGCCGGCCTGCGGGGACTGGTGGTCGACCGCTCGGGGAGTCGCCGCGGATGCCCGCCCCGGCGGCTTTCACGAGCGGAGCCTCGTCCGCCCCGGTTCATGCGGTCTCCCTTGCGTCGAGCAGGGCGTCGAGCGCCTCCACGAAGCCCGGGTCGGGACGATCGGGGTAGATGCCGTGCCCCCCGCCCGCGTCGAGGCCGCGTACGAACAGGTAGAGCACGCCGCCGAGGTGCGTCGCCGGCTCGTAGTCCGCGATCTGCCGGCGCAGGTGGCGGTGCAGGGCGACCGTGTAGAGCAGGTATTGCAGGTCGTAGCGATGGGCGGCAACGGCGTCGCCGAGGCGCTCGGGCGCGTAATCGGCCCGGCGCGGGCCGAGCGTGTTCGTCTTGTAGTCGAGGATCCAGTAGGCGCCGTCCTGCTCGACCACCAGGTCGATGAATCCGTGCAGCAGGCCGCGCAGCGAGGCGACCGCGGTCCGGCCCCGGGCGCCGGCGTAGCCCGCCGCGGCGATGCGCTCGAGCAGCGCGGCCGCGCCCGTGTCGCCGAGGCGCAGGAAGAACTCGATCTCGGCGCACCGGCGCTCGGCGGGGATGCCCGCCAGGGCCCCGATCCCCGGCAGCGGCGCGTGCAGCGTCGCGGCGACGAGGTGGGCCGTGGCGTCGACCGGCGCCGGCT
>CAZVFN010000120.1:0-8981 GCA_964626335.1 uncultured Ectothiorhodospiraceae bacterium
GAGCGGCCACGGCGGCGGCAGCACGGTCGACCCGCTCCCGGGCGGGCGCATCGACCGCGCCCGAGTCTACACGGACGCCGTCGTCGTCGCGGTGACCGTGGCCGCCAGCGACGCGCCGGGCGCCGAGCGAGCGCATCGCCGCGCGCGGCACCCCCCGCTCACGCGCGCGCCTCGAAGCGCTCCATCAGGGTCTCGAGCGTGGTGCGGAAACCGCTGTACTCGAGCTCCTTGTAGGGCAGCATCGCCGGCCCGGACCAGCCCTGGCTGCGCAACTCGAACGCCTTCTCCTGCGCCTTCTGCCGCGTGGTCTCCCAGGCCGGGTTGTCGAAGAAATCCGCGGCGTCGCGCGAGAAGCGGCCCTCGGCGTCGAGGGAGAAGCCGAGGCAGCTCACCACGGGCAGGCAATAGGGCCCGGTCACCGACGTGTTCACCGGCACGGGCATCAGCGGCATGTTGTGCGAGCCGCGCGCATCGCCGCCGACGTAGTGCGCCTTGCCCCAGGGCATCAGCAGTTCCTCGGGGGCCGGGAAGATGCCCTGGTTGCGCACGATCGCCACCGGGTCGTCCTTGCCCGTGTACTCGCCGGCGATGGAGTGCAGGCGCTGCGCCGAGACACTCGCCGCCTTGGCATCGTGGGTGCGCGAGTGGATGCTCTCGATCGCGAAGCGCTCGTTGTCCCTGAGCAGGGCGGCGATGTGGTAGGCGTCCTCGGGCGCGTTCAGCTCGACCACCCAGTCGGCGTCGGTGCGCTCCATGTCGATGATGCGGAAGGTGAAGCCCCGGATCATCTTCGGCAGCAGCAGGCCGGCGCAGTACATCGGGTCGGCGAACGCGAGATAGAGCGGCAGGTTGTAGGCGCCCGGGCCGCACTTGTCCGCGGCGAACACCAGGAACGACTCCGCCGGGCGCGGCTTCTCCAGCGTGTGCTCGAGCTCGAGCTCGGCGACGCCGGGCCCCGCCCCGCGCACGTTGCCCGACGGCGCGTCCGTGAGCAGGTCCTGGCCGGCCCCGTAGAGCCCGGCCTCGCGCGCGCGCTCCGTCGCGGACAGGAACGCGTTCCAGGCGCACTCGTGGATCGCGGACGCGTTCTCGCCCTTGGTGTGGCTCATCAGGATGGCGATGTCGTCACCGGTGTAGGTGACATGACCGTCGATCAGGGTGCCCGACCGGATCGCGCCGTCGACGGCCTCACGCACCGCCGCGAGCATGGGCTCCGAGGGCCGCGTGTGACCGCCGATCGACCCGACGTCGGCCTTGATCAGCGAAAGCGTGACGCGCATTCCGGCCTCCTTCCCCGGGTGCGGGGCACTGCGATTCGTGTTCGATCCCTGCGGCGAACGTAGGCTCCATGCGCAGCGCTGCCAAGCCGCGATCGGGACCCCCGGCCGACGCCGGGGCACCCCCGCCCCTCCCGGGCCACCCCGGCGCCCGGCGCCGCGCCTGGCCCGCCATCGCCGCACCCCGGCGCTCAGGGGGAATCCCGGCAACAGGCGAGAGGGCGAAGGCTGCGCGCGTTCGGGCAAAGCTCGAAAACGCGCCCACGGTGGGTGAACCCGGCACCGTGGGTGCGGCTTGGCCGAAGGCGACTGCGCGCAGCCCGCCCCGGCACCATCCGCCCAGCCCGCACCCGCCCCGGCCGGCTCATTTGCGCGGGCGGCGATACCAGAACCACATCAGCCGCCGGCTGCGCATCACCGGCGGGCACAGCACGACCATGAGCATGGTGGCGAGGTGCTGCAGCGGCGAGAACCACTCGGCCTTGCGCGTCGACGTCATCACCGGCGGCGCGTCGATCACCACGAACGCCCGCCCGCGCACCCGGCCCCAGTCCCGCAGGCGCGCGGAGAAGATCACCTCGTCGCCGGCGAAGTAACGGGTATCGAAGCCGCCGATCGCGTCGAAGCCATCGCGGCGCGCGAACACGAAGCAGCCGGCCGCGAGCTGCCAGCGCCGCGACGCGAAGTCCCAGAGCCGCAGGCCGAGGCGATAGACCCGGTTCGGCAGCTCGGCCATCGCCACCCGGGCGCCGCCGCCGCACGCCCCGGCGGCGAGCTGCGCGAGCGCGGCCTCCAGCAGCGCCGCCGACGGCCAGGTGTCGGCATCGACGAACAGCAGCCACGCGCCCGTCGCGTGCGCCGCCCCGGTATTGCGCGCGCGGCTGATCTGGCGGTACGGCTCGGACACGACGCGCGCCCCGCCCTCGGCGGCCACCCGCGCGGTGGCATCGGTGGAGGCGTTGTCCACGACCACGATCTCGTGGTCCGCGCCCGCCGCGGCCAGTGCCGTGTGCAGTGCCGCCAGCGTGGCGGGCAGCTCCTCGGCCTCGTCGTGGGCCGGCACGACCACGCTCAGCCGCGGCATCGCGATCCGGTCTCGCGGATGGCCCTCAACCCAGCCAGGGCGGCGCGAGCAGGCGCTCGAGGAAGCGCGGCACCAGTGCCGGCTCGAGCACCACCATGAACGCCACGCCCCACACCGCGCCCCACATGTGCGCGCCGTGGTTGACGTTGTCGTGCGCCTGGCGATCCGACCAGATCGAGTACCAGACGTAGGCCACGGCGAACACGATCGCCGGCATCGGCACGACCATCACGATCAGCATCGACCACGGCTGCAGCAGGATGTAGGCGAACAGCATGGCCGAGACCGCGCCCGAGGCACCGAGGCTGCGATAGCCCGCGTCGCGCATGTGGCGCAGGTGCGTCGGCAGGATCGCGACGACGATGCCCGCGAGGTAGAACAGCACGAACCCGACCGGGCCGATGGCCCCGGTCAGCACCCGCTCCATGGTCGAGCCGAAGAAGAACAGCACCAGCATGTTGACCAGCAGGTGGGCGCCATCGGCGTGCACGAAGCCGTGCGTCAGCAGGCGCCACCACTCGCCGCGGTTCACCGCGAGGGGCGCGTAGATCAGCCGCTCGATCAGCCGCGGCTGCTGCCAGGCGGTGATCGAGATGCCGGCCGTGATGGCGATCAGGAACAGGGTGATCGGTTGCAGCTGCACTGGCTCGCTCCCGCTGCGGGCGAAGGAGGGATCGGCCGCGACGCCCGGGTCGGCCGGGGGACGCGCTGGGGCGCCCCGGAAGGTATTCGTGGCGGCGCGGCATCCGGGTCCGGGCGAGGCGACCGCCGCGGCAGCATGCCATGCCCGCCGTCCCCAGCCCAGACCATCCGTAGAAGCACGCATGCCGGCGCGCCGCGCGGCCCGGCACTCGCGCGCCCGGTCGCTGTCCCACGAAGCGGGCCAACCGACGAGAAAGGGAACCCGACCATGCGCAAGACCGTGATCGTCCTGTCGCTGCTGCTCGCGGCGACCGCCGCCGCGGCCGCGCCGCCGCTGACGCAGCCCCATGTCATGGCCCACGGGCCGTCCACCTACCGCGGCGCGATCCAGTCCGGCGGGCCGGGCAAGGACGGCATCCCGTCGATCGACGATCCGGGATTCCAGTCGGCCGCCGACGCCGAGGCCTACCTCGAGTCCGGCGACCGCGTCATCGGCGTCTACCACGAGGGCGTCGCCCGCGCGTACCCGCAGGGCATCGTCGTGTGGCACGAGATCGTCAACGACACCATCGCCGGCGACCCGGTGAGCATCACTTACTGCCCGCTCACCGGCACCACGCTCGGATTCCACCGAGGCGACACCGAGTTCGGCGTCTCCGGCAAGCTGGTCAACAGCAACCTGGTGATGTACGACCGCAACACCGACAGCCTCTACCCGCAGATCCTCGCCGCCGGCATCAAGGGCCCCAACGAGAACCAGGGGCTCGAGGAGCTGCGCGTGGTGTTCACCGAATGGAGCAACTGGAAGCAGCGCCACCCGGACACCCAGGTGATGACCACGGACACGGGCCACATGCGCAACTACCAGCGCGACCCGTACGGCGGCTACAACCCCAAGCGGGGCTACTACGCCGAGGGCTCGCGGCGCATGTTCCCCGTGCTCAACGAGAGCGGCCGCTTCGACGCCAAGCGCGAGGTGCTCGGCTTCCGCGATCGCCACGGCGCCGTCGCCGTGGACCTCGAGCGCCTCGCCGCCGACGGCGTCATGCAGTTGCAGGCGAACGGCCGCGACTACGTCATCGTCCACGATCCCGTGCTCGAGACCGGCTGGGTCTATCGAGGCACGGCCGACATCGATCCCGAGTCGCTCGGGTTCACCGAGGCCGGCCCGCAGTTCGGGGGCAGGGGCGAGCTCGAGCCGGTGAACGCCTTCCGCGCCATGTGGTTCGCCTGGGCGGCGTTCTACCCGGACACGAAGGTGATCGGCGATGGCGACGCGAGCGCCTGATGTGCCGAGCGCGCGCCTCGCCGCGGCTGCCATCGGCAGTGTCTACGCGCTGATCTACCTGTACGCCCTGGGCGACCTGTCGACCATGCCCGAGGCCGCCTGGGGCGTGCGCGCGGGCGACGCGGGGCGCTGGCTCGAGCAGCGCGGCGTGCTCCAGTTCGAGGCCATCGCCCTGCTCGAGGCGGGGCGCGTCGTCTGGCTGTTCAGCCCGATGAACACGCTCGTCGCCGCCGCCCTCGGCGCCGTGCTCGCGCTCAACCTCGACGGCGCCTGGGTCCTGTGGCGCCGCCCGGCCGCCTGCGGCCTCGGCGGCACCACCGGCGGGCTGTTCGCCGCCGTGCCCGCCCTGATCGCCGGCGGCGCCTGCTGCGCGCCGAGCGTGCTGCTGCTGATCGGCATCCCGAGCCTCGGCGCCTTCGCCGGCCTGTTCGGCTGGCTCGTGCCGGCCTCCCTGGCGCTGCTCATCGCCAGTCGCTGGTGGCAGCGCCGCCAGGGTGCGCCCCCCTGGCCCCGGACCACCGCCGCCTGACCGTTCGCGCGACCCAGGCGCCGGCGGGGGATCCGGTCCGTCACGGGCCACCCGGCATCGATGTCCACGGCCCCGGCCGCTCCCGGGCCAGTCGAGGGCATCGGTCGTGCCCGCGCCATCGAGCCGGGCACGGGCTGCGTTGACGATGACCTCCGGCAAAGCCGTGAACCGACCCCCGACAGCCTCTACATCGGCGGTGCCATGCTCGTGTCGGCGCTGGCCAACCTGGTCGTGCGCTACCGGCCCGCGCGCCACCCCAGCCCCGCCCCGAGGGCCGACAGCGATTAGCCGGTCCCCGCGGCAGCGCCCCGCGCCGCGGGTGCGCTATCGGGCGCCCGCCGGCAGGCGCGCGGACCCTTGCACGCCCCCGCCCCCCGCGAGCCCGGGTGCGGCGAAGCCGGCATCCGCGACGTTGCCCCCCGGGCGTCCACCTGCGGCTGCACCCGGGCCATGACGGTCGACACGCGCCCCGACCACGCCCCACCATGAGCCCGTCGCAGGCCAAACCCGTGCATCCAGGCCCATGAGCCATGACACCATCCCGGGTCCGATCGCCGCCGACAGCATAGTCGGGCGACTGCGCGACGCCTGCCCGCGGGCCTGGCAGGCCTACACCGAGCACGCGTTCGTCGACCGGATCGCCCGGGGCACGCTGCCCGAGGCCTGCTTCCGCCACTACCTCGTGCAGGACTACCTGTTCCTCAAGCAGTACACGCGGGCCTACGCCCTCGCCGTCTACAAGAGCGAGAACCTCGCCGACATGCGCGAGGCCGCCGGCGCCGTCGATGCCCTGCTCAACACCGAGATGAAGCTGCACGTCGACTATTGCGCCCGGTGGGGCCTGGGCGAGGACGACATGCTCGCCACGCCCGAGGACCCGGCCAACCTCAACTACACGCGCTACGTCCTCGACACGGGCATGGCCGGCGACGTCCTCGACCTGCTCGTCGCCCTCGCCCCCTGCTCCTGCGGCTACGGCGAGATCGGCGCGCGCCTGCTCGCCTCGCCGGACACGGTGCTCGAGGGCAACCCGTACCGCGACTGGATCGAGATGTACGGCGGCGACGAGTTCCAGGAGGTCAGCCGCGCTGCCCTGCGCCACATCGACCGCGTCGCCCGCCGGCGCATCGGCGAAGAGCCGACGCGATCGCCGCGCTGGACGCAGCTCACCGACCTCTTCACCACCGCCGTCCAGCTCGAGGCCGCGTTCTGGCAGATGGGCCTGCACGCGGCCGACTAGTGGGCCGGAATGCCGGCCCGGCGCCATCGGGGGTGGGCGAACGCGCCGGGGCCGGAATCGCGAGCGGGATCGCCCCCGTGCGCGCGCTCGAGCAGCGCTCGAAAAGGCGCCTCGCGTCGCCCGTGTCGCGATCGCCCCCCTACAGGCGCGCTTCCGCCGCCAGCGAATGCGCGCATCGATCCCCCTTGCGCCGCGAGCGCGGATAACGCCGGGGGCTACCTGCGCGCATTGCCGCGGCGCTGGCCGCGCGACGGCAGGGCGCGCCGACCGGCCCGCCGGCCGGGTCGCCACCCCGTAGGCCCGTTTTCGCCGCAGGCGAATGCGGGCGGAGGGGGGCATGCCATCCTGCTTTCAAGCGCACGGAGCCGGTCCGCGGTGATCGACCGTCACTGGCCCGCGCACTCCATGGCCCCGGTACAATCCCCACCCGGTCGCGATGCGACCATCGCGAACGCGAACCCCGACACCGCACCCCTGCCCCCGCTCCCCCGCGTCGTCGCTGGTGGGCTTGGCCGCGGGGTTCGCCCGACAGCCCCGGGTCGCCCGATTCGCCGCGACAGCCGCCATCGGCCTATCCTTGCACCGAGCGCGCCCGCGAGCCGGCCTGCATGACCGAGTCCAACGAAACCGACCCGACGCTCGACCTGTTCACGGACCCGACAGCCACGCGCGGTATGGCCGCACCGCGTCCGTGGCCGCCGCTGGACCGCTTCCCGCTCAATGCCACGGGCAGCGCCGTGCACGCGCGCATCACGGCCGACCTCGCCGGGTCGCGATCGCCGCTGCTCGTCACCGCCTACACCGCGCTCGACTACCTGATCGAGCAGCTGCCCGAGCTCGACGCCGAGGGCCCGATCCGGGTGCTGCTGGGCACGGAGCCGAGCGTCGGCGAGCCCACGCGTGTGCGCCCCGGGCACATCGACTTCCCGACCGAGATCCGCGAATACTGGCTCGCCCGCGGCGTGTCGCTGCGCCTCTCCGCCCGGGTGATCCGCTTCATCGAGTCGCTGCGCGCCGGCGCCATCGAGGCGCGCTACCTCGAGCGCGACGGCCGGCGCGCGCACGCCAAGATCTACCTCGGCGACGCCGCGGTCACCGCCGGCTCGAGCAACTTCAGCCGCAGCGGCCTCGTCCAGCAGCACGAGACCAACGTGCGCTTCAGCGCGCGCCGCGACCCGCGCCGCTACCGCGAGCTCGCCGACATCGCGGAGAACTTCTGGGCGCTCGGCAGCGACTACACCGAGGCCCTGGCCGAGCTCGCCGAGCGCCTGCTGCAACCCGTCGACTGGCGCGAGGCCCTCGGCCGGGCGTGCGCCGAGCTGCTCGAGGGCGACTGGGCGAACGCGTTCCTCGAGGCGCCCGTACCCGACGCCGCCGACCTGTGGCCCCACCAGCGCCAGGGCATCGCCCAGGCGCTGTACATCCTCGACCGCCAGGGCAGCGTGCTCGTCGCCGACGCGACCGGCTCGGGCAAGACGCGCCTCGGCACGCGCCTGGTCCACGCCATCCAGGCGCGCATGGCCGGCGGCCAGCGCGGCGGCATGGGGCGCTCGTCGATGGTCTGCCCGGCGGCGGTGCGCGACACCTGGCGCGACGAGGCCATCGACGCCGGCGGCCACCTCGACGTCCACGCGCATTCGCTGCTGAGCCACACCACCGCGCACGAGCACGGGCGCACGGTGCAGGCGCTGCGCCGCACGCAGCTGCTGTGCGTCGACGAGGCGCACAACTTCCTCAACCTCGCCTCGAACCGCACCGCGCACCTGCTGCGCAACCTGGCCGACCATGTGGTGCTGTTCACCGCGACCCCGATCAACCGCAGCACGCAGGACCTGCTGCGCACCGCCGACCTGCTGGGCGCGGACAACCTGTCCGGGCGCACCCTCGAGGCGTTCGAGCGCCTGCTCAACGTCGGCCGCCTCGACCGCGGGCTCACGCAGGAGGAGATCGCCGAGCTGCGCGCGGAGATCCAGCAGTTCACCGTGCGGCGCACCAAGCGCATGATCAACGCGCAGGTCGAGCGCGAGCCCGAGGCCTACACGGCCCCCGACGGCTCGCGCCACGGCTTCCCGCGCCACGACTCGCACGTCTACACCCTCGACGAGCCGCACGACGACCGCCACCTGGCCGCGGAGATCGGCGATCTCGCCGACCACCTGCACGCCGTACACCACTTCCGCCGCCGCCTGGAGCTGCCGGCCTCGCTCGCCCGGCGTGGCTGGACGCCCGAGCAATACCTCGAGCGCCGCCTGCTCGGCGCGCAACGCCTGGCGCGCTACGCCGTGATGGCCTCGCTGCGCTCGTCGCGTATCGCGCTGCTCGACCACCTGATCGGCACGCACGACGCCGCCGAGGAGATGGGCCTCGACGACTACACCCACGGCCCGCAGACGGGCAACACGCTGGGCCGCCTCGAGCAGTGCGCCGGGCGCGTGCCCGAGAACCGGCTCGGGATCGCGCTGCCCGACTGGCTGAGCGACCCGCGCGCCCACGCCGAAGCCTGCGCCGCGGACAGCGAACGCTACCGCGCCATCCTCGACCGCGTGCGCCGCATGAGCCCGGCGCGCGAGCGGGCGAAGGCCCGGCAGCTGGTCGAGCTCTCCCGCCGTCACCACCTGCTGCTCGCGTTCGACCGCCGCCCGATCACGCTCGCCTGGATCGCGCGCGCGATCGCGAGCCTGCCGGATGCCCCCGCCGTCGAGCTCGCGACGGGCGACCCGCGCGGCCGCGCCGGGCGCAGCGAGGTGCTGCGCGCCTTCGCCCCTGACGCGCACGGCGGCGACGCGACCATCGCGCTGTGCTCGGACAGCATGGCCGAGGGCATCAACCTGCAGCGCGCCTCCGCGCTGCTGCACCTCGACCTGCCGAGCGTCGTGCGCATCGCCGAGCAGCGCGCCGGGCGCGTCGACCGCATGGACAGC
>CAZVFN010000121.1:0-8964 GCA_964626335.1 uncultured Ectothiorhodospiraceae bacterium
AGCGCACCGTTACCGGCGAGGTCGGCTCCTCGACCATGCCGCACAAGGTCAATCCGATCGACTTCGAGAACGCCGAGGGCAACGTCGGCGTCGCCAACGCCCTGCTCGCCCACCTGGCGGCGAAACTGCCCGTATCGCGCTTTCAGCGCGACCTGACCGACTCGACCGTGCTGCGCAACCTCGGCGTCGCCTTCGGCCACGCCCTCATCGCCTGGCGCGCGTTCGACAAGGGCCTCGGCAAGCTCGAGGCCGCGCCCGAGCGCCTCGCCGAGGATCTGGCGGCGAACTGGGCGGTGCTCGCGGAGCCGATCCAGACGGTGATGCGCCGCTACGGGATCGACGATCCGTACGCCACCCTCAAGGCGCTCACGCGCGGGCGGCCCGTCGATCGCGAAACGTTCAGGGGGCTGATCGACGCGATCGACGTGCCGAACGAGGCGCGCGAGCGCCTGCGCTCGCTGTCGCCCGAGACCTACCTCGGCCTGGCCGCGGTGCTCGCCCGCCAAGATGACTGACTACGTGCTGCGTCGCGCGGACTGGCGCCACGACGGTCCGGCCATCGCTGCGCTGCGGACCGCGGTGTTCGTGGGCGAGCAACAGGTCCCGCCCGAGGAGGAATACGACGGGCGCGACGCCGAAGCGACCCACGTGATCGCCGAGTGCCCCGATGGCACGGTCATCGCCACGGGGCGCCTGCTGCCCGACGGTCGGATCGGGCGCATGGCGGTGGCTCGACAGCGGCGCGGTGGCGGGATCGGGCGGGCCGTGCTCGCCACGCTGGTCGCTTGCGCCGTCGAGCGCGGGTTCGCTAGCGTGGAACTCCATGCGCAGGCGGCGGCCCTGGACTTCTACGCCCGGGCGGGCTTTGCCGCGATCGGCCCCGAATTCATGGAGGCCGGCATCCCGCACCGGCGCATGGAGCGCAACCTGGACCCGGGTCGCGCGTGAACCAGCCGAGCGCATTCACGGACAACGAAGCCTACCGCCTCGGCGAGACCGCGGGTGAGCACGCATTCCGCCATCGCGCCGAGGCCCGCGACGCCGCGCTCGCCCTTGCACGACAGGCGCGCCTCGGCCTGCGCATCTTCAGCCGCGACCTCGACGCTGCGCTCTATTCCAACGAGCCGTTCCGCAGCGCGGTCAGCGAGCTCGCCCGCGCCGGGCGACGCACGTTCGTGCGCATCCTGGTGCAGGACCCCTCGCGCGCCGTGCGTGATCACCACCGCCTGATCGGCCTGACCCAGCAGCTGCCGACCCACATCGCCGCCCGGCGCGTCGGCAACGACTGGCAGGACGAGCGCTTCGCGTTCCTGATCGCGGACGAGCACGGCGTGCTCTGGCGCCCGGCCGCCGAGCGCGCCGAGGGCACGGTCGACTTCCACGCGGGACCGCGTGCACGCGAACTGCGCAAGTGGTTCGACGACGTCTGGGAACAGAGCGCGCCGGATCCCGAGTTTCGGCGCCTGGGGCTCTGAACGCCGCGAGCGGTCGTGCCGGCCGACTGCAGGGCGCGGATGGGCCCGGCCCGCACGGTCACCCGGATCTCCGGGCCATCGATGCCGGCCCGTCGGTGACGACCCGAACCGACCCGACCCGCGCCAGTGCAGGCGGTGCGCCCCGCGGCCTCGTGCTGCTTCCCCCGACCAGCGCGGCGAGACCCGCGCACTGCGAGGCAGGACGCGCCGAGCGCAGCGCTGCCGGAGCGCGCGCCACCACCGCATTGCGGGCCACAGGGCCCGCCGGCAGCGGGCGCCGCACCTCGGGGGCGCGGTGACGGCTGTTGACCGAACCTACAACGGCGGCAGCAGGTCCTTGCGCCAGGCTCCGGAGGCGTCGCGGTAAAAGTGCTCGCGCTGGCGCGGCTTGCGCCAGACGAGGTGCCAGAAGTCCATCGCGTCGGGGCAGAGGCAGACCCCGGCCCATGTCTCCGGGCGGGGCACGCGATCCCAGGCGAAGTGGCTCCGGGCACGCTCGACGCGGGCCTCGACCGTGTCCGGCTCGCCCGCCGGCGGCTCCACGTCACGGATCCAGGCGAGCAGCTTGGCGTCGCGCGGGCGCTGGTGCCACAGCCGGTCGGCGTCCTCCGGATCGAGCGCTTGCACGCGGCCCTCGAGCGTGACCTGGTACTGCTGGTCGGACCAGTAGAAGCACAGCGCGGCCGGCGCGCCCTCCGCGAGGTGCTGGCCCTTGCCGCTCGCGCGGCGAAAGAAGAACGCCGGGCCGGCGTCCGCGATGGCGACGATGGTCACGGTGCGCACCGACGGTTTGCCCGCCGCGTCGACCGTCGCGAGCGACGCGGCCCCCGGCTCGCGTCCGTCCGCACCGTCGAACAGCCAGCGCAGCTGCCCCAGCGCCTCCCAGTAGGGATCGGCTCCTTCGCTCATGCACACCCCCTGCCGGTTCGATTGGACGGGCGTCGGCCCCGCCCGCCCGCGGCCCGGAGCCCTCTTGCTTACCCTTTTAGGCCATCATGCGCAACGATGCTTTGACCTGGCTCAAGGCCTCGACGCGGGGCATCACCGAACCGCGGACCCGGGCGGGACGACGGGCGGCGGTGGCGATGCGCGCACGAGCGCCCCCGCGCTTCGCCACGGGGCGGGCGCACGGACGCCGTTCAGGATCGATCACACCAGCGCCCCCGGGCAGGCAGCCGGTCAGCCCCCCTGCCCGCTCCACTCGCTCCGCAGCCGCTCGTGATGCCGCGCGAACCAGTTCAGGCCGATCTGGCCCATGGCGTTGGCGATGCGGCCGTCGTCGGCCATGGCGATGGCCTCCTTCGCGTCGACCACTTCCGCGCGGATGTCCTCGGCCTCGTCGGGGTTGCCGTGCACGCCGCTGACGCGCGCCAGGTCGGCGCGGCCGACGAACAGCGTGGTCGTCTCGGTGGTGCCGCCGGGGCTGACGAGGTAGCAGCACACGCGTTCCAGGAAGTCGATGGCGCAGCCCGCCTCCTCGGCGGCCTCGCGGCGGACGACGTCCTCCGGTTGCTCGCCGGCCTCGATGATCCCGGCGACGAATTCGCGCAGCCACGGACCGCCCTCGGCGTCGAGCGCACCCGGGCGGAACTGCTCGATCACGCAGATGCGGTCCTCCCACGGGTCGTAGGGCACGACCGCGGCGGCGTGGCCGCGCTCGAAGATCTCGCGCCGCAGCACGGCGCTCCAGCCGCCGTCGAAGCGCTGGTGGCGCAGATGGTAGCGGGCCAGGCGGAAGAAGCCCTGGTAGACCACCTCGCGCTCGATCAGTTCCCAGTCATCGGCCATCGGTGTTCTCCGCTTCCGCGAGCACGGCCTCGACCCGGGCGACGTCCTCGGGCGCATCGACGCCCGCCGCCGGCACGGCCTCGGCCGCGGCGACGTGGATCCGCTCGCCGTGCCACAGCGCACGCAGCTGCTCGAGCTGCTCGGCGACCTCGAGGGGCGCCGGCTCGAGGCCGGTGAAGCGGCGCAGGAACGCGGCGCGGTAGGCGTAGATACCGAGGTGGCGCCGCGGCGCGGCCCCCGATTCATCGCGGGCGTACGGGATCGGCGCGCGGCTGAAGTAGAGGGCGCACCCGTGGCGATCGGTGACGACCTTGACGACGTTCGGATCAGCACGATCCGCGGCGGCGCCCAGTGGCACGGCGAGCGTGGCGATCGCGGCGTCCGGCCGGGCCGCCAGGTCCGCCGCGACCTGCGCGAGCAGCGCGGGCGGCATGAGCGGCTCGTCGCCCTGGAGGTTGACCACGATGGCGTCCTCGGGCCAGCCGCGGGTGGCGACCACCTCGGCCAGGCGGTCCGTGCCCGAGGCGTGGTCATCGCGGGTGAGGCAGACGCTGGCGCCGAAGCGCGCGGCTGTCTCCGCGACCCGTCGATCGTCGGTGGCGACCACGATCTCGGCGGCACCGGCCTCGCTCGCGCGTCGCCAGACGTGCTCGAGCATGGGTCGGCCCGCGATCGGCGCGAGCGGCTTGCCCGGGAAGCGGGTCGAGCCGTGGCGCGCGGGGATCGCGATCCGGAAGGGCTCGGTCATCGCTGTTTCCGCAGCGCTTCGGCCTCATCCAGCGAGAGCGACCGCGCCTCCTCCTCGAGCATCACCGGGATGCCGTCGCGGATGGGGAAGCCGAGCCGGTCCCCGGTGCAGACGAATTCCTGCTCCTTGCGCCGGTAGATCAGGGGGGCCTTGCACACGGGGCAGACGAGGATATCCAGCAGGCGACGATCCATCAGTTCCTCTCGTTCGTTTGCACGGCGGCGACGCGCTCGACCACCGCCCGGGCCAGGCCCGCGGGATCATCGACCGTCGCGCTCAGGTACCACAGGCGCTCATCGGCGAACGCCCGACACTTTACCGCATCCTTCTGCGTCATCAGTACCGGCCGATTGTCGTCGAACGCGAGGTCACCGGCCGCGTACGCGTGATGGTCGGGGAAGGCGTGGCGCTCGATGCCGACGCCGGCGCGCTCGAGCTGGCTGAAGAAGCGCTCCGGAACGCCGATGCCGGCGACGCCGTGCACCGCGGTATCGGCCCACTCGGCGAGGCCGGTGCCGCGGCCGCCGCCGTCGACGCGCCGGGCCCGGTCGGCGCGCACGGTGATCGGCCAGGCGCCCGGGCGCTCGCCGTCGCGCACGGCGATGAAATCGACCGTGACCAGGCGCCCCGCCGGCTCGCGCAGCGGCCCCGCCGGCAGCAGCCAGCCATTGCCGAGGCCGAAGCGCCCATCCACGACCGCGATCTCGACGTCGCGCGCCAGGGCGTAATGCTGCAGCCCGTCGTCGGCCACGACGACGTCGCAATCGGACACGAGTAGCGCGGCCGCCGCCGCTCGATCGCGGCCCACGGCGACCGGGCAGCCGGCCACCCAGTGCACGAGCGCGGGCTCGTCACCGCAGGCGGCCGGGTCCGCGGCGTCCTCGCCCGTGTCGATCCGGCGGGCATGGCCCTCGCGGCCGCCATGGCCCCGGCTGACCACGCCCGCACGCCAGCCGGCGACCCGCAGCGCCGCGACCAGGTGGAGCACGAGCGGCGTCTTGCCGCTGCCGCCGAGCGTCAGATTGCCGACGACGATCACGGGCACGTCGAGGCGCCGGCCGGCCCGCCAGCCGCGCCGATAGGCCATGCGGCGCAGTTGCACGACGAGCCCGAACACGCCCGCCGCGGGCCACAGCAGGAGGCGGCTCGCCAGCGTGGGGTGGCGCCAGCGGCGGACCAGCCATGCCTGTAGCCCGGTCACCTCAGGCGCCTTCGGCGGGGGCTTCGCCGAACTGCATGCGGTAGAGCCCGGCATACGCCCCGTCGTGCTCCAGCAATTCCCCGTGCGTGCCCTGCTCGACGATACGCCCACCGTCCATGACGACAATGCGGTCCGCGTCCTCGATGGTCGACAGGCGGTGGGCGATGACCAGCGTCGTGCGGTCCTCGAGCAGGCGCTCGAGTCCGGCCTGCACGGCCCGCTCGGACTCCGTGTCCAGCGCCGACGTCGCCTCGTCGAGGATCAGCACGGGGGCATCCTTCAGCAGCGCGCGGGCGATCGCCAGGCGCTGGCGCTGGCCACCCGAGAGCATGATGCCGTCCTCGCCCACCTCGGTGTCGTAGCCCTCGGGCAGCGCCTCGATGAAATCCGCCGCGTGCGCCGCGCGTGCCGCCGCCTCGACCTCCTTGCGCGACGCCCCCCCGAGGCGGCCGTAGGCGATGTTCTTCTCGATGGTGTCGTTGAACAGCGTGACCGTCTGGCCGACATAGGCGATCTGTGCCCGCAGGCTGTCCAGCGTGAGCTCGCGGATATCGATGCCGTCGAGGCGGATATGGCCGTGCTCGAACTCGTACAGCCGCGGCAGCAGATTGGCCAGCGTCGTCTTGCCGCTGCCGGAACGCCCGACCAGCGCGACCGTCTCGCCGGCGCGGATGTCGAGGTCGATGTCCTCGACGACCCGGCCCTTCACCTCGCGGTAGGCGAAGCTGACGTGCTCGTAGCTGACATCGCCCCGGGCGCGGTCGAGCGTGCGCGTGCCCGAATCGGGCTCGCCGTGGCTGTCGAGCAGCGCGAACACGCTCTCGCCGGCGGCGATGCCCTTCTGGATCTGCGCGTTGACGTTGGTCAGGCGCTTCATGGGCGGGAACAGCATCATCAGCGCGGTGAAGAACGACACGAACGAGCCGACGCTCGTCGCCTGCACCACGGAGGGCATGCTGGCCAGGTAGACCACGCCCGCGAGCACCAGCGCCAGCAGGAACTGGATGATGGGCACGCTGGCCGCCTTCGTCTGCGCCATCTTGAGCTGGAAATTGCGCATGCGGCGGTTGATCCGCTCGAAGTGCTCGTCCTCGTAGTCGCGGCCGCCGAAGATCTTGATCACCCGGTGGCCCTCGACCGCCTCCTCGATCACGTGGGTCACGTCGCCCATCTGGTTCTGGATGCGGCGGCTGACCTTGCGGAAGCGCTTGGTGATGTAGCGCACGATCAGGCCTATGACGGGGATGACGACGAACGCCGCGAGTGTAATGCCCGCGTTCAGGTACAGCATCCAGGCGACGAGGAACAGGACCGTGAAGCTGTCGCGCACCAGGATCGTGACCGCCTGGGTGGCGGCCGTGGCGACCCGTTGCACGTTGAAGGTCAGTTTCGAGATGAGCTCGCCCGAGGGAGTCGTGTCGAACGAGAACGTGGGCATCTCGAGGATCTTGGCGAACATCTGCTGGCGCATGCGCGTGATTACGTCCCAGCCGACCCGCGCCATCAGGTAGTTCGACATGAAGCTGGTCATGCCGCGAAACAGGAAGATGCCGACGAGAGCGAGCGCGACCAGCTGGATGGTGCCGGATTCCTTCTGGACGAAACCGCTGTCCAGCATCGGCTTCATCAGGGCGGCGAAGGCCGAGTCGGTGGCGCCGTAGCCGATCAGACCGGCGATCGCGCAGGCGAACGCCCCCTTGTGCTCGCGGACGTAGCTGAAGAGCCGGCGATAGGTCTCGATCGCCGGCGGGTAGGTTTCGTTGCCCGCCATGGCTCCTATGATCCGTCGGCGCGCTCGGCGGTGGCAATCGAGAGCCTGGAGAGGCCGAGCCGGGAGGCGGCGTCCATGGCACGAACCACGGCCTGGTGGGGTGTCCGCTTGTCCGCCCGCACGACCAGTGGGCGATCGCGGTTGTCACCGGCGGCCTTGCCGAGCGCGTCGACCAGCGTCGACCGCTGGTTGTCCGCGAGCTGGCGCCCGCCGATCGCGTACTGGCCGTCCGCGCTGATCACCACCTCGATGCGCTCGGGCGTATTCGAGCTCGGTTCCCTTTCGGCCTTCGGCAGCTGGATCTGCAGCTCGGACTCGCGCTGGAACGTCGTCGACACCATGAAGAAGATCAGCAGGAGGAAGACGATGTCGATCAACGGCGTGATGTTGAGCTCGAGTTCCTCGCGTCGCGAAGAGCGGAAGTTCACGCCGCGCGCCCCCCTTGCTGGCGCTCGGGCGTGGAACGGTCACCGGCGAGGACCTCGACCAGCTTCACGGCCTCCTGTTCCATCTGTACCGTCAGCGCATCCACCTTGCCGCGGAAGTGGCGGTAGAAGATCAGGCTCGGGATCGCCACGGACAGGCCCGCGGCCGTGGTGATCAGCGCCTGCGAGATGCCCCCGGCCAGTTCCGCCGGGTTGCCGACGCCGAGGTTGGTGATCGTGGTGAACACGCTGATCATGCCGATGACGGTGCCGAGCAGGCCGAGCAGCGGCGTGATCGCGGCAATCGTGCCCAGCGCGGTGAGAAAGCGCTCGAGCTCGTGCGCGACGGCGCGTCCGGCCTCCTCGATGGATTCCTTCATGATCTGGCGGTCACGGTCGCGGTTGAGCAGTCCGACCGCGAGGATCCGACCGAGCGGCGAATCCGCGCGCACGGCCCGGATCTGCTCTTCCGTGACCTGGCCCTGGGCGGCCTTCTGCCAGACCTTCTTCACCAGCCCCGGCGGCACGACGCGGCTCTCGCGCAGCGACCAGGCCCGCTCGACCACGATCGCGACCGCGATGACCGAGCAGAGGATGATCGGGGCCATGAGCCAGCCACCGGCCTGTACCAGTTCGAACACGCTTCAGTCTCCTCGAACGCCGGCATCGGGGCGTCCGCCGCCGGCGCGCATGGTACCGGATTCGGCGCGCGGGGCGCACCCGGCGCGCCAGAACCGCGGCGTCGTCCGCCGCCACCCGCGAGGGGGCGACACACCCGCCCCGGGGCGTATGTCCAGCGCGATCGCGCCGCTGCAATCGGTCGCACGCTGCCCGGCCGGACGCCAGCGTGCCCGAACCGCCGGCCGCGGGAAGCCCCAGCGATTGTCGTGGCCGACCGGGTAGAGCACCCATTCGGGGTCGGCGGCGGCCACGAAACCCGGTGTCGATGAAGTGCCGCTACCGTGGTGGGGCGCGACCACGACATCCGCGTCCAGTGGAGCGTCGCGCGCCAGCAGGCGGCGTTCCGCCGGCGCCTCGATATCCCCGGGCAGCAGCAGCGTGCCGCCGGGCGCACTGACCCGCAGCACGCAGGACGCATCGTTGCCGGTCAGGCCGTCGTCCGGGTCCGGGTGCAGGAAGCGGAAGGTCACGCCGTCCCACCGCCAGCCGCGACCGCGCGCACACAGCCGGGCACGCGGGCGGAGCGCGTGCGGGGTGCCGCTCCAGGTCACTGCGGGCGCCAGGGCGGTCCGCACGGCCGCGGCGCCGCCGGCATGGTCGTTGTCGCCGTGCGAGACCACCAACGCGTCGATGCGCTCGACGCCACGCGCCCGCAGGTAGGGCACGACCACGCCGGAGCCAGCGTCGAAGCCGGCGGAGAATCGCGGGCCCGCGTCGTAGACGAGGGTGTGCGCGTGCGTGCGCACCACCGCCGCCAGCCCCTGGCCGACATCCAGCAGGCGCAGCCGCGCGGCGCCGGCTGCGGGCGGCTCGGGCTGCCACAGCAGCAGCGGCAGCAGTGCCAGGGCCGCCGCGGCGCGGCCGGGTACGCCCCG
>CAZVFN010000122.1:0-8823 GCA_964626335.1 uncultured Ectothiorhodospiraceae bacterium
CCGGGACCACGGTCGCCGCGGCGGGCGGCCCGGCCGGCGCGCAGGCGCAAGCCGGGCGGCGGTTCACGGCCGCAAGTCCCGGGCGGCTGCGCCTGCGCCCGAGTGACGGCGGACCGTGTGTCGTGCCGCGGATGGGGCGCCCGCGGAACCGGCGCTGCGCCCGTCAGCGCGGTGAGGCATGGGCCCATCCCGGTTTGCCAACCCGGGCTTGGCCCCACGCCCCACGAGGGCACGGACCGAACCACGACGACAGCGCCGCCGGGATCGCCCCGGCCGAGTGGCTCCGGTGCCTGCGGGGCGGGTGCCGCGCGCGCAGGCTGTCGCGCGCCTCCGGCTACGGACGGGCCTCGATGCCGAGCATCGACAGGAGCTCGCGCTTCGGGCGATACCCCGGCACGAGGGGGCCATCGTCGCCGATCAACAGGTACGGCGTGCCACGCACGCCGATGCTGTTGGCGGCCGCCAGGTGCTCGTCCAACGGGGTCTCGCAGCTGCTTCCGCGTTCCGCGACGGACTGGCCCTGCTTGGCACGGGTCAGTGCCGTGGCCGGGTCATCGGCACACCACACGTCGCGCAGGGTATCGGCGGCTGCGGAATCGCGCCCCGCACGCGGGAACATCGCATAGCGGACCTCGACCGGATACGCCTCGACCATCGCGAGGACTTCCTCGTGCAGGCGCCGACAGTAGCCGCAAGTGGTGTCAGTGAACACGGTGATGTGGTGCCGGGCGGGACCGTTGGCGGGCTCGAAAACCACCATGCGATCCGTATCCATGCCCTTCACGACCTGGTGCGCCAGTTCGCCCTGGCGCTCCTGGGTCACGTTGCGACCCGCCTCGAGGTCGATGAGGTTGCCGCTGAAAAGGTACTGCGCATCCGGGGTGATGTAATACACCTGCCCCGCGGCGACGATCTCGTAGATATCCGGCACCGGCGTCGCCCGCACCGAGGTAATCTCGATATTCGGGCGTTGCTCCCGCAGTCGGGCACGGATGCGGTCCTTGATCGCTTCGGCGTCCTCGGGTGCGCCGTCGGCATTGCCGCCGGTCGTGTCATCGGCGCTACCGGTATCCGCGCTCGCCTGCGAGGCTTCGACCTGGCCGCCGGCGGGATCCTGCCCGGCGGATTCCTGCTCGGCGGTGCATGCGAGCGGCACGAGCATCAGGAGTAACAGTATGGGGAACGGGCGCACGCGGATCGACATGGGCTAGTGGACTCCGGAAGGCCGGGAAGGATTCAGGCGATTCGACCACTCGGTCGCAATGGCGTTCAGCCTCGTGGGTGGTGGCGCGCATGCACTTCCTGCAGGCGCGCCTGCGCCACGTGGGTATAGATCTGCGTGGTGGAAAGATCGCTGTGGCCGAGCAGCATCTGCAGCGCCCGCAGATCCGCCCCGTGGTTGAGCAGGTGCGTGGCGAACGCGTGGCGCAGGGTGTGCGGAGACAGCGGACGCTCGATTCCCACCTGCCGAGCGTAACGCTTGACGATATACCAGAATGCCTGCCGCGTCATGCCGCGGCCGCGGTTCGTCACGAACAACTCATCCGCGAGATCGTTCCCCTTGAGCAGCGCCGGGCGGGCCGATGTCAGGTACCGCCCGACCCAGTCGAGCGCCTCTTCGCCGACCGGTACCAGCCGCTCCTTGCCGCCCTTGCCGCGCAGGCGCACTACGGCGTGGGTGCGGTTCAGCGCCCCGGTCGTCAGGCCGACGAGCTCACTGACGCGCAGACCGCTGGCATAAAGCAATTCGAGCATCGCGCGGTCGCGCAGCCCGCGGTCGGTCGTGGTGTCGGGGCCGGCGAGCAGGGCCTCGACCTCGCTCTCCGACAGCAAGGCCGGCAGCGGACGCCCCAGACTGGGGGTATCGATGCGCGCGCTCGGATCCTCTGCGAGGCGCCCCGAGCGGACCTGGAAGCGGTAGAAGCGCTTCACCGTCGACAGCATGCGCCGAGCGCTGCGCCAGCGGGTGCCGGCGGCGATGCGATCGGCGATGTAGCGCTGCAGATCCTCGCGCCGCGCATCCATCAATCCGCGCCGGTGGGCGGCGAGCCAGGCGGCCAGGCCGCGCAGGTCGGTGCCGTAGGCACTCAGCGTGTTCCGGCTCAGCCCGCGCTCCATCCACAGGGCATCGAGAAAGCCCTCGATGATACCGGCATCGGTCGCTGATACCGCGACCCGGCGCCTGTCCTCGACATGGGCGTTCATCGTTGCCAGTGTACCGCCCACCGCTCGAGCCGCAATGCCCCTATCCGGATTCGCCCCTCATCCCGGAGCCACCCGAAGCCGCGCATCCCCGCGGGATGGAAAAAGGGGACGTCCCCCTGAGGGGGACCGTCCCCTTCAAGCACTTGCCGATGCGTGCGCCGGTCAGCTCGAACCGCCGCTACCGGCCGAGGTGCTGGCCTTTTTCTTGCTTGCGGTCTTTTTCGAAGCGGTCTGCTTCGAACCGGCCTTTTTCTTGCTGGCCGCGTTTTTCTTGCTCGCGGCCTTCTTCTTCGAACCCCGCTTCTTCGACGCACCCAGCTTGTCGATGCGTGCCAGCTCGGCCCGCTCGAACTTCGATGCCGCCTGCTGCATCGCCTTGTCGCGCTTCTCGGCGAGCTTGCGCAGCGCCGCCTCGCGCTTCTGGGTATCCTTCAGATCCTCGGCGGTCTCCTTCAGCTGGTCCTTGAGCTCGCGTACCTGCTCGCGCAGGCGCTGGGTCGTCGCAGCTGCTGCGGTGGCCTTTTTCTTGGCAGCGGCCTTCTTCTTGCTCCCCGCCTTCTTCTTGGAGGCGGCCTTCTTGCCGGAGGACTTCTTCTTCGAAGCGGCCTTCTTCTTGGAGGCGGCCTTCTTGCCGCTCGACTTCTTCTTTGACGCCGTCTTTTTCGCGGTAGCGCTCGCCGTCCCCGTCGGAGACATGTCGGCGGCGACCGTCTTGTCAGTCGACGCGCTCTCTTTCATGCGGGGCATACGTTGTAACTCCCGTGAGTGGCAATGCACCTTGCATTATAGGAGCCAATGAAACGTTTGCAATTACCAATCCCGGATAACGCAACCCTTGCACTGCGTCACTCGGTCGCTGGCAACCCCGGTGGATGCGTGTAACATGCCCCTCGGCCCATCCGTACAAGGCCTTCCGGTTGCCATTACCGCTGTTCCCGCAGGAGCGATCGCGGCATGAATGAACGGTCTCCATGCGGCCTCGGACGCCGCCTCCTGGCCATTCTCTACGACACCCTCGTCCTGATCGGCCTCCTGTTGATCGCGGGCATACCGGTGGTTCTGCTCAGCGGCGGCGCACACGAGGACTCGCGCGTGTATCGTGCCGCGCTGCAGGTATACGAGTTGCTGGTGGCTTTCGCTTTCTTCGGCGGCTTCTGGTGTTTCGGCGGGCAGACCATCGGCATGCGGGCATGGCGCATACGGGTCGTGGATTCGAGGGGGCAAGCCATCGGCTGGCGCGATGCCGGCGTGCGCTACATCGTGGCCCTTTTATCCTGGGGATGCCTCGGCCTCGGCTTCATCTGGGCCCTGATCGACCCCGAGCGGCGCACGTGGCATGACATCGCATCCAACACCCGTTTGGTGCACGAGCGCCCTGCCCGCTGATGCGGTCGCGGACGCCGGCGCGGCCGACACCGCCGCGCTCCCGGGCGCCTCAGACGCTGCGCCGCAGCAGTACCGCACCCCCCAGAGCGAACAGCAGCGGCGGAGCCATCACCGCGATCGGGGCCGCGAGCCCGTAGACGATGCCGACGTGCGCGAACAGCTCCGCCACAAGCAGGTAGCCGATTCCCACAACGCTGCCGACGAAGATGCGCTGCCCCACACCGGCCGAGCGCACGGGGCCCAACACGATCGGCAGCGCGATGAGCAGCATCACGAGCGTGGACAGGGGCGTCGCGATCTTTTTCCAGAAGGCCAGCGCGAAGCGCGCCGATTCCAGCGCGTTCTCGCGCAGGTATTCGACATAGCTGAACAGGCGCCAGCCGGATAGCGTGTCGGGGCTGACGGTGAGCACGCTGAAAAGGTCCGGCGGCACGAGGCGCTCCCAGGTGCGCTCCGCGGCGCTCTCCGTGGCCACGGCCCCAGCGCCCACCCGGGTGCTGGTGATCTCCAGCAGGCGCCAGCGCTGTTGGCCGGGTTCGTAATGCGCGCGTTCAGCGTGCAGCGTGCGCCGCAGCTCGCGCTGCTCGAATTCGAAGACACGCACGTCGCGCAACACGTACCCGGGCAGAACCTCGCCCACGTTGACGAAGCGATCCCGATCACGTACCCACAGATCCCCCGATCCGCGGAACTCGCTCTGCCCCGCGATCGCGCTCGAGCGCATGCGTTCGGCGTACTGCTGACTCGGGGGCGCGACGAGCTCGCCCACCGCGACGATCCCCAGCATGAGCACGATCCCGCCCTGCATGACCATGCCCACGATGCGCGCAGTCGAGACCCCTGCAGCGCGCATCACCACGAGTTCCGAGTTGGCGGCCAGCGAGCCGAGCGCGACGACTCCGCCGATGGCCACGGCGGCCGGGAACAGCTCGTAGATGGCTGCCGGGGTCGTCAGCAGCACGTAAAGGGCCGCCTCGGCCAGCCCGTAACCACCCTGCCCCGTGCTGCCGATCTCGCGGGTGATCGTGAACAAGGTCTTGAGTACCACGAGCACGGCCAGCACGAGCACGGCCCCCGCGATCACCGTACGAGCGATGTAGCGCGTGAAGAGCGTCTTCATCGCCCGGGTTCCCGGAGCGGCAGCAGTACGGCGCGCGCCCACGTCCAGCCGACGCGCTGGGCGACGAGACCGGCAATGGCCACCGCGACGATCGCATGCGCCCACCACATGCCGACAACGGGCGGCAGCGTGCCCTCTTCCAGCATCTCGCGGGCGAACACGAGCAGGTTCGAATACCCGAGATACAACAGCAAGCCGAGGGCCACCTTGCCGTAGCGACCCTTGCGGGGCGTCGTGTGACTGAGCGGCAGTGCGGCCAGCGCGAGCAGCAGGCAAGCGAGGGGAAGCGACAGACGCCACTGGAACTCCGCGATGCGCTCGGCACCGCCGCGCTCAAGCAGTTGCTGCATGGTCATGCCCTCGGTATCGGGCCCGCCCGGGCTGACTTCCCGGCGCGGCAGGTAGATGCCGTGGCGCTCGAACGTGATCGAACGCACCTGAGGCGAGCCCGCGGAGGCCGCGATGCGCTGGCCGTCGCGGAACTCGAGGAAACGCCGTCCCGACGCCTCGTCGACACGCTGCACCGCACTGGCAGCGCGCACGACACGGGTACGCCCGCCCTCGCGGTCGAGCACGACGAACACCTCCTCGAGCGCGCCCGAGTCACCGCGGGCTTCGGCGAACAGCACCGTGCCGCCGTCGGCGCGATTGAAGCGACCGGGTGCCAGCCCCGAGAAATCCGATTCGGCGGCCACGCGGGCCGCGATCTCGTCGCTTGCGCGTTCCGCCCACGGCGAGGCCAGGAGCGTCAGCCCGGCGGTGAGCGCGGCGCCCACGAGGCCGAGCACCGCCACCGGGCGGAACAGCCGCGCGAGCCCCACGCCACAGGCGCCGAGGGCCGCCATCTCGCTTTCCGCATAGAGCCGGCCGAAGGCGAGAAGCAAAGCCAGGAACAGGCCCAGGGGGATCAGCGTGACGAAGTACGCCGTCAGTCGCAGGAGGAACAGCGGCAGCACGGCGTCGCCCGTGAGCTGGCCCTCGACCACCTTGCCGAGCAGGTGGGCGAGCGAGTTGGTGGCCAGGATGAGGATCAGCACCGCGGTCACGGCCACCCAGACCTGGGTGACCTCACGCAGGATATAGCGATCGATGAGCGTCAGGCGCATGCGCGGGGATTCGGCCGTCGCGGTGGTGACAACGTGCCCGTCAGGGCGTGCATGGTCGCCGTCACGGCGGGAGACGGTCGTCGCCGGGTGCCTGCATGATACCCATCTTCCAGGCCGTGTGATCGGGCTTCAGAGCCATTGCACTGTTGGCTGGCAAGACGCGCGCGCCAAGCGGGGCGGCGCTGCCCGCCCCTGCCGTGCCCGCCCCGGCGCTTGCCGTGATCCGGCGAGCCCGCGCGCAGGATCGGCAGCCGCGGCCCCGACCCTTCGTGTGCGCATGTAGCGGCCAGTGCTCCGGGTCGACTGGGTCGTGTCCGGCGACCCACGAACGAACGTCTGCCCCGGTTCGGCGTGGCTGCAAGGCACGCCGATTTTGCCTAAAATCCGGGGCCGTTCCCAATCGGCGACCCGCGGAGCGATCGGCCCGGCCGTCGCGAGCGCCGCTGCAACGCGATTCTTTCCGCCGCATTCACGAGGCTCTTCAATGGAATTCACGGTCAGCACGGGCGATCCGGCGCGCAGGAAGACGGGCGTGCTCGTCATCGGCGTCTTTCAGCGCCGCAAGCTCTCCGACGTCGGCCAGCGGATCGATCGCGCCACCGATGGCCACCTGAGCCGCATCCTCGCCAACGGCGATCTCGACGGTCGCACGGATACGTCGCTCATGCTCTACGACGTGCCCGGCGTCGGCGCCCGCCGCGTGCTGCTCGTCGGTTGCGGCAAATCCAGCGCGTTCGACCGGCGTACGTACCGGCGAGTGAACGCCCACGTGGCCGGCATCCTCGAGCGCAGCCGTGCAACACGCGCCGTGACGACGCTCCCCGCCATCGCAGTGAAGGGCATGGAAACGGGCCACCGCGCGCGGATCACAGCCGAGGCCACCACGGCCGCGCAGTATCGCTTCGACGAGTACAAGAGCGAGCCCGACGCCCCGCGTCGACCGCTGGAGCAACTGACGCTGCACCTGGCGAGCCGGAGCGAGCGCGATGCCGCCGACAGCGGTGTCGCCCATGCGCAGGCGCTGAGCGCGGGCCTGGCCCTCGCCCGGGACCTGGCGAATCGGCCGGCCAACCATTGCACGCCGACCCATCTGGCCGAGCAGGCGTTGGCCCTCGACCGCGACTTCGAGCGCGTCCACACCACCGTGCTCGAGGAATCGGACATGGAGGAGCTCGGGATGGGCGCCCTGCTCGCGGTGAGCCGCGGCAGCCGCGAGCCCGCCAAGCTCATCACGATGGCCTACCAGGGCGCCGATCCGGACACCGCCCCGGCCGTATTCGTCGGCAAGGGGGTTACGTTCGACACGGGCGGCATCTCGATCAAGCCCGCGGCCTCGATGGAGGAGATGAAGTACGACATGGGCGGTGCCGCGAGCGTCTTCGGGCTGATCCGCGCGTGCGCCGAGATGGGCCTGAGGGCGAATGTCGTCGGCCTCGTGCCCGCGGCCGAGAACATGCCCGACGGGGCGGCCTACCGCCCGGGCGACATCGTCAGGACGATGTCCGGGCAGACGGTGGAAATCATCAACACCGACGCCGAGGGTCGAATGCTGCTTTGCGACGCACTGACGTACGCGAAGCGTTTCGAGCCGGACACGGTGATCGACATCGCGACACTCACGGGCGCTTGCATCGTTGCCCTCGGGCATCACGCCTCGGCCGTGCTGTCGTCGAACGATCAGCTCGCCCGCCAGCTCATGCAGGCCGGCGAGCAGGCGGGCGACCGCGCCTGGCAGCTGCCGCTGTGGGACGAATACCAGGATCAGCTCAAGAGCCCGTTCGCCGACTTCTCGCACGTCGGTGGTCAGCCCGCGGGCACGATTACCGCCGCCTGCTTTCTGTCGCGCTTCACCGGGGCTTTCAAGCGCTGGGGTCACATCGACATCGCCGGGACCGCCTGGACGCGCGGCGAGAACAAGTGTGCGACCGGCCGCCCGATACCGCTGATGCTGCAGTACCTCGTCGATCACCACGGCGCGTGTTGAGGCCGATCCCGTGCCGCGTGTCGACTTCTACATCCTGGCGGATGCGGACGAGGATCGCCGCCAGGTGTACCTGTGCCGCGTCGTCGACAAGGCCTGCCGCCTCGGCCACCGCGTCTGGATCCACGCGCGGTCGTCGAGCCACGCTTCGACGCTGGACGAGCGGCTGTGGACGTTCAGCCAGGAGAGCTTCGTCGCCCACGATCTTGCCGCCCGCGATGCGGACGCCGCCACACCCGTGGTCATCGGCGACGGTGGCGAGGCGGACACCGACCGGGCACTGCTGGTCAACGAGGACGGCGACGTACCCGAGTGCGCCACTCGCTTCGAGCGCATCACCGAGGTCGTGAACAGCGACGACACGGTACGCCGCCGCGGGCGCGCCCACTTCCAGTACTATCGGGACCAGGGTTTCGAGCTGCACTATCACCGGGTCGACTGACATGGCGGACCAGGACGACGAAGACGACAACATCCCCCTCCTAGAGGACGTGCTGCGCCCGGGTGATCCCTCGCGCTCCGCGAATCGGCACGGTTCCGGGTCGGCGAGCCCGGGCGACGGCAGCCTGAGCGAAGCCGAGATCGAGGCAATCGCCGCGCGCGTGGTCGAACGCCACACCCAGCGCATCGAGGCGGCGGTGGCCCGCGCCATCCACCAGGCCATCGAGATGAAGGCCCGGATGGCGAACAAGGCCGACGGCGGTGGAGACTGATCCGATTGCGTCCTTTCGTGGTCGCATCGGCAACCACGAACGCACACGAATGCTGCCGCAGGGTTTTGCCGGCAAGGGGGCTGCCTCGCCTTGGCCCCGGTGCTGGACGATGCCGTCAAGGCAAACCACGGATGGACACGGATCGACACAGATGGAAGTCGGGGCACGTCCGCTGGGGCGAATCACACGCTGTCGGTGATCCACCGTGCAGCAAGCGAGCCTGCACGGTCACGGTGGCCTAGGAGCCTGTCCGAGAAACCTGAGCCGTAGCGAGCGCGTGGCACGGCGACGCGATGCTTTCGATCGTGAAAC
>CAZVFN010000123.1:0-8667 GCA_964626335.1 uncultured Ectothiorhodospiraceae bacterium
CCGGCGCGCGAGCGTGCGCGGGCGCCGGGCGCGCCGCCGCGGGCAACGGGCCGCGGCCTCAGTCGAGGGCGGCGAGGACCGCGTCGTAATCCGGCTCCTCGGCGATCTCGGGCACGAGCTGGGTGTATTGCACGACGTCGTGGTCGTCGATGACGATGACCGCGCGCGCGCAGATGCCGGCCAGCGGGCCCTCGGTCAGCAGCACCCCGTAGGCTTCGCCGAAGTCCTGCGAGCGCACCGCCGACAGGGTCGTGAGGTTGTCGATGCCCTCGGTCTCGCAGAAGCGGCCCTGGGCGAACGGGAGGTCGGCGGAGACGACCAGCACGTGCGTGTCGGGCCGCTTCGCGGCCTCCTGGTTGAAGCGCCGCGTCTGGTTCGCGCACACGGGCGTGTCGAGGCTCGGCACGATGTTCAGGACCTTGCGCCTGCCGGCGAAATCGTTCAGCGAACGCTCGTTCAGGTCATTGTCGATCAGGCGGAAGTCGGGGGCCCGGCTGCCTTGCCCCGGTAGATCGCCACTGGTGTGTATGGGGTTGCCCTGCAGGGTCACGGTCGCCATCGAAGCCTCCACTATGGCGTGGGTGGTGGATGGCGGCTGGGAGGGCCGCCGCCCGCGCGCCGCTCAGGGTAGCGCATGGGCCGGTGGCGGCGAACCATCCATTGCCTCTGCGGTATGATGCCGGCGGTTCGCGACGGAGCCCGCCATGATCGACGGCGCCATCCAGGTCCGGCACTCGCGCCGGGCCCGCCGCCTGCGCATCGACGTCTCCGCCCGCAAGGGCGTGATCGTGGTCGTGCCCGAGGGGACGCCGCGGGCCTCGGTGGAACGCTTCGTGCGCGCGCGCCGCGACTGGATCCGGCGGGCGCGCGACCGGGTCGCCGCGGAGGCGGCGGCGCAGGTGCCGCCGGGCGCCCCGGAGCAGCCCGAACGGCTCGAGCTGCGCGCCCTCGAGCGCAGCCTGCGCGTGCAGACGCTGCCGGCCGCGCGCCAGCGCACGATCGACACCGGCGACTGCCTGCGCCTCGAGGGCGTGGAACGCGCGCCGCAGGTGCGCGCGCAGCTGGCGCGCTGGCTCAAGCGCGAGACGCGGCGGACCCTGGTGCCGCGCCTCGAGGCGCTGGCCGGGGCCCACGCGCTGCACTTCGAGCGCGCCAGCGTGCGCGGCCAGCGCACGCGCTGGGCGAGCTGCTCGGGGCGGGGCACGATCAGCCTCAACTTCCGACTGTTGTTCCTGCCACCGCGACTGGTCGATCACGTGCTGCTGCACGAGCTCGCGCACACGCGCCATCTCGATCATTCGCAGCGCTTCTGGAAGCTGCTGGCGCGCCTCGACCCCGACTGGCGCAGCCACCACGACGCGCTCGCGGAGGCCCGCCAGTGGATCCCGGCCTGGGTGGAGATGGACTGACCCGGGGCGCGCGAGCGGGGCAGCGACGGGCGGCCCGCGAACGGTGGTACCCGGGTGCGGTTGCCATGACTCCGGTCGCGGTGTGTCCCTGTCCAGGCGTGAACCGAGACGCTGCGCCCAAATCCGCCGCACCCGCGCCGGCTCGCGCGGAGGGCCCGCGACCGCCGCCGGCCCGGTCCCGGCCGGGGGCGGCATGATCCGCCTTCTGCTGGTCGTCGTCGGCTGGCCGCTGGTGGTGGTCGTGCTGATCACTGCCGACCCGTGGCAGCAGGCGACGGGCTGCGCGCGAGTCGCGCGGACATCCCGGCGATCCACCCCGCCGAGGCCGACCCCTTCGCCTGGCGACTGTCGCAGCAGGCCGTGCGCGCGCTCCGCGAACTGCCACCGGCGGCGCAGGCGGCGGTCGTCGCCTCGATCGCCGAGCGCAGCCTCGAGCCGGGCCGCTGGGTCGCGCAGGCGCACCGTGCCGACTACGAACTCCTCTGCATCGGCGAGATGCACGAGCCCCGCACCCGCCGGTTCCTCGCCGCCACCCTGCTCCCGCGGTATCCGGCGGACGTGCTCTACCTCGAGGCCCGCCCGCCCGAGCTCGCCCGGATCGAGGATCGCATCGATGCCGGGCAAGCGCCGGTGGCGCTGCTCGGCGCCGACATCGCCCAAGTGCTCGCCAGCGCCCGCGCCGCGAATCCCGCGTTGCGGATCCTCCCGACCGAGGCAACGGCGGCGCAACGGGGCCGCCGTGAGGGCCGCGAGGGCTCGCGGGACAGCTCGCTGGCGCGCAACTTCAGGGCGCATTATCGGTCGGGCGCGCGCCACGGGGTGCTCGCCGGCGCGCTCCACTGCGCCGACGCGGATGGCTGGTTCCATCGCCACGTGCGCGACCAGTCGCGGCGGCTCGGCCTGCGTCGGCACAGCGTACACGTGTTCGCCCCGCATCAGCTCGCGCCGCTCGCCGGCTTCGTGCATTTCCTCGACGCCATCGGCTTTCACCCGGGCCCGTTCGCGCTGGTCGACGCGCAGGGGCTGCACCCGCGGATCCGCGCATGGTTCGGCCTGCTCCACCAGCAGGTGTTCGAGCGCAGCGACACCCTGATCGTGTACCGCACGCGCCCGGCGAGCGCGTCCCGGGCCGACGCGCGCTGACGCGCCCGGGCGGCAGGTCGCGGGTCAGGGCTGCCAGCGGATGGGGGGCTCGTCCAGGGCCGCGAGCTGCTCGCGCAGGGTGAGCACGTGATCCTCCCACCAGCGCGGCTGCAGCAGCCACGGGAAGGCGCGGCAGAAGGCGGGCTCGTCGGCGCGCGTGGCGATCCAGCCGGCGTAGTGGATGAGGCGCAGCGTGCGCAGCGGCTCGATCAGCGCGAGCTCGGTCGGGTCGAAGTCGCGGAACGCGCTGTAGCCCTCGAGCACGGCCGCCAGCGCGGCCTCGCGCTCGTCGCGCTCGCCCGGGAGGAACATCCACAGGTCCTGGATCGCCGGGCCGGTACGCGCGTCGTCGAGATCGACGATGGCGGCGGCCTCGTCGCGCCAGATGACGTTGCCGGGATGGAAGTCGCCGTGCAGGCGCAGGGGGGTGCACGGCAGCTGCTCGAGCGTGGTCTCGATGCGCGCCAGCAGGTCGTCCACCAGGCTTTCGTAGGCGGCCTGGAGACCGTCGGGGAGCAGGTCGCTGGCGAGCACGGCCCGACTGGGTCGGCGCCCGAAGTGCTCGACGTCGATGCGCGGCCGGTGCTCGAAGCGCGCGCTCGCGCCGACATTGTGCAGCCGCCCGAGCAGGCGGCCGATGACGCGCTGAGCGCCCGGGTCGTCGAGCGGCGGCGCGTGGCCGCCAAGGCGCGGGAACAGGGCGAAGCGGAACCCGCCGTGGCGGAACAGGGTCGTCCCCGCGTGGGTCACGGGCGCGACCACGGGCAGATCGTGGCCCGCGCATTCGCCGGCGAAGCGATGCTCTTCGCGGATCTGCGCATCGGACCAGCGCCCGTTGCGGTAGAACTTGGCGATGAGCGGCGCGTCGTCCTCGAGCCCCACCTGGTAGACGCGGTTCTCGAAACTGTTGAGCTGGAGCAGGCGACCGTCGCAGACGCGGCCGACCGACTCGACCGCGTCCAGCACGGTGCTCGGGCCGAGCTCGGCGAATGTCGGTTCGTGGGCCATCGGCACTCCGGGTGCAAGGGCGCGGCCCATGCGGGTCGCCGCGCAGGGGGCGCTGCCGCAGTGCGCCGCGCGGGCTCGCCGCAGGCCGCGGGGCACGAGTGTACCGCGTGCACCGGGCCGGGCGGGTAATGCCCTGGCGGCGCCGGCTCGAGCGAGCGGCGCGCGGGCGTTGGGTCGTCCGTCGGGCCGCGGCTACACTGCGAGCGCGTCACGCTCGCTCGACGCGTCCTGCCCGTGCGCCAGCGGCCCCGCCGCGCTGATCGCGGGCAGCGTTGACAGGCCAGGGAGACATCGCGTGAGCCGCAACACGGAGCGCCTGCACCGGATCCTCGAGCGCGCCGACGCGCTCGTCGCCCGCATCGAGCGGGTGCTGCCGCCGGAATCGCCCCCCGCGGTGCCGACGGGCGACGGCCCGGCCTGGCGCTGGCGCCGCGGCGGGAGGCGCGGCGGCGGGTTCCGCTGCGTGCGCCATCGCGACAGCGTCACCCCGGGCGATCTCGGCGGCATCGAGGCGCAGAAGGCCGCGCTCGAGCGCAACACGCGCCAGTTCCTGCGCGGCCTGCCGTGCAACAACGCCCTGCTCTCGGGGGCGCGCGGCACCGGCAAATCGTCCCTGGTCAAGGCCCTGCTGAACGCCCACGCGGCCTCGGGCCTGCGGCTGGTCGAGGTCGACGCAACGGATCTCGTCGACCTGCCCGACATCGTCGAACCCCTCGGCGACCGACCGGAGCGGTTCATCGTGTTCGCCGACGATCTCGCCTTCGACGCGGACGACGCGGGCTACCGGGCGCTGAAGGCGATCCTCGAGGGCACGGTGGCGGGGGCGCCGGACAACGTGGTGATCTACGCGACGTCGAATCGGCGCCACCTGATGCCCGAGTTCATGGAGGACAACCGCCAGGCGCGCGCCGTCGACGGCGAGATCCATCCGGGCGAGGCGGTCGAGGAGAAGATGTCGCTGTCGGAGCGCTTCGGGCTGTGGCTGTCGTTCCAGCCGTTCCGCCAGGACGCCTACCTGGCGATCGTCGAGGCCTGGCTGCACCGCATCGACCCCGGGCTCGAGCTCGACGACGCCGCCCGTCAGGCCGCCCTGCAGTGGGCGCTGGCGCGCGGCTCGCACAGCGGCCGGGTCGCGCGGCAGTTCGCGCTCGACTGGGCCGGGCGGGCGCGCCTGTAACCGCGGTCCCGGGGCACCGCGCGCTCGAGCGCGCATTCGGGCCGGCGAAATGCGAGACTGGTTCTGGTCAAGCACCAATGACCCCGTCCAACGTCCGGGACTCGCCGTGGACTTCGAGCAGCGCCTGCTGGAACGCCTGCTGCAGGGCCACCGCCTCTACGAACTGATCGTGGCGCTGTTCGCCGCGCTCACGGCCCTGCTGGTGGTGCCGTTGACCGCGGTGCGCGCGGCGGGCGGGGACTGGCTGCACGCCGGTTTCGATGCGCTCGTCGTCGCCGCGGCGGTCTTCGGTGGCCTCTACGCCTGGTCGGGTCGGGGCACCAACGTGATCGGACCGGCGCTGGCGTTGCTGTTCGTCACCACGGTGGTGACGGGGGTGCACTGGTTCGATCCCGCGCTGCTGGTGTGGGCTTTCCCCGTGACCGTGGCCACCTTCTTCCTGCTGCGGCCGGGGCCCGCGCTCCTGCTGAACGCACTGGCGGTCGCGGCCATGGCGCCGGCCTTGCCGGCGTTCGGCCCCGCCGACGCGGTGGCCTCGTTGCTCGCCGCGCTGCTGGCCACCAATGTGCTCGCGCTGGTCTTCGCGGCGACCATGATCGGCAGCCGACGCTCGTTCCGGAACCTCGCCGAGCGCGACCCCCTCACGGGGATCGGCAACCGGCGCGCGCTCGAGCCCGCCCTGCACGACGCCCTCGCGCGCCGCGTCGAGCGCAACACGCCCGTCTCGCTGATTGCGCTCGATATCGACCACTTCAAGCGGATCAACGATCGCCACGGACACGCGGCGGGTGACCGGGTGCTGGTCGCCGTCACGAACCTCATCCGCGAGGCCATCCGTGCGGGCGACGACCTGTTTCGCTACGGGGGCGAGGAGCTGGTGGTCCTCGCCTACGGGGCGCCCGCGGGACCCGCGGTCGCCCTCGCGGACGCGATCCGGGTGCGCCTGGCGCAAACGCCGGTCCTCGACGAGCAGACGCTCACCCTGTCCGCGGGCGTCGCCGAGGCGCGCCCGGACGATACGGTCGATTCCTGGTTCCGGCGCGCCGACGAGCTTCTCTACCGCGCCAAGCAGGCCGGGCGAGACTGCGTGCGCTGCGGCGACGCCCGCTAACGGGCGATGGACGCCGGTGCGCTGGAATCCGCCGTCGAGCGCGTGCTCGCCGAATGCCCCGGTGGCATCGAGGAGCAGGCACGGCTCCAGCGCCTGCGGGCCGACCCCGCGACCGACCTGCCACCGGGCCGGGCGTCCAGCGCCCCGGTGTCGTTCCGCGTCCATTTCGTCCTGTTCCACGTGCTCTAGCGGCTGCGCGACCGCGTGCGCGCGACCGGGCGCGGCGACCTGCGCATCGATCCCGCGCGCATCCAGTGGCTGCCGCCCGATCCGGGCGCGCCCGCGCTCGAGCGCCACGACGCGCGGTGCCCCTACGACCTCGACCTCGACAACCTGGCCGCGGTCGACGCGGCGGACGTGCAGGCGATGCTGTCGGCTTTCAGCGCCGATCTGCGCCGCCGCGAGCCGCGCGCCGCGGCCGTCGCCGAGCTGGAACTGACCGAGCCGGTGGACGCCGCCACCGTGCGGCGCCAGTACCGCCGCCTGGTGATGCGCCACCACCCCGATCGCGGCGGCGAGCCCGAGCGCCTGCAGGCGATCAACCGCGCGCTCGCCGTGCTGCTCCCGCGACAACGCCGATGCCGGAGCGGCATCCGGCCCGCCACGCCCTGGCGTGCGCCGTCGCGGTTACAATCCGGTACGCGAGCGCCCGGCGCGACCGACACCCGGCGTTCGCGATTCCACCCCTACCCCGGAGATCGCATGACCGAGCCCGTTTCCACGTCCGATCTGTGTGACGCCCATCCCGAGCGTGTCCGCGTGCTCGAGCCGATGTTCGCGAACTTCGGGGGTGTCGACGCCTTCGGCGGCCCCGCCGTGACCGTCAAGTGCTTCGAGGACAACTCGGTGGTGAAGGAGCTGGCCGCTTCGCCCGGCGAGGGTCGCGTGATGGTGGTCGATGGCGGCGGCTCGATGCGGCGCGCGCTCATGGGTGACCAGGTGGCGGCGCAGGCCGCCGCCAACGGCTGGGCCGGTGCGCTGCTGTTCGGCTGCGTGCGCGACGTCGATGAGCTGGCGGTGACGGCGCTGGGGATCCAGGCGCTGGGATCCGTGCCGGTGAAGACGGACAAGCGCGGCATCGGCGATCGCGACGTGCCGGTCACCTTCGGCGGCGTGACCTTGCGCGCGGGCGACTGGGTCGCGGCGGATAACGATGGCGTGGTCGTGCTCGACGCGCCGCCGGATGTCGCCTGACCGGGGCCTGGGGGCCGACACGGCATCGCGAGCAAGCTCGCTGCCACGTGCATCCGGCCACCCGAGAGCCGGGCGAGCCCGTGGGGGCGAGCTTGCTCGCGAAGGTCGTGCGTGACCGCGGTCGCGCTAATCGCCGTCGTCCGCGCGGAAGCGGATCGTCCCGTAGTGCGCGCGTGCGGTGCCGTCCGTGTTGTCGCTGTCCGTCATGATGGCGATGCCGTGGATGCGCTCGAGCGAATCGCCGAAGGCCGCGCGCCAGTCGGCCCGCAGGTCGCGCCGGTGGGTGACCCACTCACCCGCGCGCTCCGGGCCGCTGGCGACGGCGATCATGTGGGCCCGGTCGGTGAAGGCATTGGCCCAGCGCGTGCCCGTCGCGACCTCGCGTGACCAGACGTAGTTCAGTGCGCGGGCGCTGAGCTGGCCGAACAGCCCCTCCCGGACCACGTAGACGCGCGCGGCGTAGTCGTCGCCGGCCCGGGTACGCTCGTCGGCATCGCTGCCCGGCAGCGCGTCGATCCGCCAGCGCCACTCGAGGATGGGCGTGGCCTTGATGTCGATCTCCACCTCGCGGTAGAGCGCGCTGGCGGCGTCCTCGGCGGTCGCCTCCACCGCGGGTCGTTCGGCCGTGGTCACGAGGCGATAGCTCGTCGCGCCCTCGAATGCGCGCTGCGGCCACTCGGCGATCGCGGCCGGGGCGAACGCCATCGGGTCGCCGGTCCCCGCCGCGAGGCCGGCGGCGGGCGCGACGAGGGCCAGGAGGAGTGTCAGTGCGGAGTGCCGCATGGCGCTATTCCTCCGGTTCGAGCAGGCGCTCGAGCAGGTACGGGTCATCGAAATGGCGCCGGCCGACGAAAGCGATCGCGTGCGTGCCCCACTGGCGCATCGCGCCGGCGCTCGGCACGCCCAGGGGCCAGAACAGGAACCGCTCCGGGCGGGCGCTCGACGCGATCAGGCCGTCCGGCGCGAAGGCGCTCGCGCGGCCGCCGCCGCGACGCGGTAGCGAGCGCAGGCGCGCGAACGACAGCGGTGCCAGGTGCCCGGGGGCGTCGTCCGGGCGCGCGGCGGTGGCGAGCCCCCGCAGGTAGTGCGTGCCCGGCTCGAGATGCACGACGATGCGCTGCTCGGGTGCACCCGGCGGTGCGCCGCGCGGACTGGCCACGGGCTCGGCGTCACCCGGCATGTCCCCCGCGCGCCAGCCGTCGGCGGGGAACAGCGTGTAGTAGCAGCCGCACGGATGGATGCTGTCGTAGGCCAGCGGTGTACCGTCCGGGGCCAGCGTCACCCGCCAGATGAGCCCGTCGAGGTGCCCCGCGTAGAGGTCGAGCCCCTCGCCGGGTCGCGCCGGGAACCAGATCATGTAGCTCAGTTGCAGCAGGACGTCGCCCTCGAAACGCGTCCACGAGAGCCGGCGGTATTCCGCCGGTCGGGCCGGGTCCGCCCGGGGGCGGCCGCGCTCGTCCAGGCGCAGGGCACCGGGGCGGTCGTCGGCGCTGGCGGTCGCGATCGCCCATACCGGTGCGTGGGCGTCGAACAGGCGTGCGGTGGTGCCCCGCCCGGGCTCGGGGATGCCGAGCGCGTCGCGCGCGACGTCGCGCGCGCCCGCGGCGGCGCCCGCGGCACCATCG
>CAZVFN010000124.1:0-8631 GCA_964626335.1 uncultured Ectothiorhodospiraceae bacterium
GACCGCAGCAGCAGCCTAGTGCCCTTTAACGAACATGCGCCGGCTTTTCGCCGGCCCTCGCCGAGCAAACTCGGCGAACTTCCGTCAAAGGACACGAGGGGCATCGGGTTCTCGCCCGGGCGCGACCCCTGCAAGCCGGCCGGACGAACAGCGACGCGTCAGGCCGTGGCGGCCTGCGTGCGGCGCCTGCGCACGGCCTCGGCGATCTCGCGCAGCAGCGGCTCGGTGCGCTCCCAGCCCATGCAGGCGTCGGTGATGCTCTGGCCGTAGGCCAGCTCACCGTCGCCGCTCTGCTTGCCCTCGACGAGGTGGCTCTCCAGCATCATGCCGAAGACCCGCCGGTCGCCGCGTCCCACCTGGTGGGCGATGTCGCGCGCCACGTCGGCCTGGCGCTCCGGCTTCTTGCGCGAGTTGGCGTGGCTCGCGTCGATCATGATGCGCTGCGGCAATCCCGCGCTCGACAGCGTCTCGGCAACGTCGTCGACGCTCGAGGCGTCGTAGTTGGGCAGATTGCCGCCGCGCAGGATCACGTGGGTATAGGGATTGCCCGTGGTCTCGACGATCGCCGAGCGGCCATCGGCGGTGACGCCCAGGAAATGGTGCGGCTGCGACGCCGAGCCGATCGCGTCGACCGCGACCTGCACGTCGCCGCCCGTGCCGTTCTTGAAACCGACCGGGCACGACAGCCCGGAGGCGAGCTCGCGGTGGACCTGTGATTCGGTGGTGCGCGCGCCGATCGCGCCCCAGGTCACGAGATCGGCGACGTACTGCGGGCTGATCAGGTCGAGGAACTCGGTGCCCGCCGGCACCTGCATGTCCGCCAGGTCGAGCAGCAACTGCCGCGCGGTGCGCAGGCCCTCGTTGATGTCGAAGCTGCCGTCGAGATGCGGATCGTTGATCAGGCCCTTCCAGCCAACGGTGGTACGCGGCTTCTCGAAGTACACGCGCATGAGGATCAGCAGGTCCTCGCCGAGTTCCTCGCGCATGCGCTGCAGGCGCGTCGCGAAGTCGCGCGCCGCGTCCGGATCGTGGATCGAGCAGGGGCCGACGATGACGACCAGGCGGTCGTCGCTGCCGTCCATCACCTGTTGAACCTGCTCGCGACCGAAGTACACGGTCTCGCTGCCGCGCTCGCTCGCCGGGGTCATCTGCGACGGCGAAGTCAATTCCCTGATCTCGCGGATGCGCAGATCACTGGTCTGGTACGTCATAGGCGTCCTCGTGCGCTGTCATGCATGGGCGGCCCAGGGCCCGTTAACACTCCCCGCGATGCGGACCGCGCTGCGTTGCTCGTCGGTTGTGTCGTGGCGCTACGCGCCCTCCGCGCCTTGCGGGGCCCGCAATGCGGCGACCGCGCCAGGTGTCAACAGCCCTGGCCCTCGACCGCGGCGCCGAGGGCATCGACCAACCGCCGGATCTCGGCGTTGCGCGTCTTCATGGCGGCCTTGTTGACGATCAGCCGGCTCGTGATCGACGCGATCGTCTCGTATGGCTCGAGCCCGTTGGCCCGCAGCGTGTTGCCGGTGTCGACCAGGTCGACGATCCAGTCGGCCAGCCCGACCAGCGGGGCCAGCTCCATCGAGCCGTAGAGCTTGATGATCTCGACCTGGCGTCCCTGCCCGGCGAAGTAGCTGTGGGTCGTGCGCACGTACTTGGTGGCCACGCGCGCACGCCCCGCCAGGTCGCCGGCCCCGCCCGCCGGGCCCGCGACCATCAGCCGGCAGGCGGCGATGCCCAGATCGACGGGCTCGTACAGGCCCTCGCCGCCGTGCTCGAGCAGCACGTCCTTGCCCGCAACACCGAGGTCCGCACCACCGTACTGGACATAGGTCGGCACGTCGGCGGCGCGCACCACGAGGAAGCGCACGTCGTCGCGGTTGGTCGGCAGGATCAGCCTGCGGCTGCTGTCCGGATCCGACGCCGGCTCGATCCCCGCGTGCGCGAACAGGGGCAGTGTCTGATCGAGGATTCTACCCTTGGACAGGGCGATCGTCAGGGGTCGGCTCATTCGGCGGCCTCCATGCGGGTGGTGTGGCCCACTCGTGCCCTTTAACGGGAGTTCGCCGGCTTTTCGCCGGCCCTCGCGGCGCCTGGCAGCGTTGCCCCTCCTCACCATGGGGCGCGCCATGGCTCGTCGGCGCGCCTTGCCAGTCACCGCGATGCCTCGCCGAGCAACCTCGGCGAACTTCCGTTGAACGACACCAGGGGCCTGTCGCAGAAACCCGGAGCCCTCTGCCGCGCGCCACAGCGGCTGCGATTGCCGATCGCTCAACGCGCACCGTCCCCACCATGCGCGTTTCACGATCGCAAGAGTCGCCTCGCTGTGCCACGCGCTCGCGACGGCTCAGGTTCTCGGACAGACGCCTAGCTCGGCACGCGGCGGATGCGCGCCCCCAGCTGGGACAGTTTCTCCTCGATGCACTCGTAGCCGCGATCGATGTGGTAGATCCGATCGACGGTCGTCTCCCCGTGGGCCACGAGTCCGGCCAGGATCAGGCTCGCCGACGCGCGCAGGTCGGTCGCCATCACGGGTGCACCGGTCAAGTGCTCGACCCCCGTGATCAGCGCCGTGTTGCCCTCCACGCGCATGTCGGCACCCATGCGCTGCATCTCCTGGATGTGCATGAAGCGGTTCTCGAACACCGTCTCGGTGATGCTGCCGGCTCCCTCGGCAACGGCATTGAGTGCCGAGAACTGGGCCTGCATGTCGGTCGGGAAGGCCGGGAACGGCGCCGTGCGGACATGCATGGCGCGCGGGCGCCGACCGCGCATGTCGAGCGTGATCCAGTCGTCACCGGTGTCGAGCTGCGCGCCCGTCGCCTCGAGCTTGACCAGCACGGCATCGAGCAGATCCGGGCGCGTGTCGCGTATGCGGATCCGCCCGCCGCTCATGGCGGCACCGCACAGGAAGGTACCGGTCTCGATGCGGTCCGGGAGCACGCGATAGCGCGTACCGCTGAGCCTGGGCACCCCGTCGATCACGATCCGATCCGTGCCGGCACCGCTGATCTGCGCGCCCATGCCGTTGAGGAACTGCGCGAGATCGACGACCTCGGGCTCGCGCGCCGCGTTCTCGAGCACGGTCGTGCCCGCGGCCAGGGTTGCCGCCATCATGAGATTCTCGGTGCCCGTGACCGTGACCGCGTCGAGCACGAAGCGCCCGCCCTTGAGCCGATCGCAGCGCGCGTGGATGTAGCCGTCCGAGACCCAGACCTCCGCGCCCAGCGCGCGCAGGCCCTCGAGGTGCAGGTTCACCGGCCGCGAGCCGATCGCGCAGCCACCCGGCAGCGAGACCTCGGCCCGCCCGTGTCGGGCGAGCATCGGCCCGAGCACGAGGATCGAGGCGCGCATGGTCTTGACGAGGTCATAGGGCGCATACAGATCCTGGACCGGGCGGCTGTCGACCTCGATGTTCATGCGCTCGTCGACGGTCAGGTGCACGCCCATGCGCCCGAGCAGGGCCATGGTGGTCGTCACGTCATTGAGATGCGGCACATTCTCGACCGTGACCGGACCGTCGGCGAGCAGGCAGCCGGCGAGGATGGGCAGCACCGCGTTCTTCGCCCCGGACACCCGGACCTGGCCTTCGAGCGGTCGGCCGCCGCTGATGATGAGCTTGTCCATGGGCGTTTCCGTGCGCTCGGGCGGTCGCGCGCGGACCGCCGGTGACTCATCGACCGAGTATACGGGACCGCCACCGCGGCCCCGCAATCGGCGGGGCTCAGCCCTGCGTGGCCTCGAGGACGGCGTTGTCGGCGTTCTTCTCGCGCAGCGCGCGCAACAGGCCATCGATCCCGTCTTCGCGGATCTGCGAGGAGAACGTCGAGCGGTAGTTGGTGACCAGGCTGACGCCGTCGACCGTGACGTCGTACACCGACCATTCGCCGTCGCGGTAGCGCGCGCTGTACTGCACCACGATCTCCGGGCCGTCGCTCTGGATGACCCTGGCCCGGATGCGCGCGCGGTCCGCGCGCCCGGTCCCCTTCAGTGGCAGGAACTCGATCTCCTCGTTGTCGTACTCCTGCAGCGACCGGGAGTACGTGCCGAGCAGCAGTTCCTTGAATTCGCCCACCAACGCGCGCTTCTGCTCATCCGTGGCGTCGAGCCAGTGCTTGCCCACCGCCAGCTTGGTCATGGTGACGAAGTCGAGGCTGGGCGCGACGATCTCGCGCATCTTGCGCGCGAGCCAGACGGCCTCGCTCTCGGCCGAGGCGGGCGGTTCGCTGCGCAGCACCTCGAGCATGCGCTCGGTGACGTCGCGCACCATCGACCGAGCGCGCTCGGGGTCGGGGCTCGCCGCCGGCGCCGGCCCCGCCAGCAGGACGAGGCACAGGCCCACGCCAGCCGCCGGGGAGCGCAGTGCCCGCCACAATCGCTTCATGTCCGCATCTCCGCGTCGCGTGTCTCGGCGTGACGCTCGCCCGCCACCGGGTCGGCCCGCGCCCGATCCATCGTCGCAGTCTAGCATCTGCGCCCGGCCGCCGCGCGCTGCGCCCGCGGTGGCGAAGCCGGCGCGAAATTGGCTAGGATGCGCGCGACGCCCGGCCGCCGGCCGGACCCGATACCGACCCCCGGACGCATCCATGCCCGATGTCGCCGCCGTGCGCCCGAGCGCGCTCGTGCTCGCCGGCCTGCTGCTGAGCGCTTGCGCCGGGACCCCGAACCGCGCCGACGGCCCGGCGGACCCGCTGGAACCGGTCAATCGGCCCATCTACCAGTTCAACGACACGCTCGACCGCAATGTCCTGCGCCCGGTCGCCCGGGGCTACGACGGGGTGGTACCGGGTCCGATCAACCGCGGCATCAGCAACTTCTTCGACAATATCGATGACGTCGCCGTGCTGTTCAACACCGCGCTGCAGCTCAAGCCGCGCGCGGCGGGCATCACCGCCGGCCGGCTGCTCGTGAACACGACGATCGGGCTCGCCGGTTTCATCGACGTCGCCGACAAGATGGGTGCGAAGAAGCAGGACGAGGACTTCGGCCAGACGCTCGGCCACTGGGGCGTCGCGAACGGCGCCTACCTGGTGCTGCCGCTGCTCGGGCCGAGCACCCTGCGCGACGGGACCGGGATCCTGGTCGACGGCCAGCTCGATCCGGTCGACCTGATCGAGGACGACGCGGCGCGGCTGACCGTGGAGATCGTGCGCGTGGTCGACCGCCGCGCCGGGCTGCTCGGCGCCAGCGACGTGCTCGACACGGCGGCCATCGATCCGTACGAGTTCACCCGCGATGCCTACCTGCGCCGGCGTGTCGACCAGGTTCACGACGGCGATCCGCCGCCGGAGGCCCTGCCCGGCAGCGGCTCCGGCGACGACGACGAGCAGGGTTTCGACCCGTTCTCGGACGAGGACGACGACCTGTTCCAGGAGCAGTAGGGGCGGCCATGACGCTCTCGATCGTGGCGGTGGTGGCCGGGCTCGCGCTGCTGGTGTGGAGTGCCGACCGGTTCGTGCTGGGGGCCTCCGCCACCGCCCGCGACCTGGGCGTATCGCCGCTGATCATCGGGCTGGTGATCATCGGCTTCGCGACGTCCTCGCCGGAGATCCTGGTGGCGGGCTTCGCCGCCTGGCAGGGCAATCCGGGCCTCGGCATCGGCAACGCCGTCGGCTCGAACATCGCGAACATCGCGCTCATCCTCGGCGTCTCCGCGCTGCTGCGCCCGCTGGTCAGCGCCTCCGGCCTCCTGACGCGCGAGCTGCCGCTGCTGATCGCCCTGACCGCGGTCGCCGTGGTGCTGATGCTCGACGCCGAGCTCGGGCGCTTCGACGGGGCGATCCTCATGACGGGGATCGCGGCCGCCATGCTGTTCCTGGCGCGCCAGGCGCGGGTGCAGCGCGCCGGCGAGGATCCGCTCGCCGCCGAGCTGGCCGAGCAGATCCCCAGCACGCTGCCGCTGCGCTCCGCGATGCTGTGGCTGGTCGTCGGCTTCGTGCTGCTGCTCGCCAGCTCGCGCATGCTGGTATGGGGCGGCGTGAACATCGCCGAGGGCCTCGGCGTCAGCGACCTGGTGATCGGCCTGACCATCGTCGCGGTCGGCACCAGCCTGCCCGAGCTCGCGGCCGCCGGTGCCGCCGCGCTCAAGGGCGAGCACGATCTCGTGCTCGGCAACGTGATCGGCTCGAACCTGTTCAACACGCTCGCGGTGCTCGGCTTGCCGGCGCTGATCCATCCGGGCGCGATTCCGGGCGAGGTCCTCACGCGCGATCTGCCGGTAATGTGCGCGCTCACGCTCCTGCTCGTGCCGGCCCTGGCGCACCGGCGGGGCAGCCGCGGGCGCATCGGGCGAGCGGGCGGGCTGCTTCTGGTAAGCTGTTTCATTGCGTACGAGGGCTGGCTGTTCGCCACGCTGTGACCCCTGGGTCGCCGCCGTGACCTGCGGCCACCCGAGCTGGCGGCATTGGCACCACCGCCCCGGAGTCGATCATCGATGGCCACGCCTGCCGCCGACACCCGCTTGTCCGAGCGCGAGCGCGAGCGGCTGTGCGCGCTCGGCCTGGCCGTCGTGCGCACCGAGGCCCGCGCTGTCGAGGCCCTGGCCGGGCGCATCGGCGCGGATTTCGCCCGCGCCTGCGAGCTCATGCTCGCCTGCACCGGCCGCATCGTCGTCTTCGGCATGGGCAAGTCGGGGCACATCGGCGGCAAGATCGCGGCCACGCTGGCGAGCACGGGGTCGGCGGCGTTCTTCGTCCATCCCGGCGAGGCCGGCCACGGCGACCTCGGCATGGTGGTGCCCGGCGACGTCGTGCTGGCGTTGTCCAACTCGGGCGAGACGAGCGAGATCCGCACGCTCGTGCCGCAGCTCAAGCGCCAGGGCGTGCCCCTGATCGCGCTGACGGGTCGCCCGGGCTCATCGCTGGCCGAGGCCTCGAGCGTGCACATCGACGTCGGCGTGGCCGAGGAGGCCTGCCCGCTCGGGCTCGCCCCGACCGCGAGCACCACGGCCGCGCTGGCGATGGGCGACGCGCTGGCGATCGCGCTGCTCGAGAGCCGTGGTTTCACCGCCGAGGACTTCGCCCGCTCGCATCCGCAGGGCAGCCTCGGGCGCCGGCTGCTGCTGCACGTCGGCGACATCATGGTGACCGGCGACGCGGTGCCGCGCAGCCCGCTGGGGGCCCCGTTCCGCGACGCGCTCATGGAGATGAGCACCAAGGGCCTCGGGACCACGGCCGTGCTCGACGCGGACGGGCGCGTCGCCGGCATCTTCACCGACGGCGACCTGCGGCGCACGCTCGACCACCAGGGCGACCTCCACGCGCTCGTCATCGACGACGTGATGACACCCGCCTGCGTGACCGTGGGCCGCGACCTGCTGGCCGCCGAGGCACTGCGGCTGATGGAGGAGCGGCGCATCAACGCGCTGCTGGTCACCGACGACGACGGCTGCCTCGAGGGGGCCCTCAACATGCACACGCTGCTGCGCGCGGGGGTCGTGTGACCGCAGCGGTCGCGACCAACGGAGACGGCCTGCCATGAGCGACGCAACGGGGCGCGTGCCAGCGGCCGTGATCGAGCGCGCGGCCACCATTCGCCTGGCGGTGTTCGACGTCGACGGCGTGCTCACCGACGGGCGCATCGCCCTCGGCGACGACGGCGACGAATCCAAGACCTTCCATACGCACGACGGTCTCGGGCTGCAGCTGCTGCAGGCAAGCGGCGTCGAGGTCGGCATCATCACGGGGCGTACCTCGACCGTGGTCAGCCGCCGCGCCGAGGAGCTGCGCGTCCGCCACCTCATGCAGGGCCGACCAGACAAGGCGCCCGCGCTGATCGAGCTGCGCGAGCAGCTCGGGATCGAGGCGAGCGCGACCGCCTACGTCGGTGACGACGTCGTCGATCTGCCCGCCATGGCCGGCGTCGGCCTCGGCATCGCCGTCGCCTCGGCGACGCCCATGACCCGGGCCCACGCGGATTACGTGACGCTCGCGCCCGGCGGCGCCGGGGCGGCGCGCGAGGTCGCCGAGCTGCTGATGGCGGCGCAGGACTCGCTCAAGGACCTGTATGCGCGCTACCTGCCGGCATGATGTCACCGCCCGGGACGCCGCCAACGCCCGGGCCGCTGCGCGCGTCGGCGATCGCCGGCGGGCCACGCTGACATGCGCATCCTCGCGCGGGTGATCGCGCTCGGCCTGCTGCTGGCCGCGGTCAGCGGGCTGTACTGGGTGGACACCCTGCGCCGCGGGGCGCCGCCGCGCCCGCAAGCGTCGGGCGCGGCGCCCGAGCCGGACGCCTACTTCACGGCCTTCGACCTGCGCAGCCACACGCGGGCGGGCCCGCCGGCCTACGAGCTGCGCGGACAGCGCCTGACCCACTTCGGCGACGACACGGCGACCGTGATCGAGCCCGTCCTCGATTACCGTGCGGGCAACGGCCCGCCCTGGCACGGCACCGCCCGCCGCGGGCGGATCGGCCCCGGCGGCGACCGGGTCGAGCTGATCGACGCGGTCGTGCTGGCCCGCGCGGGCGGTGCATCCGCGCCCGCGACGCTGCGCACGAGCCGCCTGACCGTGCTCACCGCGGCCGGTCGCGCCGAGACGCAGCGCCCGGTCACGGCGACGGGTGCCGGGTGGCGCGCGCGGGGCACGGGCATGACGGCCTGGATGGAACGCGACCTGGTGGAACTGCACGCGC
>CAZVFN010000125.1:0-8534 GCA_964626335.1 uncultured Ectothiorhodospiraceae bacterium
AGCGCATGGCGCCGCCGGCGATGATGCCCGTACCCTCGGAGGCCGGCTGCATGTAGACCCGTGCCGCGCCGTGACGCCCGCGCAGCGCGTACTGCAGCGTGCCGCCGTCGAGCGGGACATCCTTCATGTGGGCGCGCGCCTTCTCCATGGCCTTCTGGATCGCCTGCGGGACCTCGCGGGCCTTGCCGTAGCCGAAGCCCACCTTGCCCTGGCCGTCGCCGACGACGGTCAGGGCGGTGAACCCGAACTGCCGGCCGCCCTTGACCACCTTCGCCACGCGGTTGATCGAGACCAGCTTCTCGAGGTAGCCGTCTGCGCTCTGTGCTGCCGTTTCGGTATTTGCCATCGTGATCTACCCGTTCAGAACTGCAGACCGTTCTCGCGCGCCGCCTCGGCGAGCGCCTTGACGCGCCCGTGGAAGCGAAAGCCCGAGCGGTCGAATGCCACGCGCGTGACGCCGGCGTCACTCGCCTTCTCGGCGATGCGACGCCCGACCAGCGACGCGGCCTCGATGTTGCCGGTGGACACCACCGCGTCGCGCAAATCGCGCTGAACCGTCGAGGCCGTCGCCAGCACGCGGTCGCCCTCGGCGGCGAGCACCTGCGCGTAGATGTGGCGCGGCGTGCGATGCACGGTCAGGCGGGCGACCCCGCGCTCGCGCATCTTCGAGCGGGCGCGCGTCGCGCGGCGCAGTCGTTGAGCCTTCTTGTCCATGATTCCACTCACCCGGTGCGGAAGCCCTACTTCTTCTTGGCTTCCTTCATGATGACTTCTTCGTTCTCGTAGCGAACGCCCTTGCCCTTGTACGGCTCCGGCGGGCGGAACGCGCGGATGTCCGCCGCGACCTGGCCCACGCGCTGCTTGCTCGCGCCCCTGACCACCACCTCGGTGTTACTCGGGCACTCGATCTGGATGTCCTCGGGCACGGCGAACATCACGTCGTGCGAGAAGCCGAGCGTGAGCTTGAGCTTGTTGCCCTGCATCTGCGCGCGGTAGCCGACACCCTTGATCACGAGCCTGCGCTGGAAGCCCTCGGTCAGGCCGACGACGATGTTGTTCAGCAACGAGCGCATCGTGCCGGCCATGGCGTTCTCGTCGCGCCCGGCCCTGCGCGGCGCGAAGCGCACGCCCGATTCGTCGCGAAAGACCTCGACGTCGCCGTGCACGGTGTAGGCGTCGCTGCCCTTCGGACCGGTCACGCTCACGTGCTGGCCCTCGATCGCGATATCCACGCTCGACGGGACCGGCACCGGCTTGCGCGCGACGCGCGATGTTGTCTCTACCATCTCGCTCACCCCGTTACGCGACCGTGCAGATCACTTCGCCGCCGTGGCCCTCGGACCGCGCCTGGCGATCGCTCATCACCCCGTGCGAGGTCGAGATCACGGCGACGCCGAGGCCGTTGAGGACCCGGGGCAGATCACTCTTGTTGCGATAGATCCGCAGCCCCGGCCGGCTCACCCGCTTGACGTGCTCGATCACGGGACGGCCCTCGAAATACTTGAGGTCCACGACCAGGGTGGGCTTGTCCTCGCCCTCGACCCGGTAATCGTCGATGTACCCCTCGTCCTTCAGCACGCTCGCGACGTTGACCTTCTTCTTCGAGGAGGCCATCGACACCTGAGCCTTGTTCGCCATGTGCCCGTTACGAATCCGGGTCAGCATATCGGCGATCGGATCGGACATGCTCATATGCTCGAACTCCCGATTCGTTTACCAGCTGGCCTTGCGCAGGCCGGGCACGTCGCCGCGCATCGTTGCCTCGCGCAGCTTGTTGCGGCCGAGGCCGAATTTGCGGTAGACCCCGTTCGGCCGACCGGTCTGCTGGCAGCGGCTGCGCATGCGCACCGGACTCGCGTTGCGCGGCAGCTTCTGCAGCTTGTTCACGGCCTCCATGCGCTCCTCGTAGGACGCATTCGGGTCCTTGATGACCGCCTTGAGCTGGGCGCGCTTGCTGGCGTACTTCGCAGCGAGTTTCTCCCGCTTGCGCTCACGCTCGACCATTGAAACCTTCGCCATCGGAAAACCCCGCCTCTACTGCCGGAACGGGAAGCCGAAGGCATCGAGTAGCGCTCGCGCTTCCTCGTTGCTCTTCGCCGTCGTCGTCAAAGTAATGTCCATGCCCCGGATCGCATCGGTCTTGTCGTAATCGATCTCGGGGAAAATGATCTGCTCGCGCACGCCCACGCTGTAGTTGCCGCGGCCGTCGAACGACTTCGGACTGAAGCCGCGGAAATCGCGAATGCGTGGCACCGCGATGTTGATCAGGCGGTCCAGGAACTCGTACATGCGCTGGCGGCGCAGGGTCACCTTGCACCCGATCGGCCAGCCCTCGCGCGTCTTGAAGCCCGCCACCGATTTGCGGGCGCGCGTGACCACAGGGCGCTGGCCCGCGATCTGCGCCAGCTCGCTCTGCGCGCTCTCGAGCGTTTTCTTATCGCTCACCGCCTCGCCGATCCCCATGTTGATGGTGATCTTCTCGAGGTGCGGCACCTCCATGATATTGCGGTAGCCGCCCTGCTCGCGAAGCCGCGGGATGACGCTCTCGCGGTACTGTTGCTGAAGTCGTGCCATGTCAGATCGCCTACACGTCCACGGTTTCGCCGTCCGACTTGAAGTACCGTACCTTCCGGCCGTCGGCGAGTGTCTTGATCCCGACGCGGTCGCCCGCGCCCTTCGTCGGGTTGTACACCATCACGTTCGAGACGTGGATCGGTGCTTCCTTGTCCACGATGCCGCCGGACACGCCCTGCTGCGGGTTCGGTTTCTCGTGCTTCTTGATCATGTTCACGTTGTCGACGACCAGGCGTCCGTCGCGGCGCACGCGCGTGACGTTGCCGCGCCGGCCCTTGTCGCGCCCGGCGATCACGATCACGTCGTCACCCTGTCGAATCTTGCGCATCTTGCTATCCCCTTACAGGACCTCGGGCGCGAGCGAGATGATCTTCATGAACCGCTCGGTGCGAAGCTCGCGCGTGACCGGGCCGAAGATGCGGGTCCCGACCGGCTCGAGCTTGTTGTTGAGCAGCACCGCCGCGTTGTTGTCGAAACGGATCAACGAGCCGTCCGGGCGGCGCACGCCCTTGCTGCTGCGGACCACGACCGCGTTGTAGACCTCGCCCTTCTTCACGCGCCCGCGCGGGATGGCGTCCTTGACACTGACCTTGATGATGTCCCCGATCGACGCGTAGCGCCGCCGCGATCCACCCAGCACCTTGATGCACTGCACCCGGCGCGCGCCACTGTTGTCGGCGGCGTTGAGGCTGGTCTGCATCTGGATCATGACTCGTTCCCTTATCGATGCCGGGCGGAGCCGGTCTTCACGCCCCGGCGGCCGCCGTGTGTACGCGCACGAGACGCCAGGCCTTGGTCTTGGAAATCGGGCGGCACTCCTCGATGACGACGAAGTCGCCGTCCTTGCAGGTGTTGTCCTCGTCGTGCACGTGGTAGCGCTTGGACCGCTTGACGAACTTGCCATAGAGCGGGTGCCGCACGCGGCGCTCGACCAGAACGGTCGCGCCCTTGTTCATCCTGGAGCTGACCACATAGCCGCGCTCACGGCGCGCGCGTGTACTCTGCTGTTCCGTCATGCCGACTCACCCTGCGCGAGTTTCTCGTTGATCACCGTCTTGACCCGCGCGATGTCCCGGCGGACCTTCCTGATCCGGTCGGGACGCGGCGCCTGGCCGACACCCTTCTGCATGCGCAGGTTGAACGCCTCGCGCTGGAGCTCGACCAGCTCCTCGTTCAGCTCGCTCACCTTATTGCCGCGGAGTTCGTTCGCCTTCATCACATGATCGTCCGATTCACGAACACACAGCGCACGGGCAGCTTCTGGGCCGCGCGGCGCATGGCCTCGCGGGCAACGGGCTCGGAGACGCCCTCCATCTCGTAGAGCATCTTGCCGGGCTGGACCTTCGAGACCCAGTACTCGACACCGCCCTTGCCCTTGCCCATGCGCACCTCGATGGGCTTCTTGGTCACCGGCACGTCCGGGAACAGCCGGATCCAGATCTTGCCGCCGCGCTTGACGTGGCGCGTCATCGCGCGGCGCGCGGCCTCGATCTGGCGCGACGTGATCCGCCCGCGATCGACCGCCTTGAGGCCGAACTCGCCGAAACTGACCCGGTCACCGTTGGTCGCAATGCCGCGATTCTTGCCCTTCTGCTGCTTGCGATACCTGGTTTTCTTCGGCTGCAACATGGCTCAACGGCTCCTTACTTCTGGGTCGTCTGGCTCTTGGCGGCCTCGCGTTTCTGCTCGAGGTCGAAGACCTCGCCCTTGCAGATCCAGACCTTGATGCCCAGCGAACCATACGTCGTGTTCGCCGTGGACTGCCCGTAATCGATGTCCGCGCGCAGCGTGTGCAGCGGCACGCGGCCGTCGTGGTACCACTCCTTGCGCGCGATCTCGGCGCCGTTGAGGCGGCCTGCGGCGTGGATCTTCACGCCCTGGGCACCGAGGCGCATGGTATTGGTCACCACCCTCTTCATGGCGCGGCGGAACATCACGCGCCGCTCGAGCTGCTGGGCGACGTTGTCCGCCACCAGGCGCGCGTCCAGCTCCGGTTTGCGGATCTCGGCGATGTTGACCTTGACGCTCGAGTGCGCGAGACGGGCCACCTGCGCGACCTGCCCGCGCAGGCGCTCGATGTCCTCGCCCTTCTTGCCGATGACGATGCCGGGCCGCGCCGTGTGGATCGTCACGTGCATGGCGCGCGCCGGGCGGTCGATCTGCACGCGGCTGACCGAGGCGTGGGCAAGCTGCTTGTGGATGAACTCGCGGACCCTGATGTCGTTGTTCAGGAACGTGGCGTAGTCGCGATTGTTCGCGTACCAGGTCGCGTTCCAGTCCGCCGAGATGCCGAGGCGGATGCCTACCGGATGTGTCTTGTTACCCATTCCGTTCGCCTCTCGTTTACCGGTCCGCCACACGGACGTGGATGTGGCTGGTCCGCTTGAGGATGCGGTTCGCGCTGCCCTTCGCGCGCGCCTGCACGCGCTTCATGGTGGGGCCCTCGTCGACGCAGATCGTGCTCACGCGCAACTCGTCGACATCCGCGCCCTCGTTGTGTTCGGCGTTCGCGATCGCGGACTCAAGCACCTTCTTGACCAGGCCCGCGGCGCCCTTGGTCGAGAACGCCAGCGTCGACAGCGCCTTGTCCACTGGCATGCCGCGGATCTGGTCCGCCACGAGGCGCGCCTTCTGCGGCGTCACGCGCGCCGTACGGAGTTTGGCAGTGGCCTGCATCATCGTCTCCTAGCGGCCCTTCTTGTTCGCCGCGTGCCCCTTGAACGTCCGGGTCGCGGCGAATTCGCCCAGCTTGTGGCCGACCATGTTCTCGCTGACGAGCACCGGCACGTGCTGACGACCGTTGTGGACCGCGATGGTCAGCCCGACCATCTCGGGCACCACCATGGAGCGCCGCGACCAGGTCTTGATCGGGCGCCGGTTATTGGCCGCCTGCGCCTTCTCCACCTTCTTCATGAGGTGGAGGTCGACGAACGGTCCTTTACGCAGTGAACGTGGCACGATCGAGCCCTCGCTTTACTTCTTGCGTTTGCGCCGGCGGACGATGTTGCGGTCCGTCGACTTGTTCTTGCGTGTCTTGTAGCCCTTGGTCGGCTGACCCCACGGCGTGACCGGGTGACGGCCGCCGGAGGTCCGGCCCTCGCCACCGCCGTGCGGATGGTCGATGGGGTTCATCGCCACGCCGCGCACGGTCGGGCGCACGCCTTTCCAGCGCCTGGCACCGGCCTTGCCGAGCTGGCGCAGGCTGTGTTCCTCGTTGCCCACCTCGCCGATGGTCGCGCGGCACCTGACCGGCACGCGGCGCATCTCGCCGGAGCGCAGGCGCAGCGTCGCCTGGGCACCCTCGCGCGCCACCAGCTGGACCGACGCGCCGGCGCTGCGCGCCATCTGCGCGCCCTTGCCGGGCTTGAGCTCGACACAGTGCACGCGCGTGCCCATCGGGATGTTCGACAGCGGCAGCGCGTTGCCCGGCTTGATCGGCGCCTCGCGCCCCGAACGGATCGGCGAGCCCGCCTTCACGCCCCGGGGCGCGAGGATGTAGCGGCGCTCGCCGTCGGCGTACTTGATCAGCGCGATGTGGGCGCTGCGGTTCGGGTCGTACTCGATGCGCTCGACCGACGCCGGTACACCGTCCTTGTCGCGCTTGAAATCCACGCGGCGATAGCGACGCTTGTGGCCGCCGCCGCGGTGGCGCGTGGTGATGCGCCCGCCGCCGTTGCGCCCGCCGCTCTCGGCATTGCCCTTCTCCACGAGCGGCGAGTACGGCTTTCCCGTATACAGGGCCTTGCCCTTGATCTCGATCCGGAAGCGCCGCCCCGGGGATGTCGGTTTCGTCCTGACGATAGCCATGGTCGCTTACCCTTCCATGCCGGCGTAGTCGATGTCGTGGCCTTCCTTGAGGCGCACGATCGCCTTCCGCCAGCCGTTGCGGCGCCCCTGGATGGCACCGAAACGCTTGTTCTTGGCCTTGACGTTGAGGACCTGCACGCGCTCGACCTCGACCTGGAAAATGAACTCCACGGCCTTGCGGATCTCGCGCTTGTTGGCGTCACGGGCCACGCGGAAGACGTGCTGGCGACGCTCGTCGGCGCTGTTGGTGGCCTTCTCCGAGACCTGCGGCGCCTCGATGACCCGATAGAGGCGTTCGCGATTCATGCCAGCCACTCCTCGACCTGCTTCAGGGCGTCGACGGTGATCACCACGCGCTCGTGGCGCATCAGCGTCACCGGGTTGATGCCGTGGACCCGGGTGACGGCCGCGCGCGGCAGATTGCGCGCACCCAGCTCGACGTTGCGGTCCTCGCCGGCCAGCACGACCAGCGCGTCGGTACCCCCGAGCGACTCCAGGCGCCGTGCCATCGCCTGCGTCTTCGGCGTGTCGAGGCCGAGATCATCGACCACGACCAGGCGGTCCTCGCGCACCAGCTCGGAGACGATCGCGCGCAGGGCACCACGATACATCTTGCGGTTCAGCCCCTTGGCGTAGCTGCGCGGCTTCTGCGGGAGGAGCTGGCCGCCGCCGCGCCACAACGGGCTGCGGTTGGTGCCGGCGCGGGCCCGCCCGGTACCCTTCTGGCGCCATGGCTTGGAGCCGCCGCCCCGGACCTCGGCGCGCGTCTTCTGCGCCGCCGTGCCCGCGCGTCCGCCGGCCAGGTACGTCTCGACGGCCTGGTGCACCAGCGCGCCATTGAACGGGCGCGCGAATGCCGAATCCGCGACCTCGACGCTGCTGCCGTCTACGACCTTCAGTTCCATCGGTATTCCCTCAGCGCTGCGCCCTGACCGAGGGCCGCACGACGAGGTCGCCGTCGCGGCTGCCCGGTACGGCCCCGCGCACGAGCAGCACGCCGCGCTCGGCGTCGACCCGCACGATCTCGAGATTGGCTGCGGTGCGGCGGGCGTTGCCCATGTGGCCCGGCATCTTCTTGCCCTTCCACACGTGGCCCGGGTCCTGCATCTGGCCGATCGAGCCCGGCACGCGGTGCGACAGCGAGTTGCCGTGCGACGCGTCCTGGGTGCGGAAGTTGTGGCGCTTGACCGTCCCGGCGAAGCCGCGGCCCTTGCTCGTGCCGCAGACGTCGACGCGCTGGCCGGCCTCGAAGCGATCCAGGCCGAGCTCGACGCCGACCTCCAGGTCCGCGCCCTCGTCACCCTCGAGCCGGAACTCCCACAACCCCCGGCCCGGCTCGACGCCGGCCTTCGCGAAGTGCCCCTGCTCGGGGCGCGTCAGGCGCTCGGCCCGGCGCGCGCCGGTGGTGACCTGGAGCGCCGCGTAGCCGTCGCGCTCCGGCGTCTTCAACTGCGTGACCCGGTTGGACTCCACCTGGATCACGGTCACCGGGATGGACTCGCCGGCGTCCGTGAACACGCGGGTCATGCCCGCCTTTCGGCCGATTACACCAATCGCCATGATCACCGTTCCCACTGGTGCGGCAGCCGTGGCGGCCTGCCCGTCGAACACTCAAATCAAGGCCCGGAACAGAGGATCCGCCCCGGGCCGAGGAAGCCGGAGATTATAACAAGCCATCTCCGTTGACGCCAGAATGACATGGCCCGAAGGCCCCGCCGATCGCCGGACCGCCGCCGCGCCGCGCGCCGCCGCCGTCCGGCCGGCCCGGACCTCAGTTGAGCTTGATCTGGACGTCCACGCCGGCCGCCAGGTCCAGGCGCATGAGCGCGTCCACCGTCTTCTCGGTGGGATCCACGATGTCCATCAGCCGCTTGTGCGTGCGCAGCTCGTACTGGTCGCGCGCGTCCTTGTTGACGTGGGGCGACGTCAGGACGGTGTAGACCTCGCGCTTGGTCGGCAGCGGAATCGGCCCGAGCACGCGGGCGCCGGTGCGCTTCGCGGTCTCGACGATCTCGCGCGCCGAGCTGTCCAGCAGTCGGTGGTCGAACGCCTTGAGGCGGATACGAATCGTCTGGCTCTGTCTGGTTGCCATTAATCCTTACTCGATAATCTTGGAAACGACGCCGGCACCGACGGTGCGGCCGCCTTCGCGG
>CAZVFN010000126.1:0-319 GCA_964626335.1 uncultured Ectothiorhodospiraceae bacterium
TGGCGGAGAGGGAGGGATTCGAACCCTCGGTACGCTGTTAACGTACACACACTTTCCAGGCGTGCGCCTTCGACCGCTCGGCCACCTCTCCGTTGAACCTGGTTGTTGGGCCTGCGTGCCAGCGGCCGTCGAACGCCGGGCGGCCCATCGAGGGCCACCCGGCGTTCGGCGTGCGCGTGGCGCGGCCCGTCCGTGGGCCGCGTCCTTCGGACTCGCTGCGCTCGCGCCGATTCGTTCCGGACGAATCGGTCGACCGCTCGGCCCCCTCTCCGTTGAACCTGGTTGTTGGGCCTGCGTGCCAGCGGCCGTCGAACGCCGG
>CAZVFN010000126.1:419-8534 GCA_964626335.1 uncultured Ectothiorhodospiraceae bacterium
GCGGCCCATCGAGGGCCACCCGGCGTTCGGCGTGCGCGTGGCGCGGCCCGTCCACGGGTACTCGCTGCGGCGTCGCGTCCTTGCGCGAGCCGGTCCGCATGCAGGCGCGGGACTCTAGCCGAATGGCGTAGGGGTGTAAACCGGGCGGGAGCGGCGTTCAGCGGACCACGACGGGGGCCCCGCGCGGGGGCTCGCGGTCCCGGCAGAGCGTGCTCAGGCGGCGCGTGATGTCGAGCGCAGCGATGTGCCAGCCGGGTTCGACGGCGAGGCGGTACTCGGGTACGTCGGGATCGTCGACCGCGATGGCGATCGCCTGCTCCGCCGGGGCGACGAGGCCTTCGGGGCCGGCGTGGGTGACCGCTTCGATGCGCGCGACGCGGTCGAGGTCGTGTAAGCGCACGATCTCGCGGCCGGGGCGTTCCGCGGGGGTCTCGACGGCGCGGACGTAGAGCTTGCCGGCATCGGCGTCGGCGGCGAGGGCGAGGACCGTGGCCCCCGGGAGGTCGGGCCGGTCGGTGCGGCCGATGACGCGCTCGCGCAGGCGGTCGTAGAGGTCGAGCGCGTCGTGGCTGACGATCACCAGGTCGGGCTCGATCCCCTCCGCGCGGCAGGCGGCGCGCGCCTCCTCGGCGAGCAGCTGCGGCGTGCGCCCGCCGCGGCGCACCCGCAGGGCGACGCGCAGCGAGCGCCCGGCCTCGCCGAGCTCGCTGGAGAGCCACCGCCACAGGAGGTAGACCACCAGCAGCGCGAGCACGAGGAGGACGATGATGTACATCATGGCGGCGCGGAGTGTACCGGGTGCGTTCCGCGGGCGGGAGGGGATGCCCGTGTGCGGGCGGCTTGGCCGCACGCGGTCGAGCGATCATCGGGCGCGACCGGGATGGTGTGGACTCGCATGCTCGCAGAGTCGCGAAGGACGCGAATGGATCGCGATTCGCGGCCACGAACAGGCATCGGAGAAACGCGACCCTGTAGCGCGGATGGAGCCTTGGGCGGAATCCGGGGCGGCGCGAGCCTGCGGCCACCGGTGAACGAACCGCCGCCGTCTGCGTCGCCCGGTTCGGGGTGCCGGCAATGTCTCCCGGATTCCGCTGCGCTGCATACAGGCTACGATGGCTTCGATTCTCGCGTCCCCGGCGTTGTGTGCGCCCTGGCGAGAGCCCCAAAGGCCGGTTGGTCGATCCCCGTCCCCTGTGGCACGCCACTCACCCGGTCGCCGCCTTCCGCTCGCGCCAGCCGAGGACGCTGACGGTCAGCGCCGGCAGGAACGTCAGCGTGACGATCGCCGTGCCGGCAAGGCCGAACAGGACGATGGCGCCGACGCCGCGGTAGAGCTCGGTGCCCTCGCCGGGGACGAACACCAGCGGGGCGAGGCCGAAGATCGTCGTCAGTGCGGACATGGCGATCGGGCGCAGGCGCGACGACACCGCTTCCTTGACTGCCTCGTGCGCGTCCATCGCGGACTCGCGCATGTTCTGGGCGGAGCGATGGACGATCAGGATGGGGTTGTTGACCACCACGCCCATCAGGATCAGGAAGCCGAGCATCGAGATCATGTCGAACGGCTGCTGCAGTGCGGGCAGGCCGAGCAGGGGCAGGAAGCTGCCGCCGAGGTTGAGCAGCCAGAGCCCGGCGATGCCGCCGGCGACGCCGAGCGGGATCGTGGTCATGATCAGCAGTGGATAGCCCCAGTGGGTGAAGATCGCGACCATCACGAGATAGACGAGCACCAGCGCCACCGCGTAGTTGCTCGTCAGTGCGTCCTGGGTCGCCTCGAGCTGGTTCGCCGCGCCGGAGATGCCGACATTGACGCTCGCGGGGATCGCCCCGGTCTCGCGCAGGTGGCCGAGGACCTCCGCGCGCACGCGCTGGACGCCGACCTCGAGCGGCACGTCCTCGGGCGGGATGACGTTGAGGGTGACCGTGCGCCGGCCGTCGACGCGGCGGATGGTGCTCGTGTCGACGGTCTCGTGGATCGTGGCCAGGCTCGACAGCGGCACGATGCCGCCACCCGGCGTGTGGATCGGCAGGTCGGGCAGGGCGGCCGGCGTCTCGCTCGAGCCGTTCGGCCCGTAGAGATAGACGTCGATCTTGTCGTTGGCGAGGTAGAACTCGTCGGCGTAGGCGCCGTCGGTGAGCGCGGCCACCGTGTAGCCCACGTCCTGCGTGTCCATGCCGAGCTCGGCCGCGCGGTCCCAGTCCGGGCGCACCTCGATCAACGGCTGCGATAGCGTCAGGCTCGATGGGTTGGCCTGGATCCGGGGGTCGTCGAAGACCTCGCGCGAGCGGTCATAGGCGGCGTTCGCGGCATCGTACACGGCGGCGAGGTCGTTGCCGGCGACGTCGATGTTGACGCTGCGCGTACCGCCGTCGTTGCTGGTGATGATCGATCCCCGCGTGGCGAACGCGCGCATGCCGGGGAACTGCTCGTAGCGCGCCGTGACACGGTCCATCAGCGCGTCGACGTGCCCGCGCGTCTTCTGCTTGGGCTCGGCGATGATGGTCATGCCGCCGTTGGTGATCCACAGGATCATGTAGTCGATCGCGGGCACGTCCTTTTTGCCGCTGTCGAAGGCGCTCGGCTCGTCCTCGAGATAGGGCAGCAGGCCGTCCTGGATCTGGTGGCCGATCTCGGTCATGCGCTCGAGGTTGTAGCCCGGTGGCGCGCTCATGCGCGCGAAGATCTTGGGCTCCTCGCCCGGGGGCAGGTACTCCGCCGGCGGGGTGAGGCCCCAGATGATGCCCGCGCTCGCGGCGACCGTGAGGCCGATCGTCGCGTACCGGCGAGCCGGGCGCACGACGAGCCAGCCGATGCCGTCGACGACGCGTCCTCCGAGGCCACGATACCCCGCTTCCCCTGCCGACGCGGCCGGCTCCTCGCCCCGCCCGCGCGGTGCGAGGTCCATGTTGGCCGCCGCCGGCGGTACCAGGGTGATCGCGACCAGCATCGAGACCAGGATCGAGCCGGTCACGGCGACGGCGATGTCGGAGTAGAGCTGGCCGGCCTCGAGGGTGATGAACACGATCGGCGTGAACACCAGCACGGTGGTGAGCGTCGAGGCGAGCACCGCCGGCCAGACGCGCTGGACGCCGGCGACCGCCGCGCGCAGGCGGTCCATGCCCCTGCGCCGCTCGTGCTCGATGCTCTCGAGCACGACGATCGTGTTGTCGAGCGTCATGCCGATGGCGAAGGCCACGCCCGCCAGCGAGATCACGTTGATCGTTCGCCCCGTGAGGAGCAGGCCGACGAACGCGGCGATCGTGCACAGCGGGATGCCCATGATGCCGATGAGCGTCGCGCGCGAAGAGCGCAGGAAGGCGAACATCACCAGCGTGGCCAGCACGGCGCCGATCGCCAGGTTGCGCCACACGGTGGCGATCGACTGCTCGACGTAGACCGTGTCGGTCGCGTTGAGCTTGAGCTCCATGCCGGCGCGATTGAGGAACTGCTCGTTGATCGCCTGCACTTCCTCGAGCATGCGGTTCTTGATGTCGATGACGTTCGAGCCGAGCTCGCGGTTGACCGACAGGTTGAGGATCGGCTTGCCGTTGACGAATTGCTCGCTGCCGATCTCCGCATGGCCGAGCTCGACCGAGGCGACATCGCGCACGCGCACGCTCGTGCCGTTGTTGCGACGGATGATCAGGTCCTCGAGCTCGCCCACCTCGTCGAAGCGTCCGACCGTGCGCAGCAGATAGCGCCGCTTGCCGGACTCGACCTCGCCCGCGGAGATGTCGCGGTTGCGCTGCGTGATGGCCGTTCGCAGGTCGGCGACGGTGAGCCCGCGACTCGCCAGCGCGCCGGGATCGGCCCGGATGCGGACCTGGCGCTCGGCGCCGCCCCCGAGCCCGACGCTGGAGACCCCCTGGACGTTCTCCATGCGCGTGCGCACGTTGTCGTCGAGGTAATCCCGCATCATCGTCATGTCGAGATCGCGCGGGTTGCCGTCCAGCGGTGCCACACGGAAGTACATGAACGAGTTGCTGGAGAAGGCCTCGGCCTCGATGCGCGGCTGATCGACGTTGAGGGGGTAGTCCGGGACCTGCTGCAGGGCGTTGGTAACCTGGATCAGGGTCTCGGTCATGTCGACGTCGTAGGGGAACTCGAGCTCGATCTCGGCTCTGCCTGTCGAGGCCGTCGCCGTCATCTCCTGCAGGCTGGGGATCGAGCGCAGGTACTCCTCCTGCTCGATCAGGATCTCCTTCTCGACGTCCTGCGGCGTGGCGCCGGGCCAGGTCGTGCGCACGCTGACGGTGCGGACCTGCAGGTCGGGGATCATCTGCACGGGGATGGTGAAGGCCGCGACGAGGCCGATGACGGCGACCACGCCGGCGATCACCGTCATCAGCGTGCCGCGGCGGATCATGGACTCGAACATGGGTCTGTCTCTCCAACCGGCCCGGGTCGGGGCCGCTCGCGCCCACCGCGCCGGGGCCGTTCACTCGCCCGCAGTGATGCGCACCGACTGGCCGTCGCGCAGGGCCTCGTTGCCCTCGGTCACGATCTGCGTGCCGGCCTCCAGGCCCTCGCGGATGGCGATGCGCTCGCCGAACTGGAGCCCGGTCTGCACGCGGCGCTCCTCGACGGTGCGCGCCTCGCCGTCGCCCTCGGCCAGCCATACCACCGTGCGTCCATCCGGGTAGCGGATGAGTGCGTCCTGGGGGATGGCGACGCCGGTGCGGCCGGTGTCGATGCGAAGGGTGGCGGTCGATGACATCCCGGGCGCCAGCCGGCCATCCGGGTTGTCGAGGTCGAGGCGGGCCCGGAAGGTCCGACTGTTGCGGTCACTCACCGGGATGACCGTCTGGATCCGGTCCTCGATGCTCGTCTCGGGGCGCGCATCGAAGCGTACGCGCACCTCGGTGCCCGGTGCCACGTCGCCGAAATACTTTTGCGGCACGGCCAGCTCGAGTCGCAGGCGGTCGGTGGCGATCAGTTCGTACACCGGATTCTCCGGGGCCGCTCGCTCGCCCAGCTCGATCATGCGCCGATTGATCACGCCGGCGAACGGCGCGCTCAGCGTGTGGCGGTCGATGAGCTCGGCTTGCAGGTCGCGTTCCGCGGCGCGGCGCGCGACGACGGCCGCGGACTCTTCCACCCTGGCGCGCCGCGACGCGAGCTCGCTCTCGCTGATCGACTCGCGCTGCGCCAGGTCCTCGGCCTCGCTCAGGCGCCGGCGGGCATCCTCGAGATTGGCCCGGGCCTCCTGCAGCGCCGCCTCGGCTCGGCGCAGCTCGATGCGGGTCAGGGCCGCGTCGAGGCGCAGCAGGGCATCGCCGGCCGCGACCCGGTCGCCCGCCTCCACCAGCACCTCGGTGACACGATCCGAGACCTCGGGCGCCAGGTCGGCCCGTTGCGGACTCGTGAGGCTGCCGCTGAGCGTGACCTCGCGCACGATCGTGTCGCGCTTCGCCGTGGTCACCGCGACCGGTGGCGCCTGCTGGGCGAGCGCGGCGGGCGCGGCCAGGAGCGCAGCGACTGCGGCAAGCGCGGACAGGACCGCGCAGGCCTTCGGGGTGTGCGCCATCTGCGGGATCCGATTCGTCAGCGAGGGGATTTGGACGCATGCCTGCCGGCCCGGTTCCGGCCGGCCTCGCAAGCCGGCCCGCCACGGTTGCGCTGACCGCGCGGTCAGGCCATTGTAGGCGCTGCTCGCGCATTGTCCAATGCGTCGCCGTGCCGGCGCGCCCGCCCACCGTCCGCGTCGCGCGCCGGGGAGGCCTGCGTGACCGTGACTGCATCGCCCGACAACGGCCCGATCCCCCGGATCGCGCGTGCGGTCAACATCCGTCCGGGCGAGTGGCCCGGCCTGCTCGGCGGTTTCGCCTACTTCTTCTGCCTGCTGTGCAGCTACTACATCCTGCGCCCGGTGCGCGACGAGATGGGCGTGCGCGGCGGCGTCGAGCACATGCAGTGGCTGTTCACGGCGACGTTCGTCGCGATGCTGATCGCCGTGCCCGTGTTCGCCGCGCTCGCCGGGCGCTTCCGCCGCACGCGGCTCATCCCCGTCGTCTACGGCCTGTTCATCGCCTGCATCCTCGGCTTCTGGCTCTGGCTGCGCTCCGACGTCGCGATGGTGTGGGCCGCGCGGACCTTCTTCGTCTGGCTGTCCGTGTTCAACCTGTTCGTCGTGTCGGTGTTCTGGAGCTACATGGCGGACCTGTTCGAGGATGCGGCGGCGGCGCGCCTGTTCGGGGCGATCGCCGCGGGCGGCAGCGCCGGGGCGATCCTGGGTCCGGGCGTGACCGCGGTGCTCGCGCAGCAGACGGAACCGGCCGCCCTGCTGCTGCTCGCCGCCGCCATCCTCGCGCTGACGCTGCCGTGCATGGCCGTGCTCGACCGCTGGTCGGGCCGCCGCACGGACGGCGGGGCGAGGCGCGACCGGCGGGGCGAGGCGCTCGGCGGTCGCCTGCTCGAGGGCGTGGCGGCGTTCCTGGGGTCGCGCTACCTGCTCGGCATCGGGCTGTTCATCTGGCTCTACACGACGCTGGCGACGTTCCTGTACTTCACGCAGGCCGAGATCGTCAGCGCGGCCTTCGCCGACAGCGGCGACCGCACGTCGGTGTTCGCCACGATCGACGTGCTGACCAATACGCTCACCGTCGGCATCCAGCTGTTCCTCACCGGTCGCATCGTGCAGCGATTCGGTCTCGGGCGGACCCTGGCGTTCGTGCCGCTGCTGGTGGCCGCCGGCTTGCTCGTGCTGGCCGCGGCGCCGGTGCTGCTCGCCATCATGGCGGTCCAGGTCGTGCGCCGCGCGGGCAACTACGCGGTGGCCAAGCCCGGGCGCGAGATGTTGTGGACGGTGTTGCCGCGCATGCAGAAGTACAAGTCGAAGAACTTTGTGGACACGGTCGTGTATCGCGGCGGCGACGCCGTCGCCGGCTGGGTCTACGCGGGCCTGTCGGGGCTGGGGCTCGGCACGACCGGCATCGCCCTCGTCGGCGTGCCGCTGGCCGCGCTCTGGGCCGGTGTCGGTTACCGCCTGGGCATCGCGCGCGAACGCGAGCCCGGGGCGCCGGCCCCGGTGGATGCCGCCGCCGAGTCCCGGCCCTGACCGTTTTCTGCGGAATCACCGGGCCCGCCCATGGCCGCGGCCCGCGACGCTGGAGGTCGACATGACGCACGACGGCGCAAGCGACGATCACCTCGGCGGCGTCTCCCGTCGCCGTTTCCTGCAATGCGGCGCCGGGCTCGGGGTACTGGCCGCGCTCGGCCACGCGGGGCCCGGCATCGCCGCGGAACCGCTCAACCGACGCCCCGTGCCCGCCTCGGGCGACCGCATCCCGGTGATCGGCATGGGCACCTACCAGACGTTCGACGCGGATCCCGACGACGCGGCGGCAGTGGGGCGCCTCGAACGGGTGATGGAGCACTTCTACGAGGGCGGCGGCCGCGTGGTGGACAGCTCGCCCATGTACGACCGTTCCGAGCGCGTCGTCGGCCTCGTCGCCGAGCGCCTCGGCATCGCCGACGAGCTGTTCATGGCGAGCAAGGTCTGGACGCGCGGCCGCGCCGAAGGCATCGAGCAGATGCAGCGCTCGCGCGAGCGCATGGGGGGCGGCCGGCTCGAACTGATGCAGGTCCACAACCTGGTCGATCTCGAGACGCACCTCGACACCCTGAAGGCCTGGCGCGAGGCGGGCCGGGTGCGCTACATCGGCGTCACCCACTACACCGACTCGAGCCATGACCGGCTGGCGCGCATCGTCGAGCGCGAGCCGATCGACTGCGTCCAGTTCAACTACAACATCGCCGCGCGCAATGCCGAGAAGCGTCTGCTCCCCGCGGCCGCCGCCAACGGGGTCGCTACGCTGATCAACGAGCCGTTCGAGAGTGGCCGGCTGTTCGGCCGTGTGCAGGGGCAGCGGCTGCCGGACTGGGCCGGTGAGCTCGGGATCCGCACCTGGGCGCAGTTCTTCCTCAAGTTCATCGTCGGCCACCCCGCGGTCACCTGCGCGATCCCGGCGACCGGCGATCCCGAGCACGCGGCCGACAACATCGGCGCGGCGCGCGGGCCGCTGCCGGACACGGGCACGCGCGCACGCATGGCGTCCGTGTTCCGCGCGCTCTGACGCGGCGCCCGGGGCGGGCGGCGGCGCTGGCCGGGGCCG
>CAZVFN010000127.1:0-8488 GCA_964626335.1 uncultured Ectothiorhodospiraceae bacterium
AGTCACCACGATGCCTCGCCGAGAAAGATCGAAGAACTTCCGTTCAAGGACACTATCCGGGCACCGCGGTGCCGCTGCGCCGCCGCAGATCGGCGCGCACCAGCTTGAGCACCTCGAACGGCCAGGCGCCGCCGAGGGCATCGAAGGCCGGGCGCAGGCGCGCCGCGGGCTCGCCCTCGGCGAGCAGCACGTCGTCGATCGCGGCACGCTCGCCGGCGTCCAGGGTCACCACCTCTTCGAGCCCGATCTCGCCGTGCTCCACCGCCTGCGCGAGGTGCTCGTACACGGTCGACGCCGCGAGATCGCGGGTGCGGGCGATCGCGTCGGGCGCGTGGCCGGCGCGCAGCAGGCGCCGGGTCTCGCGGCGGGCATCGGCGCCCGTGCCGGCGGCGGCCGAGAGCTCGCCGAGCACGTCCAGGAAGCGCTGGCCGTAGCGCTCCAGCTTGTGCTGGCCGATCCCGGGCACGCGCCCGAGCTCGTCGCGATCGCGCGGGCGCAGGTCGAGCATGGCGGTCAGGGTGGCGTCGTGGAAGATCACGTAGGGCGGCACCCCCTCGGACTCGGCCAGCTCCTGGCGACAGCGCCGCAGCGCCTCCCACTCGGCGGAATGGGCGGGCCCGCCGGTGCCGCGACTGCGCCGGCCCTTCGGCGCCACGGCCTCGCGCCGGAGCTGCAGCGCCTGTTCGCCGCGCAGCAGCGCACGGCAGCCACGGGCCAGACGCAGCCCGCCATGGCCCTCGGGGTCGACCTGCAGGTGCCCGTGGGCCAGCAGCTGGCGCAGCACCGAGTGCCAGGTCGCGCGGGGCTCGCCGGCGCCGATGGCGAACGTGCTGAGCCGATCGTGGCCGCAGCGGCGCACGCGCTCGGTCGCGTTGCCCAGCAGCACGTCGACGACGTGATTCGCGCCGAAGCGCTGACCGGTGCGGTAGACGGCCGACAAGGCCTTGCGCGCGGGCTGCGTCGCGTCCCAGGACTCGGGCGGCCCGTTGCAGTTGTCGCAGTGGCCGCAGTGCCCGGGGTGGGCCTCGCCGAAGTACTGCAGCAGGGCCCGCCGCCGACAGCCCGTGCCCTCGCAGAACGCGAGCAGGGCCTCGAGGCGCTCGCGCTCCGCCCGCTGGTGGGTCGCGCTCGCGGTCGACGCCGCGAGCAGCTGGCGCACCTGCACCACGTCCTGGAGGCCGTAGACCAGCCACGCGTCCGCCGGCAGCCCATCCCGGCCGGCGCGCCCGGTTTCCTGGTAGTACGCCTCCATGCTTTTCGGCAGGTCGAGGTGGGCGACGAAGCGCACGTCCGGCTTGTCGATGCCCATGCCGAACGCCACCGTGGCGACGACGACCACCCCGTCCTCGCGCAGGAAACGGTTCTGGTGCGCCTGGCGCTTCGCGGGGTCGAGGCCGGCGTGGTAGGCGACGGCGGCGACGCCCTGCTCGGCGAGCCAGGCGGCGGTGTCCTCGGCGCGCTTGCGCGTCATGGTGTAGACGATGCCGGATTCCTCGCGGTGCTCGGCGCGGATGAAGGCGAGGAGCTGCTCGCGCGGGCGATCCTTGAGGCCCACGCGGTAACGGATGTTCGGGCGGTCGAAACTGTCGACGAAGGTCTCGCAGCCGTCCGGCAGCAGCTGCTGGGCGATCTCGGCGCGGGTGCGCTCGTCGGCGGTCGCCGTGAGCGCGACGCGCGGCACGTCGGGAAAACGCTCGCGCAGGACGCCGAGCTGCATGTACTCGGGACGGAAGTCGTGGCCCCACTGCGACACGCAATGGGCCTCGTCGATGGCGAACAGCGCCACCCGGATGCGCTCGAGGCGCGCCAGGGTCGCCGCCTGCAGCAGGCGTTCGGGCGCGACGTAGACGAGGTCGAGCTCGCCGGCGGCGAGGGCGCGCTCGGCCGAGCGGCGCTCGGCCTCGTCCAGGCTGGAGTTCAGGCAGGCCGCGCGCACGCCGTTGTGCCGCAGGGCCTCGACCTGGTCGCGCATGAGCGCGATCAGCGGCGAGACGACCACCGCCGTGCCGCCGCGCAGCAGGGCGGGAACCTGGTAGCAAAGCGACTTGCCGCCGCCGGTCGGCATGAGCACGAGCGCGTTGCGCCCGCTCGCGACACGGTCGATGACCGCGCGCTGGCGCCCACGGAACGCGTCGTAGCCGAACACGCGGCGCAGGATGTCGAGGGCGGGCTCGGGGCCTGCCGGGGCCGTTTCGTTCACGCGCCGGGTCCATTCAGCGATCGGGGGCCGCTCACAGGGTACGGTTCCCCGCGCGCGACGCAAGCGATGTGCACCGCCGCCGCCGACGCCGCCGGCGCGGATCCGCGGCCGGCGTCAGTCCGCCGGCGCGAGGCGCACCAGGCGTCCGTTGCCGGCGTCGGTGAGCAGCCAGAGGTAGCCTTCCGGGCCGGTGCGCACGTCGCGGATGCGCCAGCCGCGGTCGTCGAGCAGTTGCGTCTCGCGCACCACCCGCGTGCCGTCCATCTCCAGGCGCGCCAGGTGCGTCAGCGCAAGGGCGCCGACGAACAGGTCGCCCTGCCACTCGGGGAAACGCTCGCCGGTGTAGAAGTCCATGCCCGACGGGGCGATCGATGGCACCCAGTAGTGGATCGGCTGCACCGTGCCCTCGAGCTTGTCCGGGCCGATCTCGGGCCCGTAGTACTCGCGCCCGTAGGTGGTCTCGGGCCAGCCGAAATTCGCACCCCGGCGCGGGCGGTTGATCTCGTCGCCCCCGCGCGGGCCGTGCTCGTGGATCCAGGGGCGACCGCTGTCGGCATGGATGACGGCGCCCTGGGGGTTGCGGTGGCCGTAGCTGTAGATCGCGTCGCGGGCATCGCCGCGATCGACGAACGGGTTGTCGCCGGGCACGGTGCCATCGGGATTCAGGCGCAGCACGGAGCCGTTGTGGTCGTCGACGTCCTGGGCGCGGTCGCGCTCACCGCGCTCGCCCACGGTCATGAACAGGTGCCCCGAGGGCGCGAACACGATGCGCGAGCCGAAGTGCTTGTGGCTTTCGACGCAGGGTGTGGCGACGAACAGGGTCTCGAAATCCGCCAGTCGGCCGTCGACCAGGCGCCCGCGCCCGAGGTGGGTGGCATTGCCCGTCTCGCAGCGACCCGACCACGTCAGATACACGAGCCGGTTGTCGGCGAAATCCGGGTGCAGCTGGACGTCGAGCAGCCCGCCCTGGTTGCGCGCGACCACCGGCGGTACCCCGCCGAGGGCCTCGCGCTCGCCGCTCGCGGGGTCGAGGCGGAGCAGCGCACCCGAGCGTTCCGTGACCAGCAGGTCACCGCCGGGCAGGAAGGCCATGGCCCAGGGGTGATCGAGGCCGTCGGCGACGACCGCCAAGCGCGCGCCGGCGGCCTGGGCGCCGGCGGCGGCCAGGGCGAGCGCGATCGCCAGGCCGCGGCGGCTCCACCGTGCATGTCGCTTCATGGCACCTCCCCGGCAATGGATGCACAAGCATAGCGCCGCGCGGGCGGGCAACGGTAGTCTGGAACCCATCCATCCCCGGCCCCGGGGGAGTCGCCGTGTCGCGCCCGCTGCGCATCGCGCTGCTGCTACTGGTTCTCGCCTCCGTGGGCCTCGGCCTCTGGACCGAGCGGGCCCGGCTGGCGCGCTGGCGCGACCCCGTATGGGTGGCGGTGTACCCGATCGCGGCCGGCGATGGCGACGTGGCCGCCTTCGTCGAGCGCCTGCAACCGCGCCACCTGCAGCCGATCGAGGCGTTCCTCGCCCGGGCGGCGGCCGAGCACGACCTGGCGACGCAGCAACCGGTGGAGATGCGGCTCGCCCCGGCGGTGACGGCACGGCCGCCGGCCCCGCCGGCGGACGGCGGCGTGCTGGCGGCGATGTTCTGGAGCCTGCGGATCCGCTACTGGGCCTGGCGCCACGACACCTACGACGGGCCCGAAGAGATCCGGATCTTCGTGCAGTACCACGATCCGGAGAGGACGCGGCGTCTGGCCCACTCGGTCGGGCTGGAGAAGGCGCGCATCGGCCTCGTCAACGCCTTCGGCGACCGTCGCTACCGCGGCCGCAACCACGTGGTGATCGCCCACGAGCTGCTCCACACCCTGGGTGCGAGCGACAAGTACGATCGCGCCACCGGCGAGCCGACCCACCCGCACGGGTACGCCGATCCCGATCGCGAGCCGCTGCACCCGCAGCGCCGGGCCGAGCTCATGGGCGCCCGCATCCCGCTCGGCACGGGACGCTCGCGCATGCCCCGAACGCTCGCGGAAACGGTGATCGGGCCCCTGACGGCGGCCGAGCTCGGCTGGCGCGGCCCCCCTTGACCGCGGCGGCGGGGCTCGGTGGCCGTGCGGACGCGGGGCTGGCAGGATGAGCCTGATCATCGGTGACCGGGGCGACGGAAATGACCACGAACCTGGGCGGCGCCCCGATCCTCGACTGGCAGCAGGCCAGTGACCTCGTCGCCTACCAGAACGGCGGCCACCTGGAGCGGCTGCACACCGACGTGGACAGCATCTACACGGCCATCCGCCACCGCCTGGATCGCCACGGCCCGCTCGACGTGGGCGACAGCGAGGGCAACGTGATCGGCCGGCTCGACCTCGACGCGGCCGGCCGGCTGAGCCTGCAGCGCAACGCCTGAGTGCCGCCCGCTGCCTCAGCCCTCCAGCTCGTGCCGCCGGCTGCTCAGCACGCCGTTGACGCGGGCACCGGAGGCGATGGCCATCGAGCCGTAATGGACGTCGCCCTCGATCACCCCGCCGTCGATCACGTCGACGTGCCCCGTGACCGTCACCGAACCGGTCACGTGCCCCTCGATGCGCGCCCGGGCCACGTGCACGTCGCCTTCGACCCGTGCGTTCGGGCTGACGACCAGGCTCGCGTCGTCGCCCGAGGCGAGGATGTTGCCGCGGACCACGCCGTCGACGCGCAGCCCGCCACCGACGTGGAAATCGCCGCGCGTGCGGTCGCGCTGGCCGACGCTGCTGGTGATGTCGGCTTCGGTCGCATGCCGGAATTCGTCGGCCATGGCGGTTGCTCTCCGCGTCGCCCCGAATGAGCCGCGCAGGGTAACGGCGCGCGCCGCGCGGCGCTACAACGAGTCAGTGCCGCATCGACCCCGCAGGCCCGCAACGGGGGATCGTGGCACGGGGCTTCGATGCCGGATGCACACCGCCCGCGGCACCGCGAGCGCGCCCGGGCTCCGTGGTTCCCCCAATGGCGAGTCCCGCGTCACTGCCGCATACTGTCGCGCGACCGGTCACCGTTCGAAGGAGACGGAGGATGAGCGAAGACAACGTCATGCGCTATTACCTCGAGGGTCGTGGACCGCTGTGGCGTCTCTTCTGGCTCTGGGGCGTGGTCGGCAGCTGGGTCCTGTTCGCCGTCTTCTATACGGGCCTGCAGCAATTGGGCGTCACCTGGACCCTGTTCGTCGTGTCCGCGGTCATCATGGTGCCCTACACCGGCTGGGTGCTCACCTCCGTTTGGATGTGCGCGGCCAACGTCGCCAATCGCATGTGGGGCGACGCCGCGCGTTTCCTCACGATCATCTGGGCACTCAACGTCGGCTTCGTCGGCGGCTGGATACTCTATCAGCTGGCGATCCCCTGACCCCCGGGGGCCTTCAATCGCTTCGCCCGGTCCCGGGCTCGCTGTCGTTGCGCTCGCCCTCGCTCGCGTCGGCGCCGGCCGGGGCGTCGTGCATCGCCTCGCCCGCGGCGGAGCGCCGGCCTTCATCCGCGGCATCCGCGCCATCCGTCGGCTCGGGGCCGGTCTCGCCTCCGGGCGCGCCACCCGCCGCGGTGGCCCCGACGGATCCCGGTTCCGGCGCGGCTGACGCCATCGCGCCGGACGCGGCGCCCGCATCGCCGGTGGTGGCCTCTCCCGCTGTCGCCGCGCCCCCCGCAGCACCGGCCGCACCCGCGGCCCGCGCCGAGGACGCGGCCTCGCGTTCGGAAACGAGACTCGGATCGGCCTGCTGCAGCAGCTCGCGCGCCCGACCCTCCGACAGGCCGAGCTTCTGGGCGGTGTCCGCGAACTGCTGGAAGAACGTGCGGTAATCACTGGCCAGCTTGCCGAACATGCGCGCGCTTTCCTCGAAGTGGCGATTGACCTCGGCGCGCACGTTCTCGGCTTCCTCGCGGGCCTGGTCGCGCTCGCGCGCCATCGACTCGACCTGGCGCTGCGAGGCCGACGACATGCGCCCGCCGATGAAGCCGGCCACCAGGGCCAGGGCGATGCCGAGAATCGACAGGATCCAGTACTCCGCTTCCATGATGGCCTCCTCGATCAAGCGCGATCGTGCGCCCAAGGCTACGTGATCGCCGCGGCCGCGTCTGCACTACGCGCCACCCCCTTGCGCGATCTGGCAACCTCCCCGACGGGATACGGCGTCACGATCGGAGGGGAAGCGGATGACGGCGACAGGCGACGCGCAGGCACTGACCCGGACGCTGAACCGGATCGACGGGCGCGGCTACAAGGCGTACCGCGACATCGAGGGCCGCCACGCCTTCGAGCGGTTCACGCTGGCGGTCGATCGCGTTCAGGCCGACCCATTCGCGGCACCGTCGCGTCTGCGGGCCTTCGTGCCGTGGTCCGTGGCAGCGCCACCGGAAAGCGCGCTGGCGAGCCCGCCGCGCTCGCGCGCCGCCCGCGACTACCTCGCGCGCGCCTTTCGCGACGCCGCGCACGCCATCGACGAGGTATCGATCGACGCCGGCGGCCAGGCGGTACTCGAGCGCACCGCGTGCCTGTTCACCGAGCACGGCGTCGAGCTGCGCTTCCGCGTGCAGTTGCCGGCCGCCGGGCGCCGCATCCGCGGCGAGCGGGCGGAGCAGGTCCTGTGCCGCGACCTGCCCGCCTGCGTGGCCGCCGCAGCCGAGTTCGCGCAGCTCGACGGCGATGCCCTCGAGCGCCACTGCGCGGCGGTGGAGGATCAGTGCGCGCTGCGCGCGGCGCTCGACGAGCGGGCACTGGTCGGGTTCGTCGGCGACAGTGCGATCCTGCCCCGGCGCAGCGGCATCGACGATCGACCCCTGCGCGACGCGATCCCGTTCGAGGCCCCGGCCAAGCTGCGGGTCACACTGGAGGCGCCCAACGCCGGTGAAGTGACCGGCCTCGGGGTGCCGCGCGGCATCAGCCTGATCGTCGGCGGCGGCTTCCACGGCAAGTCCACGCTGCTCGCGGCACTCGAGCTCGGGATCTACGATCACCTGCCGGCGGACGGGCGCGAGCGCGTCGTCGCGGACCGGGACGCGGTCAAGCTGCGCGCCGAGGACGGCCGCGCCGTCTCCGGCGTCGACCTGTCGCCGTTCATCAACAACCTGCCGTACGGCAAGTCGACGACGGATTTCTCGACCGAGCTGGCCTCGGGCTCCACGAGCCAGGCGGCCGCACTGCAGGAGGCACTCGAGGCGGGGGCGTCGACGCTGCTGGTCGACGAGGACACCTCGGCCACGAACTTCATGATCCGTGACGAGCGCATGCAGGCGCTGGTGGCGAAGGACCACGAGCCGATCACCCCGTTCGTCGACCGGATCCGCCAGCTGCGCGACGAGCTCGGCGTCTCGACGCTACTGGTGATGGGCGGTTCCGGCGACTATTTCGACTGCGCCGACCGCGTGATCGAGATGCACGATTACCTGCCGGGCGATGTCACGGCCGAGGCCCACGCCATCGCCCGCACGCACATCACCGGGCGCCGCGAGGAACACAGCGGCCCGCTCGAACGAGCGGCCCCGCGGCGCCTGGACACGCGCTCGGTATCGCCGGAGACCGGCCGCGGCAAGCGCAAGATCCAGGCACGCGGTCGCGACACGCTGGTGTTCGGCCGCGGCGGCATCGACCTGCGCGCCGTGGAGCAGATCGTCGACCCTTCGCAGGTCCGCACGATCGGCCTGTTGCTGGCCGGCCTGGGCGACCTGCGCCACCCGGTCGACACCCCGCCCGACTGGCTCGCCGCGGCCCTGACGCGCGACTGGGCGGCGATCTCGGACGAGCCCGACGGCGATCTCGCCCTGCCACGCCCCGCCGAGGTGATGGCCGCCCTCAACCGCCTTCGCGGCGCCCGCCTGGGGTAGCGGACCCTGCGGCCGACGCCTGAGCAGGGGGCTGATATGCCCGGGCCTCGCCCCGCCCCCGGTCGAGACCGGCTATCGATGGCCGCCCCGCGTTAAGCCGCCGTGCTCGTTCGCGTCGACCGCGACGCCGCGGGAACGGCCCGCGTGGGGCTGATCCGCCCGGCCGACCGCGGCTCCCACGCCGGGGAGATGGGCCTGCCGGGCGGCCGCCCGGACGCGAGCGACGCGGGCCCGACGCCGACCGCGGTGCGCGCGACCCGCGAGGAGATCGGTGTCGCGGCGACGGCGATCGAGGTGCTGGCGGCGCTGCCCAGCGTGGACACACGCTCGGTCGGCGGCCGCATCCGCCCGTTCCTCGCGCGACTCCGCCACCCCACCGCTGGGAGCCGCAGCCGGCGGAGCTCGCCGCGATCGTGCCGCTCGCGATCGCCGACATGGCGGCCCC
>CAZVFN010000128.1:0-8481 GCA_964626335.1 uncultured Ectothiorhodospiraceae bacterium
GTGCGGCGCGCGCCGCCCCCCGGGACGCGAGCGCGGGAACCGCAGCGCGCGTGCGCGCGGGCATCGAGCGGGAGATGGGTCCCGGCGCGTGTGCCGGATGCAGCGGGGTGTGCCGTGCTCGGCGGGATCGCGACGCGGGTCGCGGTGCTCCGGCGCCGCCCGCCGGCGCGTGGACGTGACCGCGGCGCTACAGTAGAATCCCGCCGCCCTCGGGCCAGCGACTCCGGGCCGGATGGGCAGAGTGCGTGCACACCGTGGACGGGAAGGGCCTGGGAGGGACTTCCCGTTTCGCATGTCCGGCAGGAGGAAGCGCTTGACCGTACCGGCAATCCTGGCTCTCGCGGATGGCACCGTCTTTCGCGGGCGCTCCGTCGGCGCCCCCGGCCACGCGGTCGGCGAGGTCGTTTTCAACACGGCCATGACCGGGTACCAGGAGATCCTGACCGATCCGTCCTACGCGCGGCAGATCGTCACCCTGACCTATCCCCACATCGGCAATGTCGGCACGACGTCCGAGGATCGGGAATCGGTGCGTGTGCACGCCGCCGGCCTCGTGATCCGCGACCTGCCGCTGATCTCCAGCAGCTGGCGCAATCGCGAGGACCTCGGGGTCTACCTCGAGCGCTGCAGGGTCGTGGCCATCGCCGACGTCGACACCCGTGCCCTGACGCGCCGCGTGCGCGAGCTCGGGGCGCAGGGCGGCTGCATTGCCGCCGGCGAGGCGCCCGATGACGGCGCGGCGATCGCGGCGGCGCGGGCCTTCCCCGGCATCGGCGGCGCCGACCTGGCACGCGAGGTGTCGACGCGCGAGCGCTATCCCTGGTCGGAGGGGACCTGGACGCTCGACGGCGGACTGCCGGCAGCGTCCGATCCCGCGGCGGCGCGGTTCCACGTGGTCGCCTACGATTTCGGCGTCAAGCACAACATCCTGCGGCTGCTGGCCGACCGCGGCTGCCGCGTGACGGTCGTGCCGGCGCAAACGAGCGCGGACGAGGTGTTCGCCCTCGCGCCGGACGGCGTCTTCCTGTCCAACGGCCCCGGCGACCCCGAGCCCTGCGATTACGCGGTCACCGCGATCGCGCGCTTCATCGACGCCGGGATGCCGACGTTCGGCATCTGCCTCGGCCACCAGCTGCTGGCGCTCGCCTGCGGGGCTCGGACCGCGAAGATGAAGTTCGGCCACCACGGCGCGAACCATCCGGTCAAGGATCTCGACACGGGGCGCGTGATGATCACGTCGCAGAACCACGGCTTCGCGGTCGATCTCGAGACGCTGCCGGCGAGCCTGCGCACGACGCACGTGTCGCTGTTCGACGGTACATCGCAGGGCCTACACCACACGCAGCGCCCGGCCTTCAGCTTCCAGGGGCACCCGGAAGCGAGCCCCGGGCCGCATGACGTGCGACCGCTGTTCGATCACTTCGTTGAGCTGATGGACGCGCGCTCCACCGCCTGAACCGCAGACTGGCGCCCCATGCCGAAACGCACCGACATCCAGAGCATCCTCATCCTCGGCGCCGGGCCGATCGTCATCGGCCAGGCCTGCGAGTTCGACTATTCCGGCGCGCAGGCCTGCAAGGCGCTGGTCGAGGAGGGCTACCGGGTGATCCTGGTGAACTCGAATCCGGCGACGATCATGACCGATCCGGGCATGGCGGACTCGGTGTACATCGAGCCCCTCAACTGGTCGGTGGTCGAGCGCGTGATCGAGCAGGAACAGCCCGATGCGCTGCTGCCGACGATGGGTGGCCAGACCTCGCTCAACTGCGCCCTCGACCTCGATCGCCACGCAGTGCTGCAGCGGCACGGCGTGGAGATGATCGGCGCGTCCAAGGACGCGATCGACATGGCGGAGGACCGCGAGCGTTTCCGCACCGCGATGGGCGAGATCGGCCTGGAGACACCGACCGCCTGGAGCGCGCACTCGTGGGACGAGGCACAGGCCGCGCAGGCGCGTATCGGCTTTCCCGTGATCATCCGCCCCTCGTTCACGCTCGGGGGCTCGGGCGGCGGCATCGCCTTCAACCGCGACGAGTTCGAGGAAATCTGCAAGCGCGGGCTGGAGCTGTCGCCGACGCACGAGGTCCTGCTCGAGGAATCGGTGCTCGGCTGGAAGGAGTTCGAGATGGAGGTGGTCCGCGATCACGCGGACAACTGCATCATCGTCTGCTCGATTGAGAACCTCGACCCGATGGGCGTGCATACCGGTGACTCGATCACCGTGGCACCGGCGCAGACGCTGACCGACAAGGAATACCAGATCATGCGCGATGCCTCGCTGAAGGTGCTGCGCAAGATCGGGGTCGACACGGGCGGCTCGAACGTGCAGTTCGCGGTGCAGCCGGAGACCGGTCGACTGATCGTGATCGAGATGAACCCGCGCGTGTCGCGCTCCTCCGCGCTGGCGTCGAAGGCGACCGGCTTCCCGATCGCCAAGGTCGCCGCCAAGCTCGCGTGCGGCTACACGCTCGATGAGCTGCGCAACGAGATCACCGGCGGCGCGGTGCCGGCCTCGTTCGAGCCGACGATCGACTACGTCGTCACCAAGGTGCCGCGCTTTACGTTCGAGAAGTTCCCGCACACGCTGCCGCGCCTGACCACCCAGATGAAATCGGTGGGCGAGGTGATGGCCATCGGGCGCACCTTCCAGGAATCGCTGCAGAAGGCGCTGCGGGGGCTCGAGACCGGCGCCGACGGCCTCACCGAGATCCTGCCGGCGTCGATCGACGCCGAGACGCTTGCCTCGACCCTGCGGCGCGAGCTGCAGGAGCCCGGCGACCGCCGCATCTGGTACATCGCCGAGGCCTTCCGGCGCGGCTGGGGCGTGGACGACGTGTTCGGTTACACGTGGATCGACCGCTGGTGGCTGGTGCAGATCGCCGACCTCGTCGCCACGGAGGAGCAGCTGCGCGAGACGGCGCTGGCGGCGATCACGGCCGAGCGCATGTGGGCGATCAAGCGCCGCGGCTTCTCCGATCACCGCCTTGCGACGCTGTTGCACGTGAGCGAGGACGAGGTCCGGGCGCAACGCCACGGGCTCGGCGTCCGCCCGGCATTCAAGCGCGTCGACACCTGTGCAGCGGAGTTCGCGACCGCGACCGCGTACATGTACTCGACCTACGAGGCCGAATGCGAGGCCGAGCCGTCGAGCCGGCAGAAGATCATGGTGCTGGGCGGCGGCCCCAATCGCATCGGTCAGGGCATCGAGTTCGACTATTGCTGCGTCCACGCCGCCCTCGCGCTGCGCGACGACGGCTACGAGACGATCATGGTCAACTGCAACCCGGAGACGGTGTCGACCGACTTCGACACCTCCGATCGGCTCTACTTCGAGCCGCTGACGCTGGAGGATACGCTCGAGATCCTGCTCACCGAGCGTCCCGGCGGCGTCATCGTGCAGTTCGGCGGCCAGACGCCGCTCAAGCTGGCCCGGGCGCTGGAAGCGGCCGGCGCGCCCATCATCGGGACCACGCCGGACTCGATCGACACGGCCGAGGACCGCGACCGGTTCCAGCAGCTGATCGGCAAGCTCGGGCTGCAGCAACCGCCCAACCGCACTGCGCGCGATTCCGAGGAGGCGCGCGCGCTGGCCGCGCACATCGGCTATCCGCTGATGGTCCGCCCGTCCTATGTGCTCGGCGGGCGCGCGATGGAGATCGTGCGCTCGGACGAGGACCTGGCGCGCTACATGCGCGAGGCGGTGCGGGTGTCGAACGACTCGCCCGTGCTGCTGGATCGCTTCCTCGGCGATGCGCTCGAGGTCGACGTGGATGCCGTCGCCGATGGGCGCGATGTCTTCATCGGCGGCATCATGGAGCACATCGAGCAGGCCGGGGTCCACTCGGGTGATTCCGCGTGCTCGCTGCCGCCGTACACCCTGGAAGAGCCGATCCAGGCCCGGCTGCGCGAACAGATGCGGGGCCTCGCGCTGGAGCTCGGCGTGGTCGGGCTGATGAACGCGCAGTTCGCGATTCAGGGCGAGGAGATCTTCGTTCTCGAGGTCAATCCGCGTGCCTCGCGCACGGTCCCGTTCGTGTCGAAGGCGACCGGCGTGGCGCTGGCGAAGATCTCGGCGCGCTGCATGGCGGGCACGACGCTCGCGGAGCAGGGCATCACGGGTTCGGTGACCCCGCCGTACTACAGCGTCAAGGAGTCGGTTTTCCCGTTCGTGAAGTTCTCCGGAGTCGATCCGCTGCTCGGCCCGGAGATGAAGTCGACCGGCGAGGTCATGGGCGTCGGGCGCACCTTCGGCGAGGCCTTCGCCAAGAGCCAGATGGCGGCAGGGGACCCGCTGCCGCGCTCGGGCAATGCGTTCGTCAGCGTTCGCGACCAGGACAAGGCCGCGGCGACGGAGATCGCGCGCGACCTGCAGCACTTCGGCTTCGAGATCGTCGCCACCCACGGCACCGCGGGCGCTATTGAAGCGGCCGGTATTCCCTGCAAGCATGTCAACAAGGTCAAGGAAGGCCGGCCGCATATCGTCGACCTGATCAAGAACGACGATATCGCGCTCATCATCAACACGACCGAAGGCCAGTCCGCGATCGCGGACTCTTTCACCATTCGGCGCGAGGCACTCAATCACCGCGTCGCTTACGCGACCACGATCGCGTGCGGCCGGGCGATGTGCCTGGCGCTGTCGTACCCCGAGGACGGGCGAGCCTGCCGCTTGCAGGACCTGCACCAGGAGATCACATGAGCAGATCCCCGATCACGGCCCGCGGCGCGCAGAAGCTGCGCGAGGAGCTCGAGCGCCTCAAGTCCGTAGATCGCCCCCAGGTGATCGAGGCAATCGCCGAGGCGCGCGCGCATGGTGACCTCAAGGAGAACGCGGAGTATCACGCCGCGCGCGAGCAGCAGGGCTTCATCGAGGGGCGCATCAGCGAGCTCGAGGACAAGCTGTCCAATGCCGAGGTCATCGATGTCGCCTCGCTCGCCGGCAAGGACAAGATCGTGTTCGGCGCGACCGTGGACCTGTTCGACCTCGCAACCGAGGACGAGGTGACCTATCAGATCGTCGGCGACGGCGAGGCCAGCATCGAGAGCGGCCTGATATCGGTGAGCTCGCCGATCGCGCGGGCGCTGATCGGGCGCCACGAAGGCGATGTTGCCGAGGTGGATGCTCCCGGCGGCAAGCGCGAGTACGAGGTCGTTGGCATCCGCTACGAGTGAACGCCCGCGCCCCGGCGCTCAGTCCGGCAGCGTGAGTCGCGGGTTGTCGGCGTTGCGCCGGAACAGCGTGGCGGTGGCGCCGAGCTGCTGCACGGCGTGGGCGCGGGTGCGCTCGCACAGCGCCGCGACCGTCGCCCGGCGCAGCGCGCGGTCCGTGCCGGCCAGGCGGATCTTGACCAGCTCGTGGTCGTCGAGCGCCTGTTCCAGCTCCCGCACGACGGCGTCGGTGAGGCCGCGCTGGCCGAGGCGAACGATGGGCTTGCGCCCGTGGGCGCAGGCGCGGAGGTAGGCGACCTGGGACCGTCGAAGCATGACAGCGGGGACTCGGCGACGGAGGGCGAAAGCCTAGCACGCAGGGCCGGGCCGGCGCTCGCCGACATCAAGCGCGAGCTGGCGGCGATCGTGGTCGTGGGCGCCGCCGGGGCACCGCTGGTGATCCATTACCTCGAGGGCACCCGCGAGCTCGGCGTGCTCGCCGCCTACGGCGTCGGCGCGGCGCTCTGGGTGCACACCCGCGCGCGCGGCGTGCTGCTGGCGCTGCGCCGGGGGCAGGGGCGCGGGAGCGGCGATGGCGCGTAGCAAGAGCAGCCGCCGCTGGCTGGCCGAGCACCACAATGACCCCTACACGCGCCAGGCCCGCGTCGAGGGCTACCGGGCACGCGCCGCGTACAAGCTGATCGAGCTCGACCGCAAGGACGGGTTGCTGCGCCCGGGGCAGTGCGTGGTCGACCTCGGGGCGGCCCCGGGCAGCTGGTCGCAATACGCGGCCGAGCGCGTCGGCGACGGCGGGCGCGTCGTGGCGACCGACCGCCTGCGGCTCGACCCGATCGCCGGCGTGACCTTCCTCGAGGGCGACTTCCGCGACGAGGCGATGCTCGCGCGCCTGCTCGAGGCGGTGGGCCCGGGCGGGTCCGACCTTGTAATGTCGGATATGGCCCCCAACATCACCGGGGCGGACGCGGTGGATCAGCCCGCCTCCATGGCGCTGGCGGAGCTCGCCCACGAGCTCGCGCTCCGGATCCTGAAACCGGGCGGAGCATTCGTGACGAAGATGTTCCAGGGCGAGGGCAGCGACGCCTTCACCGGCGGGCTGAAGTCGGACTTCGAGCGCGTCCGGATCCGAAAGCCCCGGGCATCGCGGGATCGCTCCCGCGAGGTCTATGTTGTGGCGACCGGCCGGAAACTGTAGTACGGTCGGACCAATGGCAGCGCGGTCGCTGTAGGGGCCGCCGACCAAGCGAGGTAAGCCTTGAGCGACCTGTTCAAAAACATCCTGCTGTGGGTGGTCATCGCGATCGTCCTGATGTCCGTGTTCAACAACTTCGGGCAGCAGGGGACGCAGCGACAAGAGATCGCCTACGACCAGTTCGTCGCCGACGTGAACAACGGACGCGTCGACGAGGTCTTGTTCAAGAGCAAGGGCCAGCGGATCGAGGGTCAGTACTCGGACGGCAACGAGTTCGTGACTTTCAATCCGGAGACGACCACGAGCGCGCTGGTCGGTGACCTGCTCGAGCACAACGTGCGGATCAAGGCGGCTCCGCCCGAGAGCACGTCGATCCTGACCCAGATCTTCATCAGCTGGTTCCCGTTCCTGCTGCTGATCGCCGTGTGGATCTTCTTCATGCGGCAGATGCAGGGCGGCGGCGCTGGCAAGGGCGCCATGTCGTTCGGCAAGAACAAGGCCAAGCTGATGGGCGAGGACCAGGTGAAGGTGACGTTCAACGACGTCGCCGGCGTCGACGAGGCCAAGGAAGAGGTCGTCGAGCTGGTCGACTTCCTCAAGGATCCGGCCAAGTTCCAGCAGCTCGGCGGTCAGATCCCGCGCGGCGTGCTCATGGTCGGTCCGCCCGGCACCGGCAAGACGCTGCTGGCAAAGGCGATCGCCGGCGAGGCCAAGGTGCCGTTCTTCACCATCTCGGGCTCCGACTTCGTCGAGATGTTCGTCGGCGTGGGGGCGTCGCGCGTGCGCGACATGTTCGAGCAGGCGAAGAAGCACGCGCCCTGCATCATCTTCATCGACGAGATCGACGCGGTCGGGCGCCAGCGCGGCGCCGGCCTGGGCGGCGGCCACGACGAGCGCGAGCAGACGCTCAACCAGCTGCTTGTCGAGATGGACGGCTTCGAGGGCAACGAGGGCGTGATCGTGATCTCCGCGACCAACCGCCCCGACGTGCTCGACCCGGCGCTGCTGCGACCGGGGCGGTTCGACCGCCAGGTGACCGTGCCGCTGCCGGACCTGCGGGGCCGTGAGCACATCCTGCGCGTGCACATGCAGAAGCTGCCCTGCGCCGACGACGTCAGTTCGCGCAAGATCGGGCGCGGCACGCCGGGCTTCTCCGGCGCGGACCTCGCCAATCTGGTCAACGAGGCGGCGCTGTTCGCGGCGCGCGGCAACCGCAAGAACGTCTCGATGGACGAGTTCGAGCGCGCCAAGGACAAGCTGATCATGGGCGCGGAGCGCAAGTCCATGGTCATGAAGGAGGACGAGAAGCGCCTGACGGCCTACCACGAGGCGGGTCACGCGATCGTCGGTCGCCTCGTGCCCGACCACGACCCGGTCTACAAGGTCAGCATCATCCCGCGCGGGCAGGCCATGGGCATCACGATGTTCCTCCCCGAGGAGGACCGCTACAGCCTGACCAAGCAGGGCATCCAGAGCCAGCTGTCGTCGCTGTTCGGCGGGCGCATCGCGGAGCAGCTCGTCTTTGGCCACGAGCGTGTGACCACGGGCGCGTCCAACGACATCGAACGGGCCACCCAGATCGCGCGCAACATGGTCACCAAGTGGGGGATGTCCGGCAAGCTCGGGCCGCTGTCCTATGGCGAGGACGAGAACGAGGTCTTCCTGGGTCGCTCGGTGACGCAGCACAAGCAGATGTCGGACGATACGCAGCACGCGATCGACGAGGAGATCCGTCACTTCATTGACCAGAACTACGAGCGGGCCGAGCGAATCCTGCGCGAGAACATGGACAAGCTCCATGCGATGGCCGACGCCCTGCTCAAGTACGAGACCATCGATGATCACCAGATCCAGGCCATCATGGAGGGCGGTCAGCCGCCGCCGCCCGCCGACTGGAACGATGACGATCAGTCGCCGGACGCGGACCAGCGGGGTCGCGACAGGGTCGGCGGTGACGAGCCGGGCAGCACCGGCTCGCTCGGGGATCCCGCCGGCCAGCACTGAAGCGGGCGAAAAAGGAAGGGTGACGGCGGCCGGCGTGTACGCATGCCGGCCGTTTTTTTTGTGCCCCGGCCCCCGGGCGGCGCGCGAACGCGGCGCCGCCGCGGCGGCGGCGCGGCCTG
>CAZVFN010000129.1:0-8353 GCA_964626335.1 uncultured Ectothiorhodospiraceae bacterium
GGCTGGCGAGCGCGTCGTTCGCGTGCAGGCGGGACACACCGCCGCGATCGGGCGGGCGCTCAGCGCCCGGGGTCACCGCCGCGGCGCGACTGCAGCTCGGCCACGATGCGCTCGAGCTCCGCGACCCGGGCCTCGAGGTCATCGCCGCCGGAAACCGCGGCGCTGCCGCCCGCCTGGTCCGCGGTCGCCGGCGCGGTCGTCGCCGCCGGCGCATCATGGTCGGCCGCGAGGCGGTGACGCCAGCGCGACTCGCGCTTGCCCGGTTCCCGCGCCAGGCGCTCCACCAGCGGCTCGTCCCGCGCGCCGGCGAGCTCCTCGAGCGTCGCCTCGACACCCGCGACGTCCGCGAACGCTGCGAGACGCCGGGACCGTGCGCGCAGTTCGCCCGACGTCTGCGGCCCGCGCAGCAGCAGCAGGCAGAGGACCGCCAGTCCCTGCGGCGAGGCATCGAGGGCGCTGCCGGGGCCACGGCCGAGGCGGTGCTCGAAGCGGTTCGTGCGGCCGCCGTAGCTCGAGGCCTGGCGCACCAGCCCGCGCCGCACGAGGTCGGTCACCGCCGCGCGCACGTCGGCCTCCGCGAGGTCCGTGACCGGCTCGCGGTTGCTCTTCTGGTTGCAGGCCTGCAGCAGCGCATTGATCGACAGCGGGTACTGATCCGGGGTCGCGGCCGCCTTTTCCAGCAGGCAGCCGAGCACACGGCATTCCTCGGGGGTGAGGTCGTGATCCATCGTCGGGCTCCAGGATGCGGTGGTCGCGGCGGCGCGCGACCGGTATTCTGCCCGCTGTTCCCCACACCGCGAAGCAACGGGTGATGTCGAACTCCCTCCAGGAACAGCTGGTCCAGGCCGGCCTCGCCGATCCGGACAGCCAGAAAAAGTCCGCGTCGAAGAAGAAGGGCAAGCGACGCAAGCCGGACCATCGCGGCCAGGGCCGGAGCCAGGGTGGCGCCGAGCCGCAGCGCGGGGCGGACGGTGACACGCGGGTGGCGGACGCCGCCACGGGCGGCGGCGACGCGCCTCGGCGCGAGCCCACGGCCGCCGAGCGGGCCGAGCGCGTGCGCCGGATGGTCCGATCCAACCGCATCGACCGCAAATACGCGGCCGTGCCGTACCGCTTCACGCAGGGCTCGCGCATCCGCGAGGTCGCCGTGACGGCGTCGCAGCAGGGGCGGCTCGCGCGCGGCGAGCTCGGCATCGTCGCCGTCGGCGAGCGCTTCGAGCTGGTGCCGGCGAAGGTCGCGCGCCAGGTCCGCGGCATCGAGCGCGAGGCGGTCGTGGTGCTCAACACCGGGCGCGAGGCCGAAGACGACCCCGAGCACCGGGTCCCTGACGACCTGAGGTGGTGAGCCGGACGCCGCCCCGCAGACCGATCCTCAGTGGCGGAAGTGGACGAACACCCGCCCGGAATTCTTCGAGTCCTTCTCCAGTCGGTGGTAGCGCGCCTTCACGTCGGCGCGATCGAGGAATTTCAGCACGCGCTTCTTCAATTGCCCCGACCCCTTGCCCGGGATGATCTCGACCGTCGGGATGCGCTTGCGCTCGGCCTCGTCGATCGCCTCGTGGAGCGTGCGGTCGATCGCCCGGCCGTCCGCCCGGATCGGGTGCAGGTCGATCTTCAGGCGTGCCATCGAACCGTCCCCCGGGAACGCCACCGGGCCATCGTACGGCGTCGAACGGGCCGTCGCGAAGCGCGGGCCCGCCGGGCTGCTGCCCTGCCTCGCGCTGGCCGCCTGCACCGCCGGGCAGCCGCCGGAGCCGGCCCATGAGCGCGGCCCGCCACGCCTGCGCGAGCACGCCTGGATCGCGCCCGACGGCGCCGAGTTGCCGCTGACGCGCTGGCTGCCCGACGGCGAACCGGAGGGCGTGGTGCTCGCGCTGCACGGCTTCGCCGAGCACCGGGGCGTGTTCTACGCGCTCGCCCCGCACCTGGCGGCTGCCGGCTACGTCGTCTACGCCTACGACCAGCGCGGCTTCGGCGACACGGCCGCGCGCGGGGCCTGGCCGGGCGGCGAGCGGCTCGCCGCCGACGCGCGCGCGGCATGGCGCCTGCTGCGCGATCGCTACACGGCTGCGCCGGTGCATCTGCTCGGCCACAGCATGGGTGGGGCAGTCGCCGCGCTGGCGACCACCGGCGAAGGGGCCATCCGCCCGGCGAGCACGATCCTCGTCAGCCCGGCGGTACACGGCTGGCAGAGCCTGCCCTGGATCCAGCGCATCGCCCTGCGCGTCAGCCATTTCCTGGCGCCGGGGGCGCGGCCCCGCCAGAGCTGGGGCCGGGCGTTCGTCGACGTCCAGATCACGGACGACCCGGCGATCCGCTACCTGCACGCGCATGACGAGCGCCTGCTGCGCAAGGTACGCATCGACATGGTCCACGGCGTCGTCGAGCTCATGGACACGGCGCTGGAGCGCGTGCCCCGCATCCGGGCGCCCGTGCTGATCCAGTACGGCGAGCGCGACGACATCATCCCCGCCAATGCCGCCTGCCGCCTGCTGCGGCGAATGGCATCGGCGGACGCACCGGGCGTGCGCTTGGCGCTCTACCCGCAGGGCTACCACTACCTCACCCGCGACCGCCAGCGCGGGCGCACGATCGGCGACATCGTGGGCTGGCTCGCGCAGCCGGGCGCGCCCCCCGCCTCGGGGGCCGACACCGAGCCGCGCACCGCGGCGCGGCGGCTGTGCGACGACGCGCCGGGGCAACGGCCGGCGCCGGCCGCGCCCACTTCACGCGACTGAAACCCCCTGCGGACAAGCTCGCTGTCGGGTGACACCCACCTCACGGGACGGCGACATGGCTCGGCTGAACAACAAGCACGACCAGGATGCCCGGACGGCCCTGTGCCAGGCGATACGGGATCTCCGGCGCGGCATCGCCCGCCATGGCGGCGCGCGCCCACCAGGTCAGCTTCGGGCGCATGCTCACCGACCCCGACTACCGGGCCCGCCTCGTCGACCGGGTCCGGGCATCGCAATCCCCCGAACTGCGCGAGCTCGCCAAGGCGGCGGCTCGCTGCAACACGGGCGGCCTGGCCGAAAGTCCCGTCTCCCGGGACGCGGCCGACCGCAGCGAGCTCGACATCGAGGACTTGACCCGCGGGGCGGATGCGCGCGATCGAGGCGCCCGCCGTCCGGTCGGGCTGGCGGGCGTGGCCGCAGCCGTGCTGCTGTTCGCGCTCGTCGGTGGCCTCCTCGGCGACTTCTTCAGCACGCCGCTGGCCGCGATGCTTGCCGGGGAGAACGTCGTCTCGGGCACGATCGACGCGGACACGAACTGGGCCCGGACGCGCACGTGCTCGACGGACTCGTGTTCGCGACCACGACGCCACGCCGGGCTCGGCACCGACGATCGCCAATGCCACGCTCGTCGGCTCGCTGCGCCGCGGGGCCGGCCAGCGCGCCATGACCCTGAGGCGAGGCACGGGCGGGGACTTTCGCAACCTGATCGTGACCGGGTTCCCGACCGAGCGCCTCGACATCCGCGAGTGGGCCCTGACCGCCATGGCGGCGGCCGGGCGCCTGCCCTTCGCCGGCCTGATCGCCCACCGGATCGGGCCCGGCGGCAACCGCTATGCCGAGGCCGAATCCGACGCGGTCGCCGACGACGGCGCCGGCTTCGACGAGGCGTCCTTCCTGCGCGGGCAGCAGGCCCGCCTCGGCGCCGATCCAGGGCTGGCCGACGCCGCCTTCAACGTGCTCGAGCCGCGCTTCGTGCCGACCGCGGATGGCCCGGCGGCGAGGGCGGCCGCGGCTATCCCGGAGGGCGAGTACTGGGACGAGGGCGCCGACTTCCCGGGCGCGTTCGACCCCGATAGCGGCCGCAGCTGGCGGGAGGGCCGGACCGCCTTCCCCGACCGCTGACGGGCTCCCCCGGCGGCGGGGCGAGCCGTCACGGCATCGCCCCAATGGCGGAGGGTGCCCCGTGCGTGCAAACGCTCGGGCGCTTACAATCCGGTGTGCGGTCCCGCCCCTCCAGTCCGCGGGCCGGTTTCCGCCGGGCACGGCAGAGGCTGCCCGGCACAGGGGGAGCAGCGCATGAAGACCTACGAGGATGCGGTCAGCGAGGCGGTGCAGGAGCTGATCGCGCACGGCCACGAACCGGGCCCGGTGACCGAGCATTTCTACGACCGACTACGGCGGGATACCGAGCTGCAGCGGGTCCTGCTCGGGGACCACCTGCCGGAGGACCCGGAGGCCGCCAACGCGTTGATCCGGGAGCGCGGCACGGATGCGGTCCACAGCCTCATGAACCGGGCCCTCAAGCGCCTCCGATCGGGCTACGACTCCGGCTGACGCGACCCGCGAGTTCGACCCAGCTTGCCGATTACCGGGGGTTTTTTGCCGTTCGTCCGGCGTTCGCTACCGCGGGTCGGGCACCGCTGAAGTGTGAACCAGTTCCTGTCGCCGGGGCGTGCTTCGGCGCATCCTGACGCTGTACGTCAAAAGGCTACGCCGGGTTTGTGCGGCTCAGGTACCCGACGTCGAGCGAGCACGCGACCACCGGAGGCCCCGGTCATGAACAACGGCGAACGAACCGAACAGATCACGGTCGATCTCCTGCGGCCCGGCCTGCACGTCGCGTCCCTGGATCGACCGTGGGTGGAAACCCCCTTCATCTTCCAGGGCTTCCGCATCCAGGCGCAGGAGGAGATCGACACCCTGCGGGCCTACTGCAGCTTCGTCGACGTGGACCTCGGCCAGTCCGAGCCGAGCGCTGCGGAGGCGGTCATGAGCGCCCGCAAGCGCCAGCCGATCCGCAATGACAAGCTCGGTTCCAGCACCCAGGCGTCGCTGGCCAGCCGGCCGTTGCCGCAAGCCCTGCGTGCCTGCAGCGGTGCACTCTTCGAGCCGGTGCCCCACCCGGACCGCAAGCGCTTCACGCGGCTCGTGCACGCCGCCGCGCAGACGCGCGCCGCCGGCAGCGACGCCGTGCGCGACGCCCTGCTCGCGATGTACCGCGAGCGGCGCATCAACATCGGGCCGGCGACCCGGGCGGTCGACAACATGACCCGCCTGATCCGCGAGGACGCGACCGCCTCCCTGTGGCTCACGCGGCTGCAGAACCACCAGGGCTACCTCGCCGATCACGCGGTCAACACCTGCGCAATCGCGCTCGCCTTTGGTGCCAACCTCGGCATGGAGGGCAAGGCGCTGCAGTGCCTCGGCATCGCCGCCCTGCTGATGGACGTCGGCATGGTCAAGGTGCCGCGCGAGATCCTGGCGAAGAAGCGCCCGCTGTCGAAGCAGGAGCGCGAGACCGTGCACGGACACGTCGCCACGAGTTCCGACGCGCTCCAGCAGGCGGGCGTGCCGGCCGAGGCGCTGGCGATCGTGCGCGCTCACCACGAGCGCATCGACGGGCGCGGCTACCCGGACAGCGTCGGCGGTGACGAGATCCCGCGCCAGGCCCTGATCGCCGGCCTCGCCGACAGCTTCGAGGCGATGACGGCCGATCGGCCCTACCGCGCGGCGTTCCGACCCGATCAGGCGCTGCAGGAGCTCTATCGCAATGCCGACGAAACGTTCGGCACCGACCTCGTCGAATCGTTCATTCGCTGCGTCGGGACCTACCCGGTGGGCACGCTCGTGCAGCTCGACAACGACGCGACCGGCCTCGTGGTCGGCAGCAAGCCCGGCTCGGGTGCCTCGCCGACGGTGCTGATGCTGCGCACGCCCGACGGCGAGCCCTACCGCAAGCGGTTGCTGCTCAACCTCGCCGCGAGTGACCGCCGGCGCGAACGCCAAATCCCGGCGCACCTGGTGCGGCGGGCGCTCGGGCAACGCGAGGCGAACATCGACATCGGCAAGGTCGTCGCACGCGAGTTCGGCCTCGATGCGCGCCTTGCGCGGACGAGGCGCGATGCCGCCGGCGGCAACACCGGTGGGGGCGGCCGGTCGCAGGCAGCGGCCAGCACCTGATCCCGCGGCGCGGGCGTGGCCGCGCGGGCACGGGCGTCCGGACGCTGGGCCGGACCGGGCGCTGACGCACGCCCGGTGTCCGCCGGGCGGCGTCCGCGGACAGGGGGCATGTCCCCGCGGCCGCCTGTCCGCCGACGCGCGCGGTTCGCGGCCGCTGCCCAGTCCAACCCCCGGACCCCGCCCCAGCGGCCGGGGCGGGAGACGGCCGCATTCCGCGGAACCGAGCCGGCTGGTCCGAGCGCTCGATCGCTGTCGGCGGCCCCCGCCGCTGCTACCGGCTTCACCGCCTGCCGGCCAGCGATCGCAGGCGCCCCTCGCGATCATGCCCCACGGCCGCTCGTGCGGCATGCGGGAGCCCTTCGGCGAGCATCTCGGCGGGGCCCGGGGACGGCGGGTGGTGCCGAACGGCACCCATGCCGGGAGCGGCGACACGTGCGGCGATCCCTCGCTCGGCACGACACCCGCCGGGCCTGGACGCGGCCCCGCGATCGCGCGCCGACGACCCCGCCGGCAGCGACACCCGGATCGAGCGCCGAGCCGGGTGTAATCCACTCGATCCGCCACGCGGGGATGCTGCGCGCACGTCCAAGGCCGCCATGACGATCTCCAGGCGCCTGGCGCGCCGCCCGCACCCGGTCGCCGCCGGTGCCGCACGCGATTCCGGCGAGCGCGGGGCGCGGGCAGCACGGCAGCGCCTCGCGCAAGACGGAATCGACGTGAACGCCCGCCGCCGAGACGGGCCGCCGGGGCCGCGATCGATACCGCGCCACGCTGCGCGCAGTGCGGATCGGGCAGGACGCACCCGCGGAGCCGCCGCCGCAACCGGGATCGAGCACGGACGCGAATGCCCCTGGAACGCCCGGGACGGACGGTGCGCGAGCGCTCGAGCCCGACCGACCACGAGCGCTCGCCCGCCTCGATGCAGGCGTGCGCGAGGCGGTTCGAGCCGTCGCCGGCGGGCAGGTCGGCACCCGGCAGGACGGACGCGATCGCATCCTGCTCCACCTGCCCGGCAGGTGGCCGATCCGATCGAGCAGGGTCCGCGGGCACCGCCGGCCGGTCGTTCCGAGCTGGATTTCGGGCCGCGCGAGCGCGGCTGGGTCCATCAACGCCCCTGGGCCGCAGACGCGCTCGTCGGGCCCATCGTTCGCTGCAGCGCCGGCCTGCGGCGGGTGGCGTGGCCCCGTCGGCTGGGACCCGGACAATGGGGGCCTGGGCACGCCATGCCATCGGCGCGCCGGATTCGCCCGAACGGGCAGCGACCACGGAGGAGGAGATGTCGCATCTGCGCATGGCCCTGTTGCTCGGCATGACGGTCGCGCTCGGGCCGCTGGCGCTCGACACCTACCTGCCGGCCTTTCCACGCATCGCGGCCGACCTGGGTGTCGGGCACGGCGCCGTCGGCCTGACCCTGAGCGGCTATGTCGCCACGCTCGGCCTGGGCCAGCTCATCGGTGGGCCGCTGTCCGACCGCTACGGGCGGCGGCGCATCCTGCTGGCGGGGCTCGCGATCTTCGCCGGCGCGGGCTTCATGATCGCTCAGGCGCAGACGCTCGCGGAGCTGCTCGGCTGGCGGGTCGTGCAGGGCGTCGGCGGCGGCTGGTGCGCCGTGTCGGTGCCGGCGATCGTGCGCGACCGGGCCCGCGGCAGTGAGGCAGCGCGCCTGTTCGCGCTGATCGGGCTGGTGATGTTCATCGCCCCGGCGACCGCCCCGTCGCTCGGCTCGATCGTGCTCACGCTGGCCGACTGGCCGTGGATCTTCATCGCGATGTCCGTCTACGCGCTCGCCCTGGGCCTGCTGCTGTACGGGGCGCTGTTCCGCCACCTGCCGGCGGCCGAGCGCCACCGCATGCCCGTGCGCACCCTCGTGACCAACTACGCGCACGTCCTCGCGAGCCCGATCGCCATGCGCTTCATCGGGCTGCAGGCCCTGGCCTTCAGCGTACTGCTGGTTTTCATCACGCACGCCTCGTTCATCTACCAGGGCTGGTTCGGCCTGTCGAAGACGGCCTTCTCCGCGCTGTTCGCGGCGAACATTGCGGGGATGGCGGGCGGCAACCTGCTCAATCGCCGCCTGCTGCGCCGCCACGCGCCGAGCGTGGTCCTGCGCATCGCGGTCGCGGTCCAGTCAGGCGCCGTGGCCGCCCTCGTGGCCGGGGCGGCGGCGGGCGCGCCGATCGCCGTGGTGGCCGCGGCGGTGTTCGTGGCCGTCGCCTGCATGGGCGCGGTCGTGCCGAACACCATGGCCGCTGCCCTCGAATTCTTCCCCCGCCTCGGCGGCACCGCCGCGGCCCTGCTGGGCGCGGTGCAGTTCACCGGGGCCGGGGCCGCCAGTGCCGCCTCGACCGCCGTCGCCGGCGACACGCTGCTACCGGTGACGCTCACGATGGCCGCCTGCTCCGCCGGCGCGCTGGCGCTGGCCGTGGGCGCTCCGG
>CAZVFN010000130.1:0-8012 GCA_964626335.1 uncultured Ectothiorhodospiraceae bacterium
GTCGCCTGTCGCCTGTCGCCTGTCGCCTGTCGCCTGTCGCCTGTCGCCTGTCGCCTGTCGCCGGTCGCCGGTCGTCTTTTCACATTGCGCCACCATCGGCAACGCGGCGAGACACCCGCCGTCACTTGGCGAGCCTGGCGCTCTTCGCGCCCTCGCGAGCGCCCTCGGGCGGCGCCGCTGCGTGACGGCGCGTCAGGCGTCGGTCGGCGCCAGTGGCACAGCGGCGGTGGCGTCGATGGGCACGGTGTGCTCGACGAAGAAGCGGGCGGTGGCGCGCCAGTCATGGGCGCGCGCCTGCGCGACGCAGGCGTCGCGCGAGACTTCCAGACAGCGCCGGGCCGCGCGCGCGAGGTCGTCGTCGAGACAGCCCGTCTCGCCGTCGTGGACGACGTCGGCCGGGCCGGTAACCGGATAGGCGGCGACCGGCGTGCCGCAGGCCATGGCCTCCAGCATGACCACGCCGTAGGTATCGGTGCGCGACGGGAACACGAACACGTCCGCCGCGGCGAACCAGGCCGCGAGGGCGCGCCCCTGGCGATAGCCCGGGAAGATCGCATCCGGGTGGCCGCGCTCCAGGCGCTCGCGCCAGGGACCGTCGCCGACGACGACCTTCGCGCCGGCAACGTCCATGTCCAGGAAGGCCTCGATGTTCTTTTCCGGTGCGACGCGGCCGACGAAGAGGTGGATCGGGCGCGCCAGGCCGGGGTCGAACGCGGCATCAGGGGCGAATACGCGCGTGTCGACGCCGCGGTTCCATACCACCAGGTGCCGGAAGCCGCGGTCGGCGAGCGCCCGCGCCATCCCGGGGGTCGGCACGAGCGTGGCGGCCGCGTCGCGGTGGAAACGGTGCAGCAGGGCGTAGCCCCAGGACAGGGGCAGGAACGGCAGCCGTGCCTTGATGTACTCGGGGAAGCGGGTGTGGAAGGAGGTCGTGTGCGCCCAGCGGCGGCGTCGCAGGAATCGGATCGCGGCCCATCCCAGGGGGCCCTCGGTGACCACATGCACCCGCTCGGGTGCGAACGCCTCGAGGCGACGAGCGACGCCGCGGGTGAAGAGCGCCAGGCGGATCTCGGGATAGCCGGGGCAGGCGACTGTGCGGAAATCGCCCGGCTGGACGACGTCCACCGCGTGGCCCTGCTCGCGCAGCCAGTCGACGATCGCCGAAAGGGTCGTCACCACGCCGTTGATCTGTGGATACCAGGCGTCGGTGACGACGCTCAATCGCATCAGGCGTCGGCCAAAACCGCTTCGCCGGCCTGGTCGATCGTCATCCAGCGCCTGATCTCGATCGTGCCGTCGAAGTGCTCGACCAGCGCCGTGCAGGATTCCACCCAGTCGCCGCAGTTGTAGTAGGTGATGTCGTCGACCTCGCGGATCTCGGCATGGTGGATGTGACCGCAGACGACGCCGTGGAAACCGCGACGCCGGCAGTCCCAGGCGACCGCGTTCTCGAACTCCCAGATGTAGCTCACCGCACCCTTGACCTTGTGCTTCACGGCCGCCGAGAGCGACCAGTAGCCGTAGCCGAAGCGCTCCCGGAAGCGGTTGAACCAGAGATTCGCCCAGAGCAGGAACACGTAGCCCTTGTCGCCCAGGAAGGCGAGCCAGCGGTGGCCCTGAACGACGCCGTCGTACTGATCGCCATGCACGATCATCAGGCGCCGCCCGTCGGCGGTGCGGTGTTCGCTCTCGTCGCAGATCGTGATGTTGCCGAGCTCGAGCGCGGTGTAGCGGCGCAGGAACTCGTCGTGGTTGCCCGTCACCAGCACCACGCGCGAGCCCCGCTTCGCCTTGGTCAGGATCCGGCGGATGACGTTCGTGTGCGCCTGCGGCCAGAAGATCCGCGCCTTCAGGCGCCAGCCGTCGATCACGTCGCCCACCAGGTACAGGTGGTCGCAGTCGTGGTGCTTGAGGAATGCCACCAGGGCGTCGGCGTGGCAACCGCGGGTGCCGAGGTGCAGGTCCGAGATCCAGATGGTGCGCACACGCTCGTGGCCGTCGTCGTGATCGGCGCGCTGCTCCGGGGACTCCGGCGACACGGCCGCGCCGCGCGGCTCGTCGCCCGCGGCGGTCCGGAGCGCGCCCTCGAGCAGGGTTTTCGGGGCACTGTTCATGGCCATTACGACACCAGTGCGCCTTGAACTCGAGGTGACAGTCCCGTGAAGCCTGTGTGACGCCGACCCGGCACAGCGGTGTCGTCGCGGCTAAACACGAAGTCGTCGCTGGAACGCTTCCCCGGCCGGCGTGCGAGTATGGTCCGCAAATCTCGCGGTGCCCGGGAGCGATGGTGGACGGGGGGATCCGGTGCACGCCGGAGTGGCCCCTCCGTGCGCGGCGCGTGAAGCTCCCGGGTGTTGCCGGGAGGCACCGGAACGGAGAAGTCAGCAGTGATCCGCGAGCCAGGAAACCTCCCGCTGACACGGCGCGCCATCGGGCGCCGCAGAGCCGCAACGATCGAGCGGGCGGGGTGCCCCGGGGGCGTTTGAGCCGTGCCCCGCATGGCCTCCCGGAAAGGACGCGGCGGATCTCTTCGTGCAAGCCCGGAGCCGGCCGTCGGCCGGTTGCGGGAACCCACGGCATGGAGACGTGGTCCGATCCGATCCCCGGCATACCGCGCAGGGTGAAACCAACGGGCGAATGAGGAGTTGCGAACCATGTCCAAACAATCCGACGTCAATTACCGGCAGTCGATCGACCAGAGCGAGCGCAAGATCCCGGTCAACCTGCGTCAGAGCGGCGATCCCGGCATCCAGATGCTGATCTCCAACCGCGTGCGCAAGTCGGCCTACTGGCACCTCTCGGTGGAGGCCGGCTGCTGGCGCGCCACCGTCTACAATCGCATGTACCATCCGCGCGGCTACGTGCGTCCCGAAGACGGCGGCGCCATGGTCGAGTACCGCGCGCTGGTCAATGATGTCACGCTGTGGAACGTCGCGGTCGAGCGCCCGATTCGCGTCACGGGCCCCGACGCCGAAGCCTTCTGCGACTACGTGTGCACGCGCGACATGACCCGCGTGCCCGAGATGAAGGGCCGCTACGTCATCCTCTGCGACGAGGAGGGCCGCGTCCTCAACGATCCGGTCATGCTGCGCCTGTCCAAGGACGAGTTCTGGTTCACGATCAGTGATTCCGATCTCGCCTACTGGTTCAAGGGCGTCAATATCGGCCTGAACTACGACGTGACGATCGAGGAGATCGACGTCTGCCCGCTGCAGATCCAGGGGCCGAAATCGGAGGACCTGATGGCCGACCTCGTCGGCGAGGGCGTGCGCGATGTGCCGTACTACGGCCTCATGAGCGGGCAGGTCGGGGGCGTGGACGTGATCATCTCGCAGACCGGCTTCTCCGGGGAGAAGGGTTACGAGGTCTATGCCTACGACTCGACCGTGAACGCGGAGACGGTCTGGCACACGATCCTCGATGCCGGTGAGAAGCACAACCTGATGGTCATCGCGCCCGCGCACCATCGCCGGATCGCCGCCGGCATCCTGTCGTACGGCCAGGATCTCGACCACGAGACCACCCCCTTCCAGTGCAATCTCGGCCATATGGTGCCGAAGACCAAGGAAGCGGATTACATCGGCAAGAAGGCCCTCGAGGAGATCCGCGATCAGGTCAAGCAGGGCAATCCGCCCTACAGGCATCAGCTGGTCGGACTGAAGATCGGCGGCAAGCCGATCGAGGACTATGCGCCCGACTTCTGGCTGGTCGCCAAGGACGACCAAAGCGAGCCCTGCGGCTGGATCACCTCGCCCTGGTACTCGCCCGAGCTGGAGGTGAACATCGCCCTGGCCTATGTGCCGGTGGAAGAGGCCGAGCTCGGCACCGAGTTCGTGGCCTGGCTGCCGGAGGAGTATCAGCCGAAACCGGGGCACCCGGTCCACGCCCAGGTCGCCGACATGCCCTTCCGGCCGTCGGTCAACCCGAGTGCCCGCGAGCGGGCCAAGGCCGAAGGGCGAGACCACGCCTACTGATCGGCTGCGCCCGGCCCGCCGGTGCCCGTCCCGCGGGGCGGGCACCGGCTTCCTTCCCCTGCCGGCCCCTTGCCACGGGGTCACGCCTTGGCAAGGACCCCAACCCCGCCGGATCGAGCTCAGACGCGTGCGCCGCTGTCCAGGCGTGACAGGAATGCCTCGGCGCGCTCCCAGAGGGCGCGCTTCTTCGTCTCGTCCATCCGGTCGAGGTTGCGGTAGGGCATGCGCAGGCGGTGGTTGCCGCCCAGGCGCTCGCGGTGGCGCATCAGGAAGTGCCAGTAGAGCGCGTTGAACGGGCAGGCATCGTCGCCCGTGTTCTGCCGGACGTTGTAGCGGCAGTGCCTGCAGTAGTCCGACATGCGATCGATGTACTTGCCGCCCGCGGCATACGGCTTCGATGCGAGCAGACCGCCGTCGCCGTACAGCGCCATGCCGAGGGTGTTCGGCAGCTCGACCCACTCGTAGGCATCGGCGTAGACGACGAGATACCAGTCGCAGACCTCGGACGGCTCGATGCCGGCGAGCAGGGCGAAGTTGCCCGTGATCATCAGGCGCTGGATGTGATGGGCGTAGGCGTGGTCGCGCGTGGCCGCAATGGCCTCGTGCAGGCAGCGCATGTCCGTCTCGCCGGTCCAGTAGAACCCGGGCAGCGGGCGCTCGTGACCGAGGGCGTTGCGCTGGGCGTAGTCCGGCATGCACAGCCAGTAGATTCCGCGCACGAACTCGCGCCAGCCGAGGATCTGGCGCACGAAACCCTCAACGGCGTTCAACGGCGCATGACCGGCGCGCCACGCCGCCTCGGCGCGTGCCACCAGGTCGCGCGGCTCCAGCAGCCCGAGGTTGAGATAGGGCGAGAGCACGCTGTGGAAGAGCCAGGGCTCGCCCGTGCGCATCGCGTCCTGGTAGTCGCCGAAGCGCGGCAGCGCGTGCTCGATGAAATGGTCGCGCGCGCGCTCGGCATCGGCGCGCCTGACCGCCCAGCCGAAGGTCTCGAGCGTGCCGAAGTGGTCGGCGAAGCGCTCGTCGACCAGCGCCAGCACCTCGCTCGTGGTCGCGTCCGCCTCGAAGCGCGGCGGCGCGGGGATGTCCGGGCCGTCGCGGGGCAGCGGGCTGCGGTTGGCACTGTCGTAGTTCCACTGGCCGCCGGCCGGCCCGTCGGCGTCCATCAGCACGTCGTGCCCGCGGCGCATGGCCCGGTAGAAGTCCTCCATGCGCAGGCGCTTGCGCCCCTCCGCCCAGCAAGCGAAGTCCCCGGGGTCGCAGTGGAAACGGTCGTCGGGATGGCGGTGCACCGGCACGCCGAGGCGCGCGCTCCATGCGTCGAGGTCCTGCGCGAGGCGCCACTCGCCGGGCTCGGTCACGTGCACGGCCGCGGCGCCGTGGCGCTCGACGGCCCGCGCGAGCTCACCCGCGAGCGTGCCCGTGTTGCCGGGATCGTCCAGCGTGACGTAGTCGACGTGCCATCCGGCGTGGCGAAGCTCGCTCGCGAAGTGGCGCATGGCGGCGAACACGAGGGCGATCTTCTGCCTGTGGTGGGCGACGTACGTCGCCTCGGCGGCCACCTCCGCGAGCAGCACGACGTCGTCACGGGGATCGCCCGCGCGCAGGGCGGCGACGGTGGGGGTAAGCTGATCGCCGAGGACGAGGGTGACGCGGGTCACGGCAGCAGTCCTTCAGTGGCGGGCCGCAATCGCCCCGTCCGGGGCAGCGCGATCACCCGGTCCTCGACCGCGGCGTAACAGTGGAGCGCGGCGTCCGCGAGCGCGGCACCGCCGGTGAAACTGCCGAACGCCGGCAGCACGACCCGGTCCCCGCCGAAGGCGAACACGGGCAGGCGCAGCGAATCGCGCCCCTGCCGCAGGCGCACCACCGGATGCCAGTGCCCCGCCAGGACACGGCCACGGGCGTCCCGGCCGGGCTCGTGGGCGAACACGAAGGGGGCCTCGGCCATCGGCGCCGTGCGCCAGTCCAGCGCCCAGTCGGGCGGCGGTACGAACCCCGCGTCGTGATTGCCCGCGATCGCCAGCCACGCCATGGCCGGGTGACGTGCCCGCCAGGCCGCCACTTCCGCCGGCCAGTCCGCCCCGGGGCCCGGCCGCGCGTGCACGACATCGCCCAGCATCACCAGGCGCTCGGCACCGCTGCGCGCCAGCAGCGCGTCCAGGCGCGCCAGGTCGTCGGCGAGCGTGCCCTGCGGCATCGCGATCCCGCTCCGGCGGAAGTAGGCGTCCTTGCCGAAATGCGGATCGGCGACGAACAGCGTCGAGCGCCGCGGCCACTCGAGTGCCCGCTCCGGGTGCAGGCGCAGCGTCTCGCCCGCGCATTCGATCGTCAGCGGCTCCGGGGGCATCGGCCTCCTCTTTCGGGCTTCTTCATGCCCGGGTTGTGGTGCTCGCCAGGGCGCGAAGTCCGCCCAGGATCGCCAAGGTCAATCAAGGTAATCCGGGTTCGCGCGGCGTCGCGGGGACCGCAGATCAAGAATGACGGAGGTCGGCTTTCGCCGAAAGCGAATCCCGGCACTGTCCGGCACGATGATCGCAGTGCGCGCCGGATCCGCTTGCGCTGCGCCGGGCAAAGCCGGCCTCCGTTCTTCGAGTACAGTCTGCGTCCTTCGCGACTCCGCGACGCCGCGACACCCGCGAGAGGACCATACCCCGCTTCGCGCAGCCTGGTGCCATGCGCGCCTCGGCGACGACCGGCCCGCACGTATCAGGATGCCCCCGCCCGCTTCGGCGCGGCGCGCTCGAGGCGTTCGACCATGCGCTGCACGCGCTCGACCCAGGGTTCGCTCGATACGCGGTGCTGGACGCGCTCGGCCCAGAGCGGGAACGCCAGCGGGGTCAGGCGGGGCGGCTCCTGGTGGACCAACTCGGCGGCCGCCATCGCCTCGGTGGCGGACCGCAGGCGCTCGCCCTCGAGCTCGTTCTCCAGGGCCTCGCGCGCGGCCTGGTCCAGCAGCCGGTTGCCGGGGTCGTGACGGGCGAGCACGTCGTAGACCAGCCCGCTGCTGGCCTGGAGCTGGCGCGCGCTCTTGCCGCGCCCGGGATAGCCCTGGAACACGAGGCCGGCGATCCGCGCGATCTCGCGGAAGCGCCGGCGCGCCATCTCGCCGGCGTTCAGGCAGGCCTCGATCTCCGCGGCGAGGTCGTCGCCGGGCAGCAGCAGGGCGTGCAGGGCAGCGCCGGTGGGCGGCTCGAGGCCGCGGCCCACCACCTCGAACCCGTAGTCGTTGACCGCCGTGTGGAGCGTCGCGCGCGCCCGCCGCGACAGCCGCCAGGCGACCAGCGCGGCCAGGCCCTCGTGGGCCGCGCGCCCGGCGAACGGGTAGACGAACAGGTGCACGCCCTCGCGCGAGCGCACCGTCTCGGCGAGCAGGCAGCCCGGCACCGGCAGCGCGGACCAGCGCCGCTGCAGGTCGAGCAGGGGCCGCAGCGCGTCGAGCTCGGGCGGGTAGGGTCGGCCCGCCGCGTAGTCGGCGAGCAGCTCGCGCATGGCGTCGGCAAGTTCGCCGGACAGCGGCATGCGCCCGCCCTGCCAGCGCGGCACCGCGCTCGTGCGCCGCGATGCGAGGCGCACGTACGCGGTCAGGTCGCGCACGCGGGCGAGCTCGAGCATGCGCCCGCCGAACAGGAACACGTCGCCCGGGCGCAGGCGGCTGATGAACCCCTCCTCGATCGTGCCGATCCGCCCGCCGCGCACGAAGCGCACCGCCATCGCCGCGTCGGCCGTGATCGTGCCGATGGCCATGCGGTGGCGCTGCAGGATGCGGCGATTCGCGACCTCGAAGCGGCCATCGCCGCGATCGACGACCCGCCGGAAGTCGGGGTAGGCCTGCAGGGCCGCGCCCCCGCGGCTGACGAAGTCGAGCACCCACTGCCAGTCGCGCTCCGCGAGACCGCGGAAGCCGGCGGTGTCCTCGACCTCGGTGCGCGCATTGGCGGCGTCGAGGCCGCCGCCGGCCGCGAGCGTGACCAGGTGCTGCGCGAGCACGTCGAGGCAGTGGCGCAGGGGCCGGCGCGCCTCGACGCGACCGGCCTC
>CAZVFN010000131.1:0-5869 GCA_964626335.1 uncultured Ectothiorhodospiraceae bacterium
CGCTCGGCCGCCAGCTGCAGGCGGCGCGAGGCCTTCGCGTCGAGCCGGCCGGGCCAGCCGACGACGGCCGCGCAGGTGCCCGAGCCCAGCGCCTGCTCGAGCGCCCAGAGGCGCTCGTTCGCCTCGCGCGGGTGCACCACCAGCGTGTGCGCCAGGTCCACGCCGCAGGCGTGCAGGCCGGCGGCATGGGGCACGTGCGGCGGGTCGATCCAGGCGACCCAGCGCGCGCCGCGCGACAGCCGCGACAGCACCGGCATCAGCAGGCGCAGCTCGCCGATGCCGGCGCGCTCGGGTAGCAGCTCGGTCAGCGCCGCGCGCGGCCAGCCGCCGCCGGGCAGGGTCCGATCCAGGCCCGCGAAACCGGTGGCCTCGCCGTCGCCGTGGCCGCCGTGGCCCTGGCCCTGCCAGATGTCGGGTCGCGTCAGCAGGCGCTGCAGGGCCGGGTCGAGATTCGATCGCTCCTGTTCCATGACGGAACTCCGCTGTCTGCGCCCGCGCCCGGGGTTCCGCAAGAGCCGGGCCGGTGCGTCGAACAAGGCGTGCGCGTCCCATGCCACGCGGATGGTGAATCGGTGCCGCTCACCGGGTCGCGTTCATCGCGAGGAGGCCCGGAGGCGCGCATTCACCTGTCGGCGAAGACGCGCCTACGGACACCATCGGGCAAACCCATGGCCGGGGCCGATGTCCGTCGCCGGGGCAATCCGGCCCCTTCGCGGGCAAGCTCGCTCCCACCGGGCCGAGCAGCCCGCAGGGACGCCCGTTTCAGCCCGTGCCGACCGAGGGCAGCGCCTGGTCCGGCCGGCCGGGTGCCAACAGCTCGGCGGCGGACAGGCTCAGGCCCGCTCCTGTCCGGTCGAACAACCCAACCGCGGCCCAGTCCCTGCCTGTGGGAGCGAGCTTGCTCGCGAATCGGCGTCGGGGCCCGTGGCCCGATACCGGCCACGGCGACCGCGCTTCAGCCGCCCTCGGGCGTGGTCCGCACCACGCCGACGGCCAGGCCCTCGAGCACGAGCTCCCGGTCGCGCAGGTCGATCTCGATGGGCGCGTAATCCGGGTTCTCGGCGATCAGCTCGACGCGGTGGCCCGCGCGCCGCAGGCGCTTGACCGTGACCTCGTCCTCGACGCGGGCGACCACGATCTGGCCGTTGTCCGCTTCCGCCGCGCGGTGGACCGCCAGCAGGTCGCCGTCGAGGATGCCGACCTCGCGCATGCTGTCGCCGCGCACCCGCAGGAGGTAGTCCGCGCGCGGGTGGAACAGCGCCGGATCGACGCGGTAGCGCCCCTCCAGGTTCTCGGCGGCGAGCAGCGGCGCGCCCGCCGCGACCCGGCCCACCAGCGGCAACCCGGGCTCCGCGGCCGCGGCCAGGCGGATGCCGCGCGACGAGCCCGGCGTGAGCTCGATCGCGCCCTTGCGCGCGAGCGCCCGCAGGTGGCTCTCGGCCGCGTTGGCCGAGCGGAACCCGAGCTCGCGCGCGATCTCGGCGCGCGTCGGCGGCGCACCGCGTGTCTCGACGCGGTCACGGATCAGGTCCAGGATCTCGCGCTGGCGCGGCGTCAGGTCATCCATAGCTGTATTCCCGTACAGTGATGTCTGTGATTATATACAGTTTCGGCAACGAGGCAACCCGTCCGCGACGTCCCGCGGGCACGGCGTCGGGCCCCGGCGGGCGTACCCGCGGGGGTGGAGGCACCCGGGGATGGTGATACGATGGCGCGCATCGTCGATCGGGCGGCCGCGACCCCGCGGCCGCTCCCGTCCCGCAGCGCACCCCGCCCGATCGCGGCGCGGGGGTGATCAGCGCGCGGCCCTCGATTGCGCTTCAAAGGAGAACCGACATGGCGAACGATGCAAGAGAATCGGCCAAGCTGACCCGGGCCGACGGCACCACGGCCGAGCTGCCCGTCTACACCGGCACCTACGGCACGCCCTGCATCGATGTCCGGAGCATGCCGAAGGACGGCGGCGCATTCACCTACGACCCGGGCTACGCCACCACCGCGAGCTGCAGCAGCGCGATCACCTACATCGACGGCGAGAACGGCATCCTGATGTATCGCGGCTACCCGATCGAGCAGCTCGCCAATCACTCCTGCTACCTCGAGGTCTGCTACCTGCTGCTCTACGGCGAGCTGCCGGACCAGCAGCAGATGGACTGGTTCGACAACTCGATCAAGCACCACAGCATGGTCCACGAGGCGCTGCGCCGCTTCTACGAGGGCTTTCGCCACGACGCGCACCCGATGGCGATCATGGAGACGACCACTGCGGCCCTGTCGGCGTTCTACCACGACAAGATCGACATCACCGATCCCGACCACCGCGAGATCTGCGCGCATCGCCTGATCGCGAAGATGCCCTCGATGGCGAGCTACGCCTACAAGTACTCGCAGGGCCAGCCGTTCCTCTACCCGCTGAACCACCTCGGGTTCGTCGAGAACTTCCTGCGCATGATGTTCGCCGTGCCGGCCGAGCCCTACCACGCGAACCCGGTGTTCGTGCGCGCGCTCGAGCTCATCATGATCCTGCACGCCGACCACGAGCAGAACGCCTCGACCTCGACCGTGCGCCTGGTCTCGAGCTCCGGCGCCAACCCGTTCGCCTCGCTCGCCGCGGGCATCGGCTCGCTCTGGGGCCCGGCCCACGGCGGCGCCAACGAGGCCGTGATCAACATGCTCGACGAGATCACCAACTCGGACGCGACCGTCAACGACTTCATGAAGCGGGCCAAGGACAAGAACGATCCGTTCAAGCTGATGGGCTTCGGCCACCGCGTCTACAAGAACTACGACCCGCGCGCGAAGATCATCCGCGGCGCCTGCCACGACCTGCTCGACGAGCTCGGCGAGGACAACGAGAACCGGCCGCTGTTCGAGACGGCGATGGAGGTCGAGCGCATCGCGCTCGAGGACGACTACTTCGTCGAGCGCAAGCTCTACCCGAACGTCGACTTCTACTCCGGCATCATCCTGCGCGCGATGGGCATCCCGCTGAACATGTTCACCGTCATCTTCGCCATGGCGCGCACCGTCGGCTGGATCGCGCACTGGAACGAGATGATGGAGGATCCGGAGCTGCGCATCGGCCGCCCGCGCCAGCTCTACACGGGCGCCGCCCGGCGCGACTACACCGACATCACCAAGCGCTGAGCGCGGCGACGGTGCCGATCGGCGCGCGCCGCGCACCGGACCGGCCCCGCCCGAAGCCACCGTGCTGAGCCAGCTCGCCAACCCGCTGACGGCCACGCTCGCCCTTCTGGCGATCGCCGTGGTGCTGCTGCTGTTCCGCGGCAGCCGCGCCGCGCTCGTCGTCCTGCTCGTCGCCCTCGCCTGGACCTGGACGCTGGCGACCCCGTTCGCCGCCCAGGCGCTGGCGCGCTCGCTCGAGGCCCGCTTCGAGCCGCGCGACGCCGACGACCTGCCACCGGTCGACGCGATCGTCGTGCTGGGGGGCGGGGTCAGCCCGCAGGCCACGCCTCGCCCGGGCCACAACCTGCTGCAGGGGGCCGATCGCATCTGGTTCGGCGCCGAGCTCTACCGCGCCGGCAAGGCGCCGCTGGTCATCGTCACGGGCGCGCGGCCGTTCCTCGACGCCGGGCCCACCGCCGCCGCTGCGGCGGGCGACGTGCTGCAGCGGCTGGGCGTGCCGGGCGAGGCCGTCGTCGCCCCGGGGCGCAGCCGGCGCACGTTCACCGACGCCCAGGTGGTGCACGCCCGGCTCGAGAAGCGCGACCTGACCTCGGTGCTGCTGGTGACCTCGGCCATGCACATGCCGCGCGCGCTGGCCACCTTCCGCCGGGCCGGCATCGAGGCGTTCCCCGCCCCGACCGATTACGAGGTCACGCACGCCCGGGGCGTCGACGAATACGCGTGGCTGCCGGACGCGGCCGCCTTCTGGCAATCCGGGCGTGCGCTGCACGAGTACGTCGGGCTGCTCTGGTACCGCTGGCAGGGCTGGATCTGATCGGGCCGGCGCCGGCTCGCCTCGGGAGGCCCACCCGGGTTTCGCGACCCCGCCGATCCGGCATCGCGGCATCCGCTCGCTCTCCTCCCGCGCTCCGCGCCCGCCAGCACTGAACCTGGCCGGCGCGACATCGCCCCGCGCCGGGATCCCCGTTGTCGCAACCGCTGCGTCGATGCGCGCGTTCGAGGCCGGCTCGAAAACGCGTCCACGGGCTCGATTGCGGGTCGGTCCGGCGGGTTGCCCGGGCAGGCTCCTAGCGCCCGTACTGATCCTCGAAGCGCACGATGTCGTCCTCGCCCAGGTAGCTGCCGGACTGGACCTCGATCAGCTCGAGCGGGATCTGGCCGGGGTTCTCCAGGCGATGCACCGTGCCGATGGGGATGTACGTCGACTCGTTCTCGGACAGCAGGAAGCCGTGCTCGCCCGAAGTCACGCGGGCGGTGCCGCGCACCACCACCCAGTGCTCGGCGCGGTGGTGGTGCATCTGCAGCGACAGCGTGCCGCCGGGCTTGACCACGATGCGCTTGACCTGGAAGCGCTCGCCGCGGTCGATGCCCTCGTAGCTGCCCCAGGGGCGGAACACGCGCCGGTGCTCGTCCTTCTCGGCCCGCCCGTCCGCCTCCAGCTGCTCGACGAGTTTCTTGACTTCCTCGGCCCGTTCGCACGGGGCGACGAGCACCGCGTCCGCGGTCTCGACCACGGCATAACCGGACATGCCGACCGCGGCGACCAGTCGATGCGAGGCGTGGAGGTACGAGTCGTTCACCTCGCGGGTGATGACATCGCCGCGCGCGACATTGCCCTGCGTATCGCCGTCGCCGCGCGCGATACCGGCCTCCCACAGCGCCTGCCAGGAGCCGACGTCGCTCCAGGCGCCAGCGAACGGCACCACGACGGCGCGATCCGTCTTCTCCATCACGGCATAGTCGATGGACTCCGACGGCGAAGCCCGGAACGCGGCCTCGCCGTAGCGCAGGAAGTCCCGGTCGGCACTGCGCCCGGCGTGCGCGGCGCGCACCGCCTCGAGGATGGCGGGCGCATGGCGCTCGAGCTCTTCCAGGAGCTTGCTCGCCCGGAAGACGAACATGCCGCTGTTCCAGTAGTAGCGGCCGTCCGCGACGTACTGCTCGGCCGTCGCCCGGTCCGGCTTTTCGACGAAGGCCTCGACGCAGCGGACCCCGTCTCCGGCCGCCGCACGGATGTAGCCGTAGCCGGTCGCCGCCGCCGTCGGCTCGATACCGAACGTCACCAGCGCCCCGTCCGCGGCCGCCTCCCGGGCGGCGACCACCGCCTCGGCGAAGCGATCGCCGTCGGTGATCACGTGATCGGCCGGCAGCACCAGCAGGATCGGGTCGTCGTCGCCGGCGACGGCCTCGAGCGCCGCGAGCGCGATCGCCGGCGCGGTATTGCGGCCGTCCGGCTCCAGCAGGATCGTGGCATCGGGGCTGTCGGCCGCGCGCAGCTCCTCGGCGACGAGGAAGCGATGCTGCTCGTTGCAGACCACCATCGGGGGGCAGTGGTCCAGGCCGCCCAGGCGATCGACGGTGGCGGCGAACAGGCTGCCCTCGCTCAGCAGCGGCACGAACTGCTTCGGACAGGCGCGGCGCGACAGGGGCCACAGGCGCGTGCCCGAGCCGCCGGCGAGGAGAACCGGGCAAAGGCCCGCGTGCGCATTGGCTGTCATCGTGGATGGCATCCGTTGTGATCGTTCGTTGTGGCCCCGCGGCCAGGGCGTCGCCCGCGCTCGCGCGGGCGCCGTGCGGGAGGTGCCTCGATGGCGGCAGTGTAGACGCTTCCGGGGGACCGCGCGAAGGGACGGGAGGCGCGCGTGACGGCGTCACGTCGGGCCATGGAAGACGGCGGTGGCGTCGCGTCGAGGCACCGGGCCAGCCGCCACGGTGCAGGCGC
>CAZVFN010000131.1:5969-7973 GCA_964626335.1 uncultured Ectothiorhodospiraceae bacterium
CGGTGGCGCGCGCGCCTCGGGCTGTTCCGGGGGGCATCGGGCGCGTTCGAGCGGCCCCCGACAACGCGCCTGCGGGCTTGCCTGGCTGCTGGGCCTGCAGGAGCGGCCCGCCCGCGAACCGGGCTGCACCGCCCCCCGGGCGGACCCGTCCCGCGAGGACGGAGCCGCTCCGGCAAGGCCAGGCGCGACGCCGCCGACCGGCGAATGCGCGCACCGCCGGCGCACCGGGCGCCGATGCCGCTATTCGGTCGTGGTGCCCGTGTCCTCGCTCGCGGGCGGCGCCTTCCAGCCCTGCAGGCGGAACAGGATCTGCTGGGCGATGTCGTCGCGCATCTCCTCGATGCGCGTCTCTTCCTCGTCCGACTTGGACAGCACCGACCCCGAATCGAAATCGTACGTCCGGCTGGCTTGCAGGGTCTGCGGCGCGATGAGCACACGCTGGCCGGTGCCGTCGTCGCCGGAGGCCGTGAGCTGCCAGCGCACGTCGTAGCGGATCTCGTACTCGTTGACCTTGCCGTCGGCGTCGACGGACACGACGCGCCGGTCCTGGTTCTGCTCGAGGATCTCGACGCGGCTGGCGGGCTCGCCGCCGTCGAGCGCGCCGGTGCGTCGCAGGCTGTCGCGCAGCTCGCCCGCGATGCCCTCGCCCTCGACCGCGATCGGCACGAGCGTGGGCGGCATGGCGTAGCTGCCGCGCAGGTGCCAGCCGCAGGCGGCGGGCAGCAGCACGACGGCCGCCAGCAGCGGCGCCGCGAGCAGCCGGCACGGGGCGCTCGGCGACACCGCCTCAGGCGACCACGACGTTGACGAGCTTGCCGGGCACGACGATCACCTTGCGCACGTCGCGGCCCTCGACGTGGCGGCGCACGTTCTCAGCGGCGAGCGCCGCCTCGCGGATCGTGTCCTCGGCGGCGTCGGCGGCCACGGCGACCCGGTCGCGCAGCTTGCCGTTGACCTGCACCACCAGCTCGATGCGCTCGCGCACGAGCGCGTCCTCGTCGACGCCCGGCCAGGCCCGTTCCGAGACCGGCTGCTCGTGGCCGAGCTCGCGCCACAGGGCCTCGCAGATGTGCGGGACGATGGGAGCGAGCATGAGCACGACGTGGTCGAGGACCTCGCGCTGCACGGCGTGGCCGGCGGCGGTACCGTCGTCGGCGCTGGCGAGCTCGTTCATCAGTTCCATGATCGCGGCGACGGCCGTGTTGAAGGTATAGCGCCGCGCCATGTCGTCGGTGACCTTGGCGAGCGTCTCGTGCAGCTTGCGCCGCAGCGCCTTGTGCGCCTCGCCGAGGTCGGCGGGGGCGCGCACGCGCGTATCCACGGCCCCGGCCTGCAGGTGCTCGTGGACGGCCTTCCAGAGGCGCTTGAGGAAGCGGTGGGCGCCGTCGACGCCGGCGTCGCTCCACTCCAGGGTCTGCTCGGGCGGCGCGGCGAACATGATGAACAGGCGCACCGTGTCCGCGCCGACCGAGTCGATCATCGCCTGCGGGTCGACCGTGTTGCCCTTCGACTTGGACATCTTGGCGCCGTCCTTGAGCACCATGCCCTGCGTCAGGAGGTTGGTGAACGGCTCGTCGGAGTGCACCAGGCCCTCGTCGCGCATCAGCTTGTGGAAGAAGCGCGCGTACAGCAGGTGCAGGATGGCGTGCTCGATGCCGCCGACGTACTGGTCCACGGGCAGCCAGTAGTCGGCGCGCTCGTCGAGCATCGCTTCGTGGTTGTCGGCGCAGGCGTAGCGCGCGAAGTACCAGGACGACTCGAAGAAGGTGTCGAAGGTATCCGTGTCGCGCTGCGCGTCGGCGCCGCAGCGCGGGCAGGTGGTCGCGTAGAACGACGCGTCCTGCTTGAGCACGGAGCCGCCGCTGTCGGGGATCTCGATCTCCTCGGGCAGCGTCACGGGCAGGTCCTCGGCGGGCACGGGCACGGCGCCGCAGGCCTCGCAGTGGATGACCGGGATGGGCGCGCCCCAGTAGCGCTGGCGCGAGACCCCCCAGTCGCGCAGGC
>CAZVFN010000132.1:0-7906 GCA_964626335.1 uncultured Ectothiorhodospiraceae bacterium
GCCAGAACTGGGACATGAGCAAGTCGCGCCAGATGGACACGCTGGCCGACAGCGCGTCGCCCGAGGCGATCGCCGTGGCCGCCGAGCGCCTCGGCGCCCAGAGCATCGCGTTCACCTACAACGACCCGGTGATCTTCCACGAGTACGCGATCGATATCGCCGATGCCTGCCACGAGCGCGGCATCAACGCGGTCGCGGTCTCGGCGGGCTACGTCTGCCCGGAGCCGCGCGAGGCGTTCTATGCGCGCATGGATGCCGCGAACATCGACCTCAAGGCATTCACCGAGCGCTTCTACAAGAAGCTCACGGGCTCGGCGCTCGGCCCCGTGCTCGACACGATCCGCTACCTGCGCTTCGAGACCGACGTGTGGTTCGAGCTGACCACGCTGCTGATCCCGGGCGAGAACGATGGTGACGAGGAGATCACGAACCTGGTCGAGTGGGTCCGCGACGAAATCGGCGACGACGTGCCGCTGCACTTCACGGCGTTCCATCCCGACTTCAAGATGCTCGACTACCCGCGCACGCCGCCGGAGACGCTGTCACGGGCGCGCCGGATCGCGCTCGATCACGGCATCCGCTACGCCTACACCGGCAACACCTTCGACAAGAAGGGCCAGAGCACCTACTGCCATCATTGCGGCGAGCGCCTGATCGGGCGCGACTGGTACGAGCTCTCCGAGTGGCGCATGGACGCCAGCGGCCACTGCCTGAACTGCGGCACGCGCTGTGCCGGCGTGTTCGGCGGGCGCCCGGGCAGCTGGGGTCGGCGCCGCCAGCCGATCTGGATGGCCGCGGAGCCGTGACATCGGCTCGGCCCGCCCGGCGTTGCGCCGGGCGCCCGCTCATCCCCGAAAATTCGCCCACCCCCGCCCGATACCGGTAGCATCCGGGTTTCGCGCCGGCGACATGCGCCGGCAGTCCGCCCAATCCACGGGAAGGCTGACCGACGGTGAGACACGGCATCCGCTACCTGGTCGTCGCGCTGGTCGTGATCGCACTCGCCCTGGCGGTCGCGCTCTGGCCCGAGCCCGCGGCGAAGCCGACCCGGGGCCAGGGCGAGCGCGACACGGGAACGGCGGGCGATCCGGCGGAGCGCCGCGGGGCGCTGGTGGACCAGGTCGTGTTCACCGAGGAGGGCAACCCCGGCAAGGCCGTCGGGCGCATCGAGGCGGGCAGCCGCGACGTGTTCGCCCAGGGCGTGACCAACAAGACGGTCTACCAGCAGCTGCGCCAGTCGCGCCACGCCGACTTCGACATCTCCTACGGCTCCTCGGTCGAGCTCACGCTCAACCCGTCCGGCCCCGAGTTCGGCGACGGCCAGCTCAACCCGTTCGCCGTGCACGCGATCCGCGAGGCCATGAACTGGCTGGTCGATCGCGCCTACATCGCCAACGAGCTCTACGGCGGCCTCGCCGAGCCCCGCTACCTGCCCCTGTCGACCGCCTTCCCCGACTACGCGCGCCTGGCCGACGTCGCGCGCGGGCTCGAGCTGAAGTACGGGCACAGGCCGCGGAAGGCGGCCGAGGTCATCACGCGCGAGATGAAGGCGCTCGGGGCGAAGCGCGTCGACGGGCGCTGGCACCACGACGGCAAGCCGGTGCGCATCAAGCTCCTCATCCGCACCGAGGATGCGCGCAAGCAGGTCGGCGATTACGTCGCCAACCGCCTGGAGGAAATCGGTTTCGCCACCGAGCGCATGTATCGCACGGCCGACCAGGCGGGGCCGATCTGGCTCGCCAGCGACCCGGCCGCCGGTCGCTGGCACATCTACACCGGGGGCTGGGTCTCGACCGTCATCAACCGCGACCAGGCGCAGAATTTCTCCAGCTACTACACGCCCGAGGGCCGCCCGTCACCGCTGTGGCAGGCGTACGAGCCCGGCGAGGCCTTCAGCGAGCTCGCGCAGCGCCTCGCGCGGCGCGACTACGCCTCGCGCGCGGAGCGCCAGGCGATGATGGAGCGCGCGCTGCGGCTGTCCATGGAGAACTCGGCGCGCATCTGGCTCGCCGACGGCCTCAACGTGTGGCCGTATGCCGCGGATGTGTCGCTGGCGATGGATCTCGCGGGCGGCCTGGCCGGCTCGCGCCTGTGGCCGTACACCCTGCGCTACGAGGGCCGGGTGGGTGGCGACATGATCGTGTCCTCACCGACCGTGCTGACCGAGCCCTGGAACCCGGTGGCGGGCACCAACTGGCTCTACGACACCATGATGATCCGCGCGACCCAGGATGCGCCGGTGCTGCCCGATCCCTTCACCGGCCTCTACTGGCCGCAGCGGATCGCCGGGGCCGAGGTCACGGTGGTCGAGGGCGCGCCCGTGCAGCGCAACCACGACTGGCTCACGCTCGAGCGCGCGAGCGAGATCACCGTGCCCGGGGATGCCTGGATCGACTGGGACAGCGAGGACAATCGCTGGATCACGGTCGGCGAAAAGCACCCCGAGGGTCTGACCGCGCGCACGCGCACCCGCATCCGCTACGAGGACGGCTACCTGGAGCGGCAGTGGCACGACGGCGCCCGCATGTCGCTCGCCGACCTGGTGCTGCCCTACATCCTGCAGTTCGCGCGCGCGGACGAGGACAGCCCGCTCCACGACCGCAGCCACGTGCCGTCATTCCAGAACTTCCAGCGACGCTTCCGCGGCCTGCGCATCGTCGCGCGCGAGCCGCTGGTCGTGGAGGTCTACAGCGACCAGATCTTCCCGGATGCCGAGACGATCGTCGCCGCCCGCGCGCCCTCGGTGGAGCCCTGGCACACGCTCGCACTCGGCGTCCGCGCCGAGCAGAGCGGCGAGCTGGCGTTCTCCTCGGACAAGGCCGACCGCGAGCAGCGCACCTGGCTGAGCCTGGTCTCCGGGCCGAGCCTGCCCGTGCTCGACCGCCACCGGCGCGAGGCGCTCGACGCCGGCTGGGTCCCGTTCGCCGGCACGCTCGGCGACATGACCCGCGAGGGCGGGCCACGGGCGCGCTACGAGGCCCTGGGCGAGTGGCGCGACGAGCGCGGCCACTACTGGATCGGCGCGGGCCCGTTCTACCTCCATGCGGTCTACCCCGTCGCCGGCTCGCTGGTGATGCGCCGCTACGCGGATTTCCCCGATCCGGGGGACAAGTGGCTGCGCTTCAGCGAGCCCCGGATCCCGGCCCTGTCCGTCGACGGGCCGATGACGGTGCAACCGGACCAGTCCGCGCGTTTCACGGTCGCGATCAGCCACGACGGCAAGCCGTACCCGGCCGACGACATCGACCGCGTCGAATATCTCCTGCTCGACAGCAGCGGTGCCCTCGAGGCCAAGGGCCGGGCCGAACCGAGCGGCGAGGGCGAATGGACCGTCGCGATCGGCGACGCGCAGATCCGGGCGCTCGGCACCGGCGCCAATCGCCTCGAGATCACGGTGAAGTCGAACGCGGTCGCGCTGCCGCGCTTCGCCTCGCACGCCTTCGCCACGCTGCCGGCGGATTCGGGGGCGGGCGAATGACGCTGCAGGGGATCGGAGCGGGGCGGCCTCGGGACCGGTGGATGTTGGGTTCTCGCGGCGTCGCGGAGAGCGCGGAGTCCCCCATGGGAGATCGGTCCTCGAGGCGCTCGACACCGGTGCGCTCCTCCGCGGTGATGCCGAGCACTTGGGACGAGCACCCCGGACCCGGACGTTGCGCCGGCATCGACCGGCGCCCGACCCCAGCGGCACTCAGGCCGCGCCGCGACCGCGCCGGTCACAACCGGCCTACGTGTTCATCGCGTTCTGCGCGACGGCGCTTGAGCCCACAGAGCACACAGACGTCCGTAGGCCGGTTTTGCCGGAGCGAAGCGGAGGCAATGCCGGCAGAAACGGCGTTCGATCACGGCCTGATCCCGCAGGGCGCCAGTGACCGGCGCCCGACAGGGCCTGTAATCCCTTCGCGTCGTCGGCGCTCTTCGCGTCCTGGCGAGAGCCAACGCACCACGCAGGATCGCACTCCGGGGATTCGTGATGAACACCGGCGACCCGGGCGTTCCGCCGGCATTCACCGGCGCGCGAACGCGCCGGTGTCCCCGGCTGCTCGGGACCGCGCCGGTCACAACCGGCGTATGTTCCCGCTCGCCTGGCGCCGTTGGTGCCCTTCGCGTCTTGGCGAGAACCACCGGACCACGCCGGATCTCGTCCCGGAGATTCGTGACGCGCACCCGCGACGCCGCGAAAACCCGCGAACGATGCCGGATCCCGCCCCGATGATCCGTGCCGCGCACGCATCGCGGGGGCGCCACCGCTGATGGCCACCCCGCTGGACCGCATCCTCGCCTCCGGCGGCATGGCGCGCGATCTTCAGCGCCTGGCCCTGTTCATGGGCAAGCGCCTGCTGGCGCTGTTCGTGACCGTGGTGATCGGGGTCTACCTGACCATCCTCGTGGCCAACATGGGCGGCAAGGTGGACGAGCTGCGCCGCGTGCAGATCGAGAGCAGGGTCGCCGAGGAGGTGCGCGCCAACCCCGACTTCAACGACATGTCGCCGCAGGAGCGCAACGAGCTCGTCAGCGAGCGCGTGCAGCTCGAGGTCGATCGCCTGAACCTCGACGAGCCGTTCATCTGGCGCAGCCTCGACTACCTCAACCAGGCGATCCGCCTGAACCTCGGCCGCGCCGAGCAGATGTCCAGCGACCGCGGCTCGCGCCGGGTCTACGACATCATCGGCGAGCGCCTGCCGGCGACGATCCTGCTGTTCGGCACCGCCAACCTGCTGGTGTTCTTCGTCTCCGTGGTCGTCGCGCTGCGCCTGTCGCGGCGCTACGGCAGCCCGGCCGACCGCGCCGTGATCGGGCTCGCGCCCAGCTCGGCCGCGCCGGGCTGGTTCTACGGCATCTTCCTGATCCTGGTGTTCGCCTTCGTGGTCCCGGTCCTGCCCGCCGGCGGCATGGTCGCGGTGCCGCCGCCCCAGGACCCGTGGGCCTATGCACTGTCGGTGCTCGAGCACATGGTGCTGCCGGTCGCCGCCATGTTCATCTCGTCGATCTTCATCTCGATCTACTCGTGGCGGACGTTCTTCCTGATCCACTCGAGCGAGGACCACGTCGAGATGGCGCGCGCCAAGGGCCTCCCCGAGGGCCGCATCGAGCGCCGCTACATCCTGCGCCCGACGCTGGCACCCATCGTCACCAGCTTCCTGCTGATGCTGATCGGCCTGTGGAGCGGGGCGATCATCCTCGAGCAGGTGTTCAACTGGCCGGGCCTGGGCACGCTCCTGTTCCAGGCCATCGGCCACCGCGACACGCCCGTGATCATCGGCGGCGTGGTCATCTTCGCGTACCTGCTCGCGGTCACCGTGTTCCTCCTCGACATCCTCTACGCCATCCTCGATCCACGCGTGCGGGTGGGGCCGGAATGATGCGGGTGCGAGCGCTGGTGGAACCACGAATGGACACGGATGGACACGGGTTGTTTCCGGGGCGCATAGGTGATCGGTGGAGCGACGCTGGCACCCGGGAGGCCCGGTCGTCCTCCCAACTCATTCTCGCGGTATCCAATCCCGACGCGCCGCAGCGAAGCGCCCGCGCCCGAATCGGTACCCTGCGCCAGCATTCGTGTCCATTCGTGTCCATTCGTGGTTCTAGAACGGTGGTCTCTCCCGACGCCGGACTCCGGCCATGAACCGCTGGACGGAAGGCCTGCGCCAGATCGGGCAGTACCCGTCGGCGATCGCCGGGGCGGTCCTGATCGCGCTGCTCGTGCTGGTGTCGGTCATCACGGTGATCGCCATCCCGTACTCCGAGGCGATCGAGCGCTGGCGTGGCGGCGAGGTCTGGCAGCGCAATCCGGTCAATGCCGGCCCGGTCTGGGTCGATCGCCTCCTCGGCGGCAACCAGCCGACGACGTTCACCGTCGCGCCGGACGAGGGCGACGCCGGGACCGAGCCCTTCCCGGGCGGGCGACGCGTCGCCATGCCGCTGACCTTCGACTACGACGCGGGCGGCTTCCCGAGCGAGCTGAACCTGTTCCTGTCGGCGGACTACGCGCAGACGGCGCCGTTCGTGCGCCTGACCTGGCACACGCCGGACGGGCGCGCGATCCCGCTCGGCAGCTACCAGGTCACGGGCGAGCAGCGCCTGTCGATCTCGCAGAACTGGGACCTGCAGCGGCGCCTGGGCGAGGTGCCGCACGTCGGGCTGTTCGCCGAGGACCCGCGGGCCGAGGGCGAGGCGAGCAAGGTCGCGACCGGCGAGTACCGGCTCCAGGTCGATGCGATCCTGTTCGAGTCCGACGCCGAGCTCGACGCCGAGCTGGTGGTCTACGGCCAGGTCCACGGCCTCGCCGGCACCGACCACCAGCGGCGCGACCTCATGCTCGCACTGCTGTGGGGCACGCCGATCGCGCTCGCCTTCGGCCTGCTGGCGACCGCCGGCACCACGGTGACGACGCTGGTCATCGCCGCGGTCGGGGTGTGGTACCGCGGCTGGATCGACGGCCTCATCCAGCGCCTGACCGAGATCAACATGATCCTGCCGCTGCTGCCGATCCTCGTGATGGTCGGCACGCTGTACTCGACCAGCATCTGGATCATGCTCGGCGTCGTCATCCTGCTCGGCATCTTCAGCGCGGGCATCAAGATGTACCGCGCCATGCTGCTGCCGATCCGCGAGTCGCCTTATATCGAGGCCGCCCAAGCGTACGGCGCGAGCAATACCCGAATCATCCTACGCTACATGATTCCACGGATTCTGCCCGTACTCATCCCGACCTTCGTCACCCTCATTCCGACATTCGTCTTCCTGGAGGCCTCCCTGGCACTGCTTGGGCTGGGTGACCCGTCATTGCCTACCTGGGGCAAGATCCTCAACGATGCCCAGAATCAGAGTGCGCTCTACCACGGCTTCTTCTACTGGGTGCTTGAGCCAGCGGTGCTGCTGATGCTGACTGGCCTCGGCTTTGCGATGCTGGGCTTCGCCTTGGACCGTGTCTTCAATCCCCGTCTAAGGAGCCTATAAGCCGTGGTGAGGGCCCCACTGCTCCAGGTCAATGACCTGCACTTGCATTACCGGACACAGCGCGGGGTAGTGCGGGCCGTCGATGGCGTGGACTTCGATGTGCAACCGAACGAGGCGCTGGTGTTACTGGGGGAGTCGGGCTGCGGCAAGAGCTCCCTAGCGAAGGCACTGCTACGGATGCTGCCGCGCAACGTGCACCACTTCTCTGGTCAGGTGCGCGTGCACGGCGTGGAGACGATGGATTACACGGAAGAGCGCTTTCGTCGCGAGATCCGGTGGCAGCGTATTGGCCTGGTCATGCAGGCAGCGATGAACGCCCTAAACCCGGTGGTGCGTGTCGGGGAGCAGGTCGCTGAGCCACTACGGCTCCATCGGGGCTGGTCGCGCAAGCGGGTCGAGGAGCGCGTGCATGAGGTATTCGACCTCGTCGGGGTGTCGGCGGATTTCCTCCAACGGTATCCATTCGAGCTCTCCGGCGGCATGCGCCAACGCGTAGTCCTGGCAATGGCGCTTATTACCGAGCCTGACCTGGTGATCATGGATGAGCCCACCTCGGCTCTCGATGTACTCACCCAGGCGAGCATCATGAACCGACTCAAGCATATCAAACGCAGTACTCACACCAGTTTCATTCTGATTACCCACGATGTTGCCACCTCCAGCGAACTCGGTGACCGCGTGGCCCTAATTTACGCTGGCCGGATCGTTGAGCTGTCGGGTGCGGAGGCGTTCTTCCGTGAGCCTTCGCATCCGTATTCGCAGTTGCTGATGGCCAGCGTGCCGCGCCTGCGTCAGAGGCACCGACCCGAGCCCATCCCGGGGGAGCCGCCCAGTCTAGTGGAACCCCCAACGGGCTGCCGCTTTGCTGACCGCTGCCCTTCGCGCTTTGCCCCTTGCACCCGGGAACCCGACCTTTTTGAGGTCGCGCACAGGCATGCCGTACGCTGCT
>CAZVFN010000133.1:0-7863 GCA_964626335.1 uncultured Ectothiorhodospiraceae bacterium
CAGCCGGCGGCCGTGGCAGGCGGGGCAGGTGCGCGGCTCGTCGCCGTCCGCCCCGTCTTCCTCGAGCCAGGCGCCCTCCTCGCCCGTCTGCTCGGCGTCGAAGCCCTCGATCGCCAGCCCCGTGCCGAAGCAGCCGGCGCACCAGCCGTGCTTCGAGTTGTACGAGAACAGGCGCGGGTCGAGCTCAGGGAAGCTGCGCCCGCAGCCCGGGCAGGCGCGCTCGGTCGAGAGGATGGTCTCGCCGCGCGACGTCACCAGCTTCATCGTGCCCTGGCCGAACTCGAGCGCCTGCGCGATCAGGGCGTCGAGCTCGTCCTCGCGGCCCGCGTTGACCTTGAGCATGCCCACGGGCAGGTCGATGTCGTGCTCGTGGTGGCGCGCGAGCCGTGGCCAGTTGTCCGTGGGCTGGTACGCGCCGTCGACGCGCAGGCTCGGGTAGCCCTTCTTCCCCGCCCACTTGGCGAGATCGGTGTAGTAGCCCTTGCGCGCGACGACCATGGGCGCGAGCAGCGCCGCGTTGCGGTTGCGGGCCTCGCGCAGGATGCGCGCGCGGATCGCCTCCGGCGTCTGCTCCTGGATGGGCACGTCGCACTCGGGGCAGTACTGCGTGCCCAGCTTGACGAACAGCAGCCGCAGGAAGTGGTAGATCTCGGTCATGGTCGCCACGGTCGACTTGCGCCCGCCGCGGCTGGTGCGCTGCTCGATGGCGACCGTGGGCGGGATGCCGAACACGGCGTCGACGTCCGGGCGCGAGGCGGGCTGGACGAACTGCCGGGCGTAGGCGTTGAGCGACTCGAGGTAGCGCCGCTGGCCCTCATTGAACACGATGTCGAACGCGACCGTGGACTTGCCCGACCCGGACAGGCCCGTGATCACCGTGAGCTGGTCGCGCGGGATGCGGATGTCGGCGTTCTCGAGGTTGTGCTCGCGGGCGTGGTGGATCGCGATGGCGTCGGGCAGTGCGTACGTCTCGACGCCGTCCGCGACCGCACGGGCCTCGCGCATCTGCAGCGCGGCGACGCACCCGGTGTCGGGCGCCGCGTCGTCGCCGCCGACACCGAGATGAGCGCGCAGCGCGCGCCCGGTGTGGCTGCGCGGCTCGGCCATCACGGCCGCCGGCGGGCCCGCAACGATCAGCTCGCCACCGGCGTCGCCCCCCTCGGGGCCGAGGTCGATGAGCCAGTCGGCGGCGGCCATGACGTCCTCGTTGTGCTCGATCACGGCGAGCGAGTGCCCGGCGTCCAGCAGGCGGCGGAAGGCTTGCAGCAGCGTGGCGACGTCGTCCATGTGCAGGCCGGTGGTCGGCTCGTCGAAGATGAACAGCAGGTGTTCGGCGCCGCGCCGGCCGCCCGCCTTGGCGAGACGCCCGGCGAGCTTGAGGCGCTGCGCCTCGCCCCCGGAGAGCGTCGGCACGGCCTGCCCGAGCGCCATGTAGCCGAGCCCGACGGCCTGCAGCGGCTCGAGGCCGCGCAGCACCTCCGGGTAGTCGGCGAAGAACGCGACCGCCTGCGCGACCGTCATCTCGAGCACCTCGGCGATCGAGCGCGGGCCCGTGTCGCAGCCGACCGAGGGCGCGAGCGTGACCTCGAGGATCTCCCGGCGGAAGCGGCGGCCGTCGCAGTCCGGGCAGCGCAGGTAGACGTCGGAGAGGAACTGCATCTCGACGTGCTCGAAGCCGTTGCCACCGCAGGTCGGGCAGCGCCCGTTGCCCGCGTTGAAGCTGAACGTGCCGAGCGTGTAGCCGCGCACCCTGGCCTCGGGCAGCGCGGCGAAGACCTTGCGGATGGCGTCGAACGCGCCGACGTAGCTCGCCGGTGTCGAGCGCGTCGTGCGCCCGATGGCGGACTGGTCGATGAGCACGACGTCATCGATGCGCTCGTGGCCCTTGATGGCCTTGTACGCACCGGGCACCGCGCCCGGGTGACCCTTGAGTTCGGCGAGCGCGCGGTGGAGCACGTCCGCCATCAGCGTCGACTTGCCCGAGCCGCTGACGCCAGTGACGACGACCATGCGGTTCAGCGGCAGGTCGACGTCGATGCCCTTCAGGTTGTGCTCGGCGGCGCCGCGGATGCGCAGGCACTCGCTCGCCTTCGGCGCGGCGGTCGCCGCCCCCGGCTCCGGGAGGCGCTCCGGGCCGACGACCCGCCGCTGGCCGGTCAGGTAGTCGGCCGTCAGCGAGCCCTCGGCGCGCAACAGCTCGCCGGGCGTGCCCTGGAAGACGATCTCGCCGCCGCGCTCGCCCGGGCCGGGGCCGATGTCGAGCACCTCGTCGGCGGCCTGCATCACCTTGGCGTCGTGCTCGACGACCAGCAGCGAGTTGCCCGCATCGCGCAGGCGGTGCATGACGCCGATGATGCGGTCCATGTCGCGCGGGTGCAGGCCGATGCTGGGCTCGTCGAGCACGAACAGCGTGTTGACCAGCGAGGTGCCGAGCGCGGTGGTCAGGTTGATGCGCTGAACCTCGCCGCCGGACAGCGTGCGCGACTGGCGGTCGAGCGTGAGATAGTCGAGGCCGACGTCGACCAGGTAGTCCGTGCGCGCGCGGATCGCGTCGAGCAGCAGGTCGGAGGCCGTATCGAGGGGCGCCGGCAGGTGCACGCGGTGGAAGAGCTCGCGCATGCGCGCGAGCGGCAGGCCCATGATGTCGGCGATGTTGAGCCCGGGCTGCGCCCGCAGCCGCGCATCGGAGAACTGCGCGCCCGTGGGCTTGAACCGCCGCTTCGGCTCGAGCACCGCGTCGGCGTCGTCCTTCGTGCCGACGCGCCACAGCAGCGCCTCGGGCTTGAGCCGCGCGCCCCGGCAGCTCGGGCACTGGTCATACGAACGATAGCGCGACAGCAGCACGCGCACGTGCATCTTGTAGGAGCGCGACTCGAGCCAGTCGAAGAAGCGCTGCACGCCGTACCAGCCGCCGCGGTTGCCGTGCCAGCTCCACTCCGCGTCGCCGCCGATGATCCAGTCGCGGTCGGCTTTCTTCAGCTTCCTCCAGGGCACATCGGTCGGCACGCCACGCTTCCGGCAATGGCGCAGCAGGTCCCGCTGGCACTCTTCGTAGCTCTCCGTCTGCCAGGGCTTGATCGCGCCGGCCTCGAGCGACTTGCCCTCATCCGGGATCACGAGACGGTAGTCGATGCCCATCACGCGGCCGAAGCCGCGGCAGGCGTCGCAGGCGCCCATCGGCGAGTTGAAGGAGAACGAGTTGGGGATGGGATCGCTGTAGTCGCGGTCGCAGTCGGGGCAGTGCAGGCCCTCGGAGAACCGCCAGTGATCCGTTGGCTCGCGCTCGGCGTCGAGCGGGAAGACGCTCATGCGGCCGTGGCCGGCGCGCAGCGTCGCCTCGACCGCCTCCGTGATGCGCTCGCGATTGTCGGGCCTGAGCCGCACGCGATCGCGGGTCACGCGCAGCGTGGAGTCATCGACGTCCTCTACCCGCGTGTAGCCCTGGCGCTGCAGCTCGGCGCGCACCTTGTCGGCGTCCAGCTCGCCGGAAAGGGCGATGTCGAAGGTGATCACGGCCCGCGCGCCGTCGCCGCGCTCGAGCAGCTCGGCGACGATGTCGTCGGCGCTGTCGCGCCGCACCTCCCGGCCGCAGCCCTGGCAGTGGAGCCGCGCCGCACGCGCGAAAAGGAGCTTCAGGTGATCGTTGAGCTCCGTCATCGTGCCCACGGTCGAGCGCGAGTTCTTCACCGGATTGGTCTGGTCGATCGCGATCGAGGGCGGGATCCCCTCGATCGCGTCCACCGCGGGCTTGTCCATGCGGTCGAGAAACTGGCGGGCGTAGGGCGAGAAGGTCTCGACGTAGCGCCGCTGGCCCTCCGCGTAGATGGTGTCGAACGCGAGCGAGGACTTGCCCGAGCCGCTGGGCCCCGTGATCACGGAGAGCGCGCCCAGCGGCAGCTCGACGTCCAGGTTCTTCAGGTTGTTCTGGCGCGCGCCGCGCAGGCGGATGAGGTCGTGGGTCATGGGGTAGCCTGTTGACGATGGGGCCGGAGCCGATTCGAACGGCCCGCGGCGAAGGATCGGGGCCTGCAACCGTCTCGGTCAATCGACGCGACCGGCGGACCCGCGCGTGCACGCGGGCCGGGCATTCATGCCGCCTACCGGGACGGGACAGGCCGGATCGAGCGGGAGAATGCGCGAAGACGACGCCCCGCGCGCGTTCCCCGCGGCATCTCGCAGACCGCGCGCTTCTCCTCGCACTCGCCGGCGGCGGCCAGCGCTCGTGCGTAGCGGCGGGCCAGGGGGCCCGCACTGACCCCGTGCGCGACGATCGACAGCGACACGCTCAGGACGACCGTCGCGAGCAGCGGCTCGGCACCCGGCATGGGCGCTTCCTCGACGACGAACAGCGCGAACAGGATCGACGGCAGCCCCCGCGGACCGAACCAGGCGATCACACCCTTGGTCGGCAGGTGAAGCCGCGTGCCGGCGAGCGCCAGCAAGACGGGAACGGCGCGCACGAAGGTCAGGCTGAGCCCGGCATAGGGCCACATCGCCGGCTCGATCCGCCCGATCGCCTGGGGCAGTACCGCGGCCCCGAAGACGAGGAAGGTGAGGAGCGTCAGCAGCCGCCCCTCGGCCTCGGCGAACTCGAACAGGAAGCGGCAGCGCCCGCGCAGGCCGTTGCCGAAGACCACCCCGGCGATGAAGGCCGCAATGAAGCCGTTGCCGCCGACGCCCTCGGCAACGCCGAAGGTGAGCAGTGCGGTGCCCAGGACGCGGGCCCCTCGAACGCTTCCGCCATCCAGCCGCGCACCCGGGCGCTGTCGATCGCCCGGCCCGCGAGCAGCCCCGCAGCGATGCCGCACAGCGGCCCGAGCGAGAGCTGCAGCGCGGCGAACGGCAGTCAGTTGCGCTCGGCACCCTCGAAGTGCACGAACGACGCCAGGCAGACGAACAGGACGACCAGCGGCAGCGCGATGCCGTCGTTGAGGCCGCTCTCGATGTTGAGGGCCTGGCGCACGCGCGCCGGGATGCTCGGATTGGCGACCACGGACTGCCCGAGCGCCGCGTCCGTCGGTGCCAGGATCGCGGCGAGCAGCGCCGCTTCCCACCGCTGCAGGCCGAGCGTCAGGGCCATGGCCGCGGCCGTGCCGGCGGCAATGACCAGCGGCAGCGCGAGCGCGCGGGTGCGCACCGGCAGGTCGTGATCGCGGCGCACGCCCGCCAGGTCGATGCGGGCGGCGTCCGAGAACCGCACCAGCACGAGCGTGACCTCGGCCAGACCGTGGACGAACGCGTGGCCGAAATCCAGCCGCGCGAGGCCCAGGCCCGCGTCACCGATGAGCAGGCCGAACGTCATTGAAGACCATCGGCGCGGTCAGGATCGAGCCCTCGAGGCGGCGCGAAACGAGGCCGAAGACCAGTACTGGCGTGGCGATCACCGCAAATGCCGGGGTGCCCATGGGTCCTCCGAAGCGCGCAACGGGGTCGGCCAGCGGCCGCCGCGAGCCCGGCACGCGGTGCGGATCGCCGGCCGCGACTCCGCTTCGTCCGTCCCGACGGGCATCCAGCGGGGTGCCTTCGGCCTCCGACCGGCGCGCCCGGCGCGAGTGCCCGGCCGATGCGCCGGCTCGCTCGGTCGCCGTGGCCGGGGGTCGGGGTCCGGTCACCGCAAGCCGGCGCCCGCCCCGCCGCGAGCGCCGACAGACTTGCCGAAGTGCCGCCCGCGCGGCCAGAATCCAAGGCGACCCGAGAGTCCGCACCCACCCGGATTCCGCCGCCGGTGCCCGTAGCCGCGAGGCCATCGGTGTCGGCCTCGACGTCAAGCGGCAGGGCACCCGACGCCCATGAGCACGACCACCGACACCGAAGACCGCGCGGCCTCGATCCTCGCCCTGGTCGACCAGGTTACCGCCGAGCTGCATCCCGACTGGCGACGTCCGTCGCTGAGCCTCGACAGCGACCTGGCCCGCGACGCGGGCCTCGACAGCCTCGCCCGGGTCGAGCTGATGCTCCGGCTGCAGCGCTGCTTCGGCGTCCAGCTGGCCGACGAGGACGCCGTCGCGGCCGCGACGCCGCGCGCGCTGATGGAGGCGATCGCCGCCGCGCCGGCGGCGGACGTGCCGGCGGGACAGGCCGAGCGCCGTGAGGCCCCTTCGGGCCGGGCGGTCACCGAGCCCACCGACCCGGCGACGCTGGTCGATGTCCTCGAACAGCGCGCTGCTGCGTCCCCGGAGGCCGTCCATCTGCGCGTGATCCCCGAGCACGGGGGCGAGCCCGACACGCTCACCTACGCCGGGCTGCGCGACGGCGCCGCCACCGTGGCGGCCGGGCTGCGGGCGCGCGGACTCGTCGCGGGCGACACGGTGGCCTTGATGCTGCCGACCGGGACCGACTTCTTCCTGGCCTTCCACGGTGTGCTGCGCGCCGGCGGCGTACCGGTCCCGCTCTACCCGCCCGTGCGCGCCGACCAGCTCGAAGACCACGCCCGGCGCCTGGCAGCGATCCTGCGCAACGCGGGCACGCGGCTGTTCGTGGCGAACGCGCGCACCCGCCCGATCGGGCGCATCCTGCAGGCACTGGTGGCGACGCTGGGCCACGTCGCCACCGTCGCCGAGCTGCGCGCCAGCCAGGAGCCCGCGGAGAGCCTGCCGCGCGCGGGCGACGACCTCGCCTTCCTGCAGTACACCTCGGGCACGACCGGCAACCCCAAGGGCGTGATGCTCAGCCACGCCAACCTCCTCGCCAACATCCGCACCATGGGGCCGGCCGTCGAGGCGGGCCCGGGCGACCGCTTCGTGAGCTGGCTGCCCCTCTACCACGACATGGGGCTGATCGGCGCGTGCCTGGCGACGCTGTACTTCGGGATCGAGGTGGTCCTGATGTCACCGCTGCAGTTCATGGCCCGACCGGAGCGCTGGCTGTGGGCGATCCACGAGCACCGCGGCACGATCTCCGCGGGGCCGAACTTCGCCTACGACCTGTGCGCTGCGCGCGTCGACGCGGATGCCCTCGAGGGCCTCGACCTGTCGTCGTGGCGCCTCGCGTTCAACGGCGCCGAGGCGGTCAGCGCGCGCACGCTGGAACGCTTCCGCGAGCGCTTCGCCCCGTTCGGCTTCCGCGACGCCGCCTGGATGCCGGTCTACGGGCTCGCGGAATCCTCGGTCGGCCTGGCCTTCCCGCCACCCGGACGCGGCCCGCGCATCGACCGGGTGCGGCGCGGGCCGCTGGCGAGTGCCGGTCGTGTGGAAGCCGCTGCCGACGACGACAGCGACGTGCTGCGCTTCGTGTCCTGCGGCACCGTCCTGCCCGGGCACGGCCTGCGCGTCGTCGGTGACGACGATGCGCCGCTGGCCGAGCGCCGCGAGGGCCGGGTCCAGTTCCACGGACCGTCGTGCACCACGGGCTACTACCGCAACCCCGAGGCCACGCGCGCGCTCTTCACGGACGACGGCTGGCTGGAGTCCGGCGACCGCGGCTACCTGGCCGGCGGCGAGATCCACCTCACCGGCCGGACCAAGGACCTCATCATCCGCGCCGGGCACAATATCCACCCGGAGGAGATCGAGGCCGTGGTCGGCGCGGTCGACGGCGTGCGCACCAACAACGTGGCCGCGTTCGCCGGGGGCGATCCCGAGGGCGGCGGCGAGCGCGTCGTCGTCATGGCGGAGACCCGCGAGACGGACGCGGAACGCCGCGCACGACTGCAGGATGCCGTGATGCGGGCCAGCGCCGACGTCGTTGAGGGCGGCGCCGACGAGGTCGTGCTGGTGGCCCCGCACACCATTCCGAAGACGTCGAGCGGCAAGATCCGCCGCAGCGGCTCTCGCGACCTCTACGAGCGCGGCGCCACCCGGGCGGCGCCCGGCCCCGTGCGCCAGGCCGCGCGCCTGCTCGCTGCGGGGGCGGGCGCGTCCCTGC
>CAZVFN010000134.1:0-7819 GCA_964626335.1 uncultured Ectothiorhodospiraceae bacterium
CAGATCGCGGGGGATGGGCAAAACGGGTGCGCGCCGTTAGAATCAGCCCCGAAAACGGGGCCGTAGCTCAGCCGGGAGAGCGTCGCGTTCGCATCGCGAAGGTCAGGGGTTCGATTCCCCTCGGCTCCACCAGACAGACAGCGAAAGGCCGCCCCTGGGCGGCCTTTTTGGCGTCGGGCTGTCCTTCCGCGGGCGCACCCGGTCAGTCGGCGAAGCGGATGCAGTCGCGGCCGGCGGCCTTGGCCTCGTAGAGCGCGTTGTCGAGGCGCTTGAGCAGGCGCCGCCACTGCTCGCCCTTGCGGTAGATCCCGACGCCGAAGCTGGCCGTCACTTGCTCTCCGCCATTGACCTCGATCGTGCGGATGGTCGCGCGCAGCTTGTCGGCCAGGCGCTCGGCACCGCCGCGCTCGATCCACGGTGCCAGTATCATGAACTCCTCGCCGCCCCAGCGCGCGAACACGTCGGTGTCACGGAGCTTGCTCCGGACGCATTCCACCACGCGGCCAAGCACCTCGTCGCCGCCGTCGTGGCCGAGCTGGTCGTTGATCTGCTTGAAACGGTCCAGATCGAACATGACGAGGCAGAGGTCGCCGTCGTAGCGATCGACCTCGCGGATGGCCTGCTCGACGTGCTCGAACAGGTACTGGCGGTTGTAGATCCCGGTCTGGCGGTCGGTCACGGCGGCCATGCGCAACTCGCGCTCGAGTTCCTTGCGCCGGGTGACGTCGCGCATCACTACCTGCCACGCCGGCTGATCCCCGTAGGTCACGCTCAGCGTCGCCATCTCGACGTCGATCTCGCGCTGGTCGAGCCGCAGCAGTCGCTCCTCGCGCGGCGACGAACCCGTCTCGCGCTCGAGGAAGTCGGCTCGCTCGCGCGGCGGCAGGTCGTGGACCTCGAGCAGGAAGTCCGTCAGCAAGCGCCCCATGACGTCCCCGGGGCTGTACGCACCGAGCAGCCTCGCCCCCGCGGGGTTGATGTACACGATCCGCTGCTCATGGTGGACGGCGATGGCATCGGGCGAGCGCTCGACCAGCGACCGGTAGCGCTCGACGCTGGTGCGCAACGCATCATCGCGCTGTTCGAGCGCCCGCTCGAGGTCATCCAGATAGGCGCGGTCGAGCGTCGCGATGATCTCGCGACTGCCGACCAGGCCGACGAGCTCGCCCCGGGCATCGATGGCACCGACATGATGGGTCCCGTTGTCGCGCAGCAATGTCCGTGCGCGAACCAGGCTCTCGTCGAGGCCGATGGTCGGCAGGCGCGAACGCGCCACCCGATAGGCCGGGACATCCGCGTCGATGTGGTCGAGCTTGTGCAGCAGATCGCGGCTGGTGAGCACGCCGGTCGTACCGTCGGGGGCACGCACGACCATCGCGCCCCAGCCGTTCAAGTGCATGCTCTGCATCGCCTCGAGAGCGGGCATGCCGGGGCCCGCCACCGGGGCGGCACCGTTGAGTGCGTCGCGCACCGTGTGCAGGCGCATGAACCACTCGACACCGTGATTGAGCAGCAGATCGCGCCGCACGACGTAGCCGCAGGGCCTGTCGTCGTCATCGACGACCAGGTAGCGCGCGGCGCCGTCCTGCTTGAAGCGCATCGTCGCTTCGCCGAGCGTCGTGCGTGCGTGAATCGAGGGCACCGGGGTGCCCATGACGTGGGCGATCGGGGTCGCCGCGGCCTCGACCCCGGAGACGCACTGCGCGAGCGCGTCCTGGTCCGTCCAGATCCCGACGACACGCTCGCCGGAGCGGACCAGGATCGACGCATGCCCCGAGGCGTCCATGCGCGCCGCGGCCTCGGCGATGGGGGTGTCCGGCGTGCACGACAGGATGTCCGTCGCCATCACCTGGGCCACGCTGACCCCGTCGGCACCGCCCCCGCGCAGGGCTCTCAAGTTCTCGTTCTCCGACATGCCGATCCCCCCTGTGCAGGGACGCCAAGCAAAAGCCGGGCCAAAATTGCTGACGGACCCGCAATCCCCCACGGTCCCACCGGATTCGGCAACGCAAGCCGGACACACCGCCGGCGGCACCGCCTCCCCGGGGTCGCCGCGCGGCTCGTATGCTTGACCGCGGCCCCCGGCGCCGGTACAACCCCGGCCACTCCCCCGGTAGCTCAGCCGGATAGAGCACTCCCCTCCTAAGGGAGTGGTCGCAGGTTCGAGTCCTGCCCGGGGGGCCATACATGACCGGGCCGGCGACCCACCGGCCCGGTCGTGCATGGCGCCGCGCGTGGCCCGACGAGGCACCGGGTTGGACCGGATCGCCGGGAGCGATCCGGCGCGAGCGAAGCCGGCGGGGTCGCCGGGTGCGGCCGCACGCCGGGATTGCGCCGTTCAGCGGCCGGCAGACGGGCCCGATCGGCCGGCCCAGCGCGCGCCGCCGATCAGGTTGCGCTCGACGAGATAGGCCCGGGCGTCCTCGGCGTCGCGCTCGAACCACGCCCGGGCGCTGCCGAGGCGGAAGGTATAGCCCCAGCGGTCCATGTCGCCCTGCATGCGCTCGCCGCCCACGTCCGGGAGCTCGTTGGCGAGCACGATCTGCAGGTAGCAGACCGCGCACTCCTCCAGGGCCGTGCCCCCGGCATCCGTGTGCAGATGCGCCCGCCGGTCGGCCTCCATGCAGGCGAAATGCCCGGCCTCGTGCAGCGCCGAGTGCACCGGCGTGTCACCGCGCAGGTACAGGCGGTCCCCGATCAGGCCGGCCTCCGGCTCCCCCCAGTGGGTGCCCGGAATGGCGGCGCCGGCATCGACCCAGACCACGTGCATGCCCAGCCCCTCGATGAGGCGCTCGAGATGCGCCATGTTCACTGCGCCGCAGCGCAGCACGTCGGCGGGCTCGGCCATGCCCGTCACGCCCGCTCGAACGCGAAGGCCACGACGGCGTCGATCGTGTCCGCGCCGGCCGCCAGCATCACGAGGCGATCCAGGCCGAGCGCGACCCCCGAGCAGTCGGGCAGACCGGCGTCGAGCGCCGCGAGCAGGCGCTGGTCGATCGCCAGGCGGGGCTGGCCGCGCGCCTGCCGTTGTCGGTTCTCGGCCTCGAACCGCGCACGCTGCTCCGCCGGATCGGCCAGTTCGTGGAAACCGTTGGCCAGTTCCAGGTCCCCCCAGAACAACTCGAAGCGCTCGGCCACGCGCGGGTCTTCCGGGCTCACGCGCGCGAGTGCCGCCTGCGCCACCGGCCAGTCGTGCACGAAGGTCGGCCGGTCGCGCGCCAGGGCGGGCAGAACGGCCCCGGTCAGCAGGTGGTCGAGCCAGCCATCGCGGTCGTCGGCCTCGAGCCCGGACACGGCGTCCAGGCCGAACGCGTCCGCCGCCGCGCGCAGATCCGCGGTGGCGGCCTCCAGCGGGTCGACGCCGGCATGCCAGCGAAAGGCCTGCGAGTACGTGATGCGGTCCGCCGCCGGGACGGCGCGCTCGGGGGCGAGCACGGCGACCAGGAGCGCCTCGACCTCGGCCATCAGCTCATGGTGGTCGCAGTCGAGTCGGTACCACTCGAGCAGGTCGAACTCGGGCTGGTGGCGGCGGCCGCGCTCGCCGTCACGGAACACGCGCGCCAGTTGCCAGCAGTCGCCGATGCCGGCGGCGAGCAGGCGCTTCATGGCGAACTCGGGCGATGGCTGCAGCCACGCGCCGCGGGCGAGCGCACGGGTCGTCAGCGGCTCGACCTGCGGCTCGGTCGGGGCGGCCGCACCGAGGTACGGCGTATCGACCTCGAGGCTGTCGCTGGCGTCGAAGAAGGCGCGTATCCGGCGGCGCATGCGCGCGCGCAGATGCAGCGCCGCGGCATCGGCTGTCGGCCGCCAGTCCGTTGCCGATCCGGCTGTCCCCATCGACGGCCGCGCGCGCGTCACCCCTTGACCCGGCTGACGTATTCGCCCTTGCGCGTATCCACCCGGATCAGCTCGCCCTCCTCGACGAACAGCGGCACCTTCGCCACCGCCCCGGTCTCGAGCGTCGCGGGCTTGGTGCCGCCCTGGGCCGTGTCCCCGCGGATGCCGGGATCGGTCTGCACGATGCGCAGGTCGGCGAAGTTGGGCGGGATGACCGACAGCGGCGCATCGTTGTAGAGCGTGACCTCGACCGAGTCCTGCTCGCGCAGCCACTTGTGCGCATCGCCCATGGCGGCGGAGTCGGCGGCGTACTGCTCGAAGGTATTCGGGTCCATGAAGTACCAGTATTCGCCGTCCGTGTAGAGGTAGGTCATCTGGGTGTCGATGACGTCGGCGGCCTCGACCGTCTCCCCCGACTTGAAGGTCCGCTCGACGACGCGGTTGGTCTTGAGGTTGCGCACCTTGACGCGGTTGAAGGCCTGGCCCTTGCCGGGCTTGACGAACTCGTTGTCGACGATCTGGTGGGGGTCGCCGTCGAGCATGATCTTCAGGCCCGCCTTGAACTCGTTGGTGCTGTAGGTCGCCATTTGACCCTCTCGGGAAAGCCGGGAAGAATTGGAGCGACATGATACCGGCATCCCGAGACCAAAAAAACGCGCCCGCCGGCCGCCCTGCCCCGGCCTGGCAACGCGCGCTGGCGGATGCCATACGCGACGCCGGTGCGCTGCAGGCGTTCCTCGGGCTCGACGGCGCGCCCGCTGGCGACGCCGGCTTCCCGGTGCGCGTGCCGCTGGGCTATGCCCGGCGCATGCGCCCCGGGGATCCCGCGGACCCGCTGCTCGCGCAGGTGCTGCCGAGCGCCGCGGAGGGGCACGAGGTCCCGGGTTACGGCAGCGACCCGGTGGGCGACGGCGACGCCATGATGCGCCCGGGCGTGCTGCACAAGTACACGGGGCGGGTCCTGCTGGTCACCACGGGTGCCTGCGGCGTCCACTGCCGCTACTGTTTCCGGCGCGAGTTCCCCTACGCCGATGCCAACCCGCGCCCGGACGACTGGCGCGCCGCCATCGACTACATCGCCCGCGACGACAGCATCGAGGAGGTCATCCTCAGCGGGGGCGATCCGCTGTCGCTGCCCGACCCCAAGCTCGCCGGCCTCGTGGCCCGCATCGAGGCCATCCCGCACGTGCACACGCTGCGCCTGCACACGCGCATGCCGGTGGTGCTGCCCGAACGCGTCGATGACGCGCTCCTGGGGTGGCTCGCGCACACGCGCCTCGCCACCGTGGTCGTGCTGCACGCCAACCACGGCAACGAGATCGACGCGACGGTGGACGCCGCATGCCGGCGCCTGGCGGGCTGCGGGGCCGTGCTGCTGAACCAGGCGGTGCTGCTGCGCGGCGTCAACGACGCCGCCGGTGCCCTCACCGGATTGTCGCGTCGGCTGTTCGCAAGCGGCGTGCTGCCGTATTATCTGCATGTACTGGATCCCGTGCGCGGTGCCGCGGCATTCGCCGTCGATCGGGATCGCGCGCGCCGGCTCGTCGCCGACGTCGCTGCGCGGCTGCCCGGCTATCTCGTACCGCGCCTGGTGGCCGAGGAGCCGGGGCGCCCCGGCAAGACACCCCTGGCCCACGACTGGGACGCCCGCTCCGCGGGGGGCGATGCGGCCACGCTGGAACCGAGCGGGGACACGACCACACCTTGAAAGACACCTCGACAATCCGCCTGCTGATGATCAGCGACTCACTCGACGACGCCGAGTTCGTCACGGCGCTGATGCGCCCGGCGGGCTACACGGTGAAGACGACGCGCGTCGAAGGCGGCGACGACCTCGCGCAGGCCCTCGACGACGGCGGCGTCGACGTCGCCATGCACAACCTGGCCGCGGTCGACCTCGCGCTCGAGGACACGATCAATGCGGTGCGCGAGCGCGAGCGCGTCTTGCCGGTGATCGCCTTCGGCGGGGACGGGGACACGACGCCGGGCGACGCCCTGTCGAAAGGGGCCGCCGACCGCGTGCCGCCCGACTCGCAGGAGCACCTGCGCCAGGTGGTGATCCGCGAGTTCAACTGCATGCTCGTGCGCCGACGCGCGCACTGGCTGGAGGCGGCCTACCACGAGAGCGAACAGCGCGCCCGGGCGCTGATGGAGACCTCGCGCGACGCCATCGCCTACATCCACGACGGCATGCACGTACTCGCCAACGACGCCTATCTCTCGCTGTTCGGCTACGAGGCGTTCGAGGAAATCGAGGGCACGCCGATGATCGACATGGTGCAGGGCGAGGACCAGTCGAAGCTCAAGGACTTCCTGCGCGATTATTCCGCGAGCGAGCAAGCGGTCGGCACGCTGGAGCTCGAGCTCGAGCAGAAGGACGGCAACCACTTCCAGGCGGAGGTGGAGTTCTCGCGCGCGTCGATCGAGGGCGAGGCCTGCAGCCAGATCATCATTCGCGACCAGGGCAACGCCGAGGAGCTGGAACGCCAGCTCAACCTGCTCAGCCAGCGCGACAACGTCACGGGCCTGTACAACCGCCAGCACTTCATGAAGCTGCTCCAGCAGGCGCTGGACCGCACCGAGCGCGAGGAGCAGACCGCGAGCCTCGTCGAGCTGGTGCTGGACGACTTCGCGTCGGTCAAGAAGAAAGTCGGCGTCCTCGGTTCGGACCAGGTCATCGCCGACATCGCCATCGCGCTGCAGGACGTCTGCAGTGCCCAGGAGAGCCTGGCGCGGCTCGAGGGCGAGGTGTTCACCCTCCTCACGCCGACGAGCGACGAGGAGGCACTGGGCAACCTGGCCGAGCGCCTTCGCCAGGCGGTCAGGGATCACATCTGCGAGGTGTCGGGCATCTCGCTCGGCCTCACCGCCTCGATCGGGATCGCTCGGATCGACGGCAGCACCACCGATGCCAACGACATCATTTCGCGCGCCGAGCGCGCCTGCAGTGACGCCGGCGAAGCGGGCCCGGACGCGCACCGGATCTATCGGCCGAGGGAAGGCGAGCTGTCGCAGAAGCAGATCGACCAGCAATGGGTCGAGCACATCCGCGACGTCCTCAAGCAGGAGCGCCTGCGGCTGCTGTACGAGCCGATCGTCGGTCTCTCGGGCGAGCCCGTACCGCGCTACGAGGTCGTCTTCCGGGTGCTCGACGACAACGACGCCCCGGTCACCGACCCCGACATGCTCGCCGCGGCGGAGCGCACGGGCATGTCCAAGGGCATCGACCGCTGGACCGTGCTCAATGCCCTCAAGGCGTTGATGGAGGAGCTCAAGGTCGACCGCGACTCGGTGTTCTTCGTGCCGCTGTCGAGGCACGCGTTCGACGACCCCGGGCTGTTCAAGTGGATCCACGACCGGGTCAGCCAGATCCAGCTCCCGGAAGGCGCGCTCGTGTTCCAGCTCGACGCCTCGGCCGCCGCCAACCGCATCAAGCAGGCCAGCGCCTTCGCCTCGGCGGTGCACACGATCGGCTGCGGCCTGTGCCTGTCCAGTTTCGGCCACGGCTCCGATCCGTTCCAGGTCACGCGCCACGTCAAGGCGGATTACCTGCGGATCAACCGGGAGTTCACCGAGAACCTGCAACAGAATTCGCAGAACCGGGAGGCGATTCGCGAAATCTGCGCGCAGGCCGGGGAGCAGGGCATCCAGACCCTGTGCCCCGGGGTGACCGACGCGGGCACGCTCACCGTCCTCTGGGGCATCGGTACCGACATGATCCAGGGCGAGTTCCTCCAGGAGCCCACCACGGCGCGCGAGTACGACTTCGCCGCCATGACCATGTGAGCCCCGTCACGGCGGCGCTGCCCGCGGCTGCCGCCCGCCGCGGACCCCGGCGCGTGCGCGTGATACCCGTCCCGGTACGAAACCGTCGCTCGCGCGGCGGCGCCTCTCCGCCCGGACGAGCGCACCGCCCGCCGTCCGGCAGCGCTCGTGCCGACCCGCGCCGCCGGCCCTGCACGAGTCACGCGGCAACCGGCCG
>CAZVFN010000135.1:0-7786 GCA_964626335.1 uncultured Ectothiorhodospiraceae bacterium
GCGGGGGTGCGCAACGACCTCGCGGCCCGCCGCGCGCGTGTTGCCGCTCTCGCCCGCGCGCTCGAGGCGGTCAGCCCGCTGGCGACGCTGGGGCGCGGTTACGCCCTCGTGCGCCGCGTCGACGACGGGCGCGCGGTGGTCGCCGCCGACCATGTCGCGGTCGGCGACACGCTCGACATCCGCCTGGCATCCGGCCGCCTGGAAGCGGACGTCACCCGCACGGCCGCGGATGGCGAGGCCCCGATCGCGGATCCCGAGTGATCCGGCGTGACGGCAACCCGGTCACCGCGAGCCGTCGGGCGGCACACGGCGCGGTCAGTTCTCCGCCAGGCGCGCGGCCTCAGGCCCGAGCTCGGCCTCGGGGGCGACGAGGTAGCGCCGCGCCGGGTCCACGCGTCCGAAGGTGACGTCGCGGTAGGTCGACCACACCCGCCGACCATAGGCGCGCGAGCGGGCATCGCTGGCCCAGTGATGGTAGCGACCGACGCCGAGCACGGTATCCCCGGTCGAGCCGACGGCGTCGGCGAGGATCGCCGCGGCCACTCGCAGGTTGGTCTCGAGCCCCAGCAGATCGGCCGGCTGGTCGAAGCGCTCGCGATGCCAGCCCACGTTGACCTGGGCGATGCCCACATCGACACGCTTGGCCGGCCACTTCGCCAGCACTGCGCGCAGGCCCCGCTCGGCGCGCGCCCGCGAATCGAACCAGTAGCCCCCGGTGGGCGTGCGGATCACCCACGGCCAGGGCGCCACGCGCTCCGCGTCGAGCGTGCGCCGGCTCTCGACCAGCGCGACCGCGTAGAGCAGCGCCGGGTCCAGGCCGTGTGGCCGCGTCGCGCGCGCCCACGCACTGGTGGTGAAATCGAGGTCGTCGGCTCGAACCGCCGGGGCCAGGGTGGCGAGCAGGATCGCGCAACCCCCGGCCAGCCCGAGCGCCCGCATGTGCCGCGGTGTCCCGTTTTGCTGCATCAACCGAGTGCCTCCGGTAATCCCCCGCCCCCGGGCGCGGGCGCGGACGGTAGCAGCCGGCGGCCGGATCGGCTGGAGCGTGACCGAGCCCCGCCTGCGCTGATGCACACGGTCCAAGCAAATTCCGGGCCGCAAGCAATCGCGGGCCACTGGGCCGGGCGCTCAGGCCGCGATCGGGGGACCATCCGCCGGCGGACGGCGAGCACGGCCGGTATCCGAAGGTCGGGGGCAGCGAGTGCCGTCGGCGGGCACATTCTGCCCGGATTCGCCCCGGTCGCCGCCGACCGGCCGAGGCGCCCGGCCCCGCAGCGGAGCGCCGGCGACGCGGGAGACAACCCGGGTCGCGCGCGCGGGCGTTCCCCGACCCGGGCTTCCGCGCGTCAGCGGCGGAACAGGAAGTTCAGCACGAGCGAGGCGACGACACTGACCACGATCATCGACGTGATGGGAATCAACACGGTGCCGTGCTCGCCCTCGATCCGGATGTCGCCTGGCAGCCGCCCGAACCAGTTGAACAGCCACGGTGCGTAGAGCACGGCGACCCCGGCGAGGACCAGCAGCGAACCGACGACGATCAGCGCCCTTGCGAGCATGGCTTGCGACCCCCTGAGTTGACGACGCCCGGCGTGCCCGCCCGACACCGGACGCCATGATAAGCTTGCGGCAACGACACAGCGCACGCAGCGTGGGTCTGTGCCCGCCGATCCGATGCGGGCGGGCGGGCGCGGCCCACGGCGAGGGAGCTGCACCATGGCCAGTGGCGACTACCAGGTCGTGTTCCGCGGCGTGCTCACGGGCGAGCACGCTGAGGAGACCGTCAAGCAGCAGCTCGCGGACCTGTTCGGCATGCCGGCGCAACGGATCGACGCCCTGTTCTCCGGCAAGCCGGTCGTGGTCAAGAAGAATGTCGACCGCGCCACGGCCGAGCGCTTCGACCAGACCTTCCGCAAGGCCGGCGCCGTGTGCGACATCCGCGACCTCGCGGGCGAGCCGGTGGCCGGCGAGAGCGCGGGCACGAGCGACGCGGGGACTGGGACGACCGCCCCCGCCGGCGGGCCGAGTCGCGCCGATCCGACGAGCGGCCCGGTCGGCTCCGGCCGCGCCACGGGGGACGCGCGGCCGGGGTCGTCGGCCACCGCCGCGAGCGGCTCGGTCGCGGCCGCGGGCGACCCCAATCGCACCGTGGTCGAGCGCGAGATCCCGACCCGGTTCGAGGGGCTGCAGGTGGACGACTCCGGCGCCCCGCTGACGGCAGGGCAACGACCGCAACCCCCGCAGATCGACACGGGCGAGCTGAGCCTCGCGGACGACGACGCCGGCCCGCTCGACCCCGGCGAGCGGCCGCCGCCGGCGGACATCGACACCAGCGGCCTGAGCATCGAGGCCGGCGGCGACGCGGGGGAACCGGGCGGCACGGGCTGAGCGCCGCGAACACGCCGCGCCATTCGGGCGCGCCCGGGTCGAAGCCGGTCGCGCTCCAGTGCGCGGCCGATGCCGGCGCCCGGATCGCCATCGAAGACGTCGCCAGGGACGACGCCAGGCGGGCGCTAAGCCACGACCGGCTCGCCGTTGGCGCGGCAACCGCCCGCGATCAGGATGCCGGCGATGCGGGCGCCCGCCGCGCGCAGTGCTCGCGCACGAGCAGCAACGGCAGGCTCACGTTGATCATGACCGCCAGGCAGACAAAGCTGTGGCAGGCCAGCGCAAACACCGCCAGGTTGGCGACGTAGGCCCCGTTGTAGCGCACGGAATCGGCCCGCGGGAGTCGCGCCGGCGCCCGGGCCAGATACGCCGCCCGCCAGGCCAGCCAGGCAAGGCTCGCTCCGGCAGCGATCACGAACACCGGCGCCAGGAAGGCGCGCTCGGCCAGCACGAACTCCAGCGGCAGCGTGACCAGGAAGAAGGCACGAAAGAGCGGCACGGCTCGCCGGTGCCAGCGCGGCGTGAACGCCCAGGCACCGGCGCGATGCGAGGACCAGAACGACAGCGCGAGCCAGACCGGCAACACCACTGCATAGAGCCCGAGAACCGCGAGGGTGCCGTCGGCCATCGTTCATGACTCCCGTATCATTCCATTTCGGTGCCCTTCCCCTGGGCTCGGCACGCCGGGCTCACCGGGCCACGGTATCGGGTCTTGCCCGGGGCGCCGACAGCGGCTCGTGCCCGGCTCAGCGCTCGTAGGTCCCCACGATCCGGTTCATGCCGAGGATGTGCGGCTCGGCCCGCTCGAGGAACTGCCACAGGGTCAGGCCGGGCGGCAGGTCGAGCGCGTCAGCGAGCGCGACCACCCAGAAGAAATAGTGGTGCACACCGTGGCCCTCCGGCGGCATCGGTCCGCCGTAGCCCGCCTTGCCGAAATCGTTGCCGCCCGCGGTGCCCTCGGCCGTGCCCTCGTCGAGGCCACTGCAGCTCGCCGGCAGGTTGTACAGCACCCAGTGGACGAAACCGTAGGTCCCGGGCGTGACCAGCGGCGCGTCCGGATCGTGGCAGATCACTGCGAACGACTCCGTGCCCGCCGGGGCACCGTGCCAGGCGAGCTCGGGTGACAGGTCCTCGCCCTCGCCCGAGTAGCGCCGCGGGATCGCGCCGCGGTTCTCGAAGGCCTTGGTGGTCAGCTGCATGTCCGAAAGCGCGAATGGCATTGGTGATGTCCTCCCCTGCTCGTGCGGATGGGGCGCCAGCCGTCCGCCCCGCCGTGGCGAAGGTAACACGCGGACCGCGCAGCCATGCCCGCGGGCCCGGTTCCCGCGACGCTGCGGCATGCCCACAATGCCGCATCCGCGCACTCAACGGGCTCGTCATGCCTGGACCGTCGATCCTGTTGTTGTCCGCCTACGGCGCCGCCAGCCACCGCACCTGGGCCGACTGGCTCGAGCGCTGCCACCCCGAGTTCGCTTGGCAGCGCCTCGAACTGCCCGGGCGCCACTTCCGCTGGCGGATCCGCGGCAATCCGCTGTCCTGGCTGGACGCCCTGCCCGCGCGCCCGCCGGACCGCATCATGGCCACGTCGATGGTGGACCTGGCCACGCTGCGGGGGCTGCATCCCGGCCTCGCCGCGGTGCCGAGCTGGTACTACTTCCACGAGAACCAGTTCGCCTACCCCGTCAGCGCGCGGCAATCGGCCTCCGTGGAACCGCAGGTGGTGCAGCTCTACGGTGCGCTGTGCGCCGAGCGCCTGCTGTTCAACTCGGGGTTCAACCGCGATTCGTTCCTCGACGGCGCGGACGCCCTGCTGCGGCGCATGCCGGATCGCGTGCCCGGCGGCGTACGCGCCCGGCTGGCATCCAAGTGCGCGATCCTGCCGGTGCCCATCGTGCCGATGGCCCCGGCCCGCGAGCGCGACCCGCGGCTGATCCTCTGGAACCATCGCTGGGAATACGACAAGGATCCGGCGCTTTTCGCCGACGCCGTGATCGCGCTGGCCGAGCGCGGGCACGACTTCCGGCTGGCCCTGCTGGGGGGGCGCCCCGCGCGACCGCCGCCCGCGCTCGCGCGGCTGCGCGAACGGCTGCCCGAACGGATCGTGGCCGACCGGCGGGTCGCCGGTGACGCCTATCGCGAACTGCTCGGGCGGGCGGGCATCGCGATCAGTACCGCACGCCACGAGTTCCAGGGGCTCGCCATGCTGGAGGCGGCGAGCGCGGGGGCGCGACCGCTGGTCCCCGATGCCCTGTGCTACCCCGAGCAGTATCCCGCGGCCTGCCGCTATCCGCCCGGCGAGCGCGACGCGCTGGTCGCGCGCGTCGAGCACTGGTGGTTGCAGGGCATGCCGCCGCCGGCGGACGTGTCCGGGTGGTACGAGGACGGCCTGGCGCCGCTCTGGCGCGCTTACCTGGGCGCCGCAGAGCGGATCGGCTGAGCGCCCCGCCTGCGCTCCTCAGATCTCGACACCGCCACCGCCACCGCCACCGCTCGGGTCATCGACGCGGTAGAGCGCGTGCCCGTCGATGACCATGGACCAGCGTCCGCCGTGACGCGCGGGCGCACGATCGATGCGCAGCTCGGTGTTCCACAGCGGGAAGCCGGTCAAGATCCGCCCGTCCCCGTTGGCGCGGATCGGCAGCGACAGGCTCAGCCGGCGCGAAGCCGAATCCCCGCGGTAGTCGATGTGACCGCCGCGGGTGATGCGCAGCAGCACGTCGTCGCCGCGCCACACGCCGACGTAGGCGAGCTTCGTCGGCGGCAGCGGTTGCGCGCAGCCCGCGACCAGGGCCGCGGTCGCGAGCAGCAGTGCCGGCCCCGCGAGGCGCACCGGGCGGCCGCCTGTCATGCGCGCGCCAGCCAGCGGTCGAGGTGATTGGCGAAGGCCTGGCGCTCGCGCGACCCCAGCGGCGGCGGACCGCCGGTATTGATCCCGCTCGCTCGCAGCGTGTCCATGAAGTCGCGCATGTTGAGACGCTCGCGCACCGTCTCCCGCGTGAAGGCCTCGCCGCGCGGGCTGAGCGCGCCCGCGCCCTTGTCGATCACGGCGGATGCGAGCGGGATGTCGGCGGTGATGACCAGGTCCCCGGCGGTGCAGCGCCGCACGATTTCGTCATCGGCGACGTCGAATCCGGGGGCCACCTGCAGCGAGCGGATGTAGCGCGAGCCGGGCGTGCGGATCGGCTGATTCGCGACCAGCGTGGTGCGCACCGCGCAGCGCTCGGCCGCGCGGTAGAGGATGTCCCGGATCGGGGCCGGGCACGCATCCGCATCCACCCAGATTGCCATCGTGTCCTCGCGCTGGCGGCCCAGCGAGTGCGGCCCGTCGCGGCGCATCCTAACCGGCGCCGCGCGTCATTCGGAACCCGTCGGATCGTGGCGCGGCAGCAGCCGCCGCATGCCGAACGGGTCGCGGCGCTCGACCAGGCGCGGCAGCGCCAGGGCCGCCGCCACGGCGAGCGCGCCGCCGATGGCGGCCCAGACCGGGTCGATAGTGACGCTCGCGCCGACGCTGACGTACACCACGGTCATCGGCGTCATGCCGACGAGCGTGGCGAGCGCGAACGCGCGCGCGGTCATCGCCGTCAGTCCGGCCCCGTAGCTGACGAGCGCGAACGAAACGATCGGCACGAGCCGGCTGGCCAGGACCACCCAGAACAGCAGGCGGTCGCTGCACTGCGGGCAGACCTCGATGTGCCCGCGCGCGAGCCGGGCCACGAAGGGCCGGCCGAGGCGGCGCGCGAGGCCGAAGGCGAGCAGCGCACCCGCGAGCGCGCCGGCGCTCGCGTAGGCGAAGCCGAGCACCGGCCCGAACACGACCCCGCTGGCCACCGAGATCGGCACCGTGGGAATCGGGCCGATCACCACGGCGCCGACCATCGCCACGACGATCAGCACCGGCGCCCACGCCGCGTGGCGCTCGGCCAGGCCGATGAGAGCCGGGCGCGTGACATAGCCCCCGGCATGGAGCAGCCAGCCGAGTGCGGCGAGCAGGGCGGCCAGCGCGGCGATCGCCAGCAACCGGCGCCAGGCCGCGCGGCTCATCCCGCCCCCGCGGCAGCAGCGGGCGCGGGCGTGCGTTCGAGCCGGTAGACGACCTCGTGCAGGGCGAGGGCGCCCCCGGCGACCAGGCCGGGGTAGGTATCGCCGGCCGGGTGGCGTGCGAGGCACTCGACCCGGAACCACGGCTGGTCTCTCACCTCGGCCTCGCTCACGCTGAACGGCGGACCGGCGAAGCCTTCGGGCTCGTATTCGAAGGCGATCAGGAGGCCAGGTGCGCCCGGTTCGAGACACGCGGCGAGGTGGCGCAGGTAGCCCGGGCGCATTTCCGGGGGCAGCGCCACCAGCGCGGCACGGTCGTAGAACGCGCCCGGCAGCGGCTCCGGCCGCAAGGCGAAGAAATCCCCTGCGACCAGGCGCACCCCGGCACCGCTCCACTGCTCGAGGCCGTCGCGACGCCGCTCGGTGCGGGCGGCGACGCCCCACTCCCGGAAGAACGCCGTGACGGCCCGGCGGTCGACCTCGACGCCGCTGACGCTGTGGCCCTGGCGCGCGAGCCAGCGCATGTCGAGGCTCTTGCCGCACAGCGGCACCAGGACATCAGCCGCGCGCTCTGCCACGCACGTGCGCCAGTGGCGCTCGAGCAACGGATGGACATCCGCCCGGTGAAAGGCGATCTCGCTTCGGTGCCAGCGTTCGTGCCAGAAATCCGTGTCCAACGGGCCTCCATCGCCGACCTCGATCCGGGCCGCGGGGCTTGCGCTCGTAGCAGGCGAACCACGCGCGCAGCCGCGCGTTGTTCCACGCCTGCACGCTGGGCTGCGCGCGGAACCGGGCGGCGAGCTCGAGCACGAGGACGAGCCCGATCAGTGCCGCGCCTGCGAGCCATGCACTTTGCACGAGCAGCGCGACACCCGCGACCACCGCGGCGCTGTCGAGCCGGCCGCGCAACCGTCACTCGAGCGGGCAATGATGCAGCCCGACGCGGAAGAACCAGTCGAGCACGGCATGGGTGTCGGGATCCCGCGGCGCGCGGGCGGCGTCGCGGTGGAACGCCGCCCGATCGGCATCGGGCCGCGCCCGCGCGGGCACCCGCAGCCGCTCCTTTTCCGCCCCAACCTCGTCGCGGCGCAGCATCGGGATCATTGACCGGCGGCGGTTCGAGGCAGCGGCCATCGGGGTCGCGCGCGGCAGCGCCGCAAGCGGTCGACGGCAAGGGGGTGACCGCGGCGCACGCCGAACCGGCGGCGGCCACCGCCACCGTGCCGGTAGGTGCGGATCGCGACCAGCACGAGCGCGCGCAACATCGTTCAGCGTCCGAGCGTGACGATCATGGCCGCGCGCTGCCCGTGGGCCCGCCAGCCGTCGGCCGCAGCCCCGGGCCGGCCCGGCGCGCGGG
>CAZVFN010000136.1:0-7448 GCA_964626335.1 uncultured Ectothiorhodospiraceae bacterium
GTCCCGCGACCCGGGCGCCGGATCCTTGCCTAGGAATGGTTGCTACGCGGCCACGGTCTCGCTCGCGGCCTCGCCCGCGTCGCCGAACACGGCCCGGTGGGCCTGGTACACGGCACCCGCCATCACCGGGATGAGCAGCAGGAACCCGAGGCCGAGCGGGATGGCGGCGACGAGCGCGAGCACCATGTACAGGATCGCGAACACCAGGTAGGCCCCGATGTTCGCCAGTGTCGCCTGCACGCTCTCGGCCATCGCCCGGCCGGGCGGGGCGAGGCCGAACATCACGCGCGGGATCGCGAACAGCAGCAACGCGCCGACGACGAGCCCGATCACGACCGACAGCAGCATGATCACGGCCGCGCCCCCGGCCGCCATGCCCGCCGCCGCCCCTTCCGAGCCGCTGGCCGCGCCGACGCCGGCGGCGCCACCGACGATCGCCATCGCCAGCAGGCCCGAGAGAATCGCCGCGACCAGCGGCACCAGTCCGAGCACCAGCATGGGCCCGGCCCGCCCCGGCTCGCGGAACGCCTGGAACAGGTGGGCGACCTCGAGGGGACGGCCGCGATCGACCTCCCGCGCACCGTGGACCAGGCCCCCGAACAGGACCGGTCCCAACACGGCGGCGGCGAGCGCGCCGATGAACGGAATGAACGTCAGAATCAGGTACAGGATCCCGAACACCAGGGCCGTCACCAGCCACAGCCCCGCACTGCGCGTGAACAGGCCCCAGCCCCCCGCGATCCAGGACCAGCCCTGCCCGGCATCGACGTGTCGATGTGCCATTGCAATCCCTCGGTCGTTGTTGTGAGTTCGACGCCATCCTAGCGCCGCGGATCGCCCGCTGCCATGCCGAAACGACCCCGGCGCCCGGTCCGCGCGGTAGCGCCGCGGGCGACCGCCCCCGCATCGTCGCAACGGGCACTGCCCGCCGCGTTCGCGAGTCCATCACAGGCCTGGCGCGCTGGCGCCGCTCGATCCCGTGAGACCTTCGCCGCAATTGAATCCCCCATGCCGTGGCCGACGAATCGGGGATTTCCTTCAAAACTTCAGGAGGCGTCCGATGCCCGTCGAACTTTCTGTTTTCCAGTACGACCTCGTAGCCAATTTCTTCTCGTTCACGATCGCCGTCATGGGGGCCGCGACGGTGTTTTTCTGGCTCGGCCGGTCGCAGGTGGCGCCGGCGTACAAGACGGCGCTGACCCTCACGGGCCTCGTGACGTTCATCGCTTTCTACCATTACGTGCGCATCTTCGAGAGCTGGGAGGCCGCGTACACGCTCGCCGAAGGGACGCTGCAGGCCAGCGGGGTTCCCTTCAACGATGCCTATCGCTACGTCGACTGGCTGCTCACCGTCCCGCTTCTGCTGATCGAGCTGATCCTGGTAATGCGGCTGTCACGCAAGGAAACGGTTACCAAGTCGACGCGGCTGGCGGTGCTCGCCGCGATCATGATTGTGCTCGGTTATCCCGGTGAAATCGCCGTGGCCGACGGCACGCGCTGGACTTTCTGGGTTCTCTCGATGATCCCCTTCGTGTGGATTGTCTGGGAGCTGTACGTCGGCCTGCGCGACGCGATCGACAAGCAGCCGGCGGAGGCCAGGCACCTGGTCAGCGCCGCCCGTTATCTCACCATAGCGGCCTGGCTGTTCTATCCAATCGTGTTCCTCTTCCCGATGCTGGGACTGACGGGCGCGACCGCCGAGACCTTCGTGCAGATCGGTTACACGATCGCCGACATCGTGGCCAAGGCCGTATTCGGCGTGCTGATCTACATGATCGCGGTCCGCAAGTCGGAGGCCGAGTTCAACACCACGGCACAGCAAGCCTGAGGCGTACGAGCCGCTTGCCACGCCGGGTGGAGACAGGCTCCACCCGGCTGGCACCTGCGGCGATCGCGTCGCCCCACGGCGACCGGCACCGCTCGACCGGCCGAGCCGGCGAGCGGATCCTTTCCGAGGAATGCAGCCGATGACCACGATCCTGCATCGCAGCCAGCACGCGGCCACCCCGCGAACCAGCGACCCGCCGTGTGACGCCCGTGTCCGCGGGACACGCCCGGCGGACGACCCGACGATCGTCATCGGCGGGGGTTTCGGCGGCATTGCCGCGGCCCTGCGGCTGCGGGCGCGCGGGCAGCGGGTCGTGCTCATCGAGCGCCAGCAACGGCTGGGCGGCCGTGCGCAGGTCTACGAGCGTGACGGCCTGCGCTTCGACGCCGGACCCACGGTGATCACCGCGCCGTGGCTGTTCGACGAGCTTTTCGCCCTCTTCGACCGCCGGCGCCGCGATTACGTCGAGTTCCTCGACGTGACACCCTGGTACCGGATCCGCTTCGACGACGGTTCGGCGCTGGACTACGGCCCGGACCGCCGTGCCACCGAGGGCGCCATCGAGCGACTCGCGCCCGGCGACCTCGACGGCTATCGGCGCTTCGCGGCCCACGCCCGCCAGTTCTTCGAGACCGGTTTCGAAGAGTTGGGGGACCGGCCCTTCCATCGCGCGAGCACGCTGCTGCGCCACGCGCCCGCGCTGCTGCGCCTGCGCGCCGATCGTTCCGTCTACGCCATGGCCGCGCACTACCTGCACGACGAGCGCATGCGCCAGGCGTTCAGCCTCCAGCCGCTCCTCGTCGGAGGCAATCCGCGCGCAACCACTTCCATCTACAGCCTCATCCACGAGCTCGAGCAGCGCGGGGGCGTCAAGTTCCCGCGCGGCGGCACCGGAGCGCTCGTGGACGCCCTCGACCGCTTGCTGCGCGAGGTCGGTGTCGAGGTCCGCACCGGCGAGACGGTCGCCGCCATCGAGACGCGCGCCGGGGACGCGAGCGGCGTGCGGCTCGAAAGCGGCGAGCGGATGACGGCGTCGCGGGTCGTGGCGGATGCCGACCCGGTGCACGTGCATCGCCACATGCTGCCCGACGTGCGCCGGCGGCGCTGGACCGACCGGCGCCTCGCACGCCTGCGGCATGCCATGGGCCTCTACGTGCTCTACTTCGCCACCGATCGACGCTTCACCGAAGTCGCCCATCACACGATCGCGATGGGACCGGACTACAAGGGAGAGCTCGACGCCATCTTCCGCGACGGCCGCCTGGTCGAGACGCCGAGCCTGTACCTGCATCGCCCGACCGCCACGGATCCCGACATGGCCCCGCCCGGCAGGGATGCGTTCTACGTGCTCGCCGCGGTGCCCAACGAGCAGGCGGACATCGACTGGGCCGATGCCGGGCCGCGCCTGCGCGAGCGCGTCATCCAGCGGCTCGAGGCGACGGTCATGCCGGGGCTGCGGCAGTCGCTGACGACGGCCTTCGACGTCACCCCAGCCCATTTCCGCACGGCCTATCTGTCGCCCCACGGCAGCGGCTTCAGCATCCAGCCGATGTTCAGCCAGTCCGCGTGGTTCCGCTTCCACAACCGTTCGAGCGAGGTCGGGGGGCTGTACTTCGTCGGCGCGGGCACGCACCCGGGCGCCGGAGTCCCGGGCGTAATGACTTCGGCCAAGGTGGTCGAAAACTGCATGGTCGCGGAGGGGGCGCTGCAATGAACGAGCTCGCGCTGCCGGGGCAGGGCGACGCGAGCGCGGTGATGCGCCGCCACGCGCGCTCGTTCGCCTGGGCGGCGGCGGTCCTGCCGCGCGCGACGGCCGCGGACGTCGCAACGCTCTACGCCTTCTGCCGAACCGTGGACGACGTCGCCGACACACGGCCGGCCGACCCGGCGGCGCGCGTGCTCGAGGGGATCACCGCCGCGCTCGACGGCCGGCGTGGCGCCAGCGGTCCGGTGGCGGATTTCCTCGAGCTCGCCGCACGTCGCGATCTGCCGCTCGCGCCGGCGCGCACGCTGGTGTCCGGCGTGCACGATGACCTGCAGGCCCCGCGAATCGCGACGCCGTCGGCCCTGATCCGCTATTGCTATCGCGTAGCCGGCACCGTCGGACTGCTCATGTGCCCGCTGATCGGCGTGCGGGATCGCGACGCCCTGCCCTTTGCGGTCGATCTCGGCATCGCGATGCAGCTCACCAACATCGCCCGCGACGTGGCCGAGGACGCCGCGCACGGGCGCCGCTACCTGCCCGCGGAGTGGGTCGGCGAAGAGCTCACGCCCGCGCGCATCGCAGCCGGCCATGCCGACGTGCGCGCCTCGGTGTACGCGGGCGTGCGGGACGTGCTGGCGCTCGCCGATCGCTACTACACCAGCGCCGACCGCGCCATGAGCGCCATCCCGCTCGCGCCCCGCGGCGGCATCCTGGTGGCGCGCCACGTCTACGCGGGGATCGGCACGCGCATACGGGCCGCCGGGCCGGACGGCTACGCCCGGGGCCGCGCCATGCTGTCGATGCCGCGCAAGATCGCGCCGACCGCGCGAGCCGCCTGCGCCCTGGCGGCCGGCCTGCGGCGGCCCGTTGCCGAGCACGACCCGGGGCTGCATCGCGCGATCGCCGGGTTCCCCGGCGCCGACCCGCGCGCCGCGCCCGAGGGGGAGCGGTGACCGAGCAGCCACGGCGCATCGCGATCCTCGGCGGCGGCCTCGCCGGCCTCAGCCTGGCCGTCGCGCTGCGTGACCAGGGCGTGCGCGCCCACGTGCGGATCTTCGAGCCGCGGCAGTCCTACGCCGATGACCGGACCTGGTGCTTCTGGGACGTGATCGATCATCCGTTCCGTGACTGCATCGCCGAGCGCTGGCCGGCCTGGCGCGTCGAGACCGCCCAGGGCGCGGTGGAAACGGGCAGCCGGTGCCACCCCTACTGCCGTCTGCCCTCGGGCGCGTTCTACGCCGCCGCCTGCGAGCGCATCGACGCAGCCCGGAACATCGAGTTGCGCGCGGGCGCGCGGGTGGAGCGCGTCGCGCCCGAGGCCGGCGCCCTGCGCATCGACACCGATGACGGCACGCACCGCGCGGACCTGGTCTTCGACGCGCGCCCGCCCGCGTCCGATGCGCTCGACACGTCGGCCCATCCCTTCCTCTGGCAGGATTTCCTCGGCTGGCACGTACGCGCCGCGCACGAGGCCTTCGACCCGGCGGTCGTTGATCTCATGGACTTCCGCGACACGCCCGAGACGGGCGTGATCCGCTTCCATTACGTGCTGCCGCTGGACCGCCGGGAGGCGCTCGTCGAGGCCACGGCGTTCGCCCCCGTTGAGCGCGGCGCGCCGGATCCCCACGAGCCCCGCCTGCGCGCGGCGCTCGACCGGCGCCTGGGCGCCGGGCGCTGGGAGGTACGCGGTGCCGAGCGGGGACGCATCCCGATGACGACGGCGCCGATGCCGCCGACCGGCCATCCGGCCATCGTGCCGATCGGCACGCGCGCCGGTGCACCCCGCCCCAGCAGCGGCTACGCCTTCCTGCCGATCCAGCGCCACTCGCAGGCGCTCGCGAGCCAGGTGGCGCGCGGCGAGCCGCCCTCGGCCGCCGTGCGCGGCAACGCCGTCCGCTGGCTCGACCAGATCTTCCTGGCCCGTCTCATCGCCGCGCCCGAGCAAGCGCCCGCGCTGTTCCACGCACTGTTCGCCGGCGTGGCCGCCGACCGCCTGGTCCGCTTCCTGGCCGAGGCCGGCACGCTCGCGGATCACCTCGCGGTGATGAGCAGCCTGCCCACGGGCCCCTTCGTGCGCGAGGCGCTGCGCCCGGCCAGCCGGCGCGTCGCGACGGGCGGATGAACGCCTGCGAGGGCTGGGTCCGCGGCCATGCCGCCTGGGCACTGGGCGCGACCGCCGCGGCCGTGGCCGCCGCGTGGATCATCGGCGCGACTGCGCCCGCGGGCGACGCCGGCCCCGTGGGCCTCGTGCTCGCCACCATCCTGGTGGCGGTGCTCGGTCTGCCGCACGGCGCCGTCGACCACTGGCAGGGCCGCGAGTGGCTCCGCCCGCTGCTGGGTCACTGGTGGCTGGCCGCGTTCGGCGGCGGCTACGTGGCAGCGGCCGGCCTGGTCGTGTTCGCCTGGAGTACCTGGCCGCCCGTGTTGCTCGGCGGTTTCCTGGTGCTGGCCGCGGCCCACTTCGGCAGCGAGGACGCCGCCACCCTGCCGGTCACGCGCCCGGGCCCCGCGCGGCACCTCGAGACCGCCCTGCGCGGCGCCATGCCTGCGGTACTGCCGCCGCTGTTGCACGTCGAGGCGACCGCGCCGCTGTTCGCCGCCCTGCTGCCCGCCACCGAGCCGGCCGCCGTGGCGGGCGTTCTCGAGGGCGCCCGGGTGGTCCTGCCGCCCTTCATCGGGGCCCTGCTGGTCATCGCCGCGCTCGGCCTGGTTCGCGATGCGCGGCTCGCGGGCGCCGAGATCGTCGTACTGCTCCTGCTGTTCGCGAGCGTGCCGCCGCTGCCGGCCTTCGCCCTGTACTTCTGCGCCTGGCACGCGCCGCGGCATACCCTGGCGGTGCTGCACGACGCGGGTCACCGGCGCCTGGGGCCGGCGCTGCTGCGGTTCGCGCGCGGCGCCGCCCCGCTCACTGCCCTCACCATCGCGATCGCGGCCGCGAGCTGGTGGCTGCTGCGCGACGCGTTCGGCGAGCAGGCGGCACTGCTGCAGGTGGTCTTCATCGGCCTGGCCGCATTGACCGTGCCCCACGTCCTGCTGCCGCGGCTTCGACGCTGACGCCGCGGCACCCGCCAGCGCCGCTGCATCGCGACGCCGGAAGACCCCACATGCGTGCTCGAGGGGCTCTGCGGGGTGGGGAACGCGAGCGCGCCGCGGAGCGCATCCGCGCGGTACCCGACATTGGCCCCCGGTTACGGATCGCCCCAACGGCTGGTCGCCCGCCAACCCCGACCGGAGCAACGCGCGCCGGCCGACTCGAGATCCCGACCCCACCCCAGTTCCTCGCGCCGGCCATGCCGGAACGCCGACTGAACCTCCGACGCGGCCGTACAAATCCCGCTACACAAAGCCCAGGACGTTTCCATTGGCCGCGCTTGCAGTCGCAACAAACTTGATGAATGCAGTGGGGATCCACACCGTCATCTCTTCCTCGATTCGGCCGTCAACCTGCGCCGGAGTGAAGGTCAACTCAACAAAGGGACCGTTGACCTCGAATTTCCGGCAATACAGATACTTCCCGATCGGTCCATCATTCTCATAGGGTTTCAGCGCCGGTCCCAGTTCGTTCCACCCCGCGTCGAAAAGCAGGACACCGAATTGATTGTCAGCGCTCGACATATGCACCCCGAACTTCCAACGCCGGATTGAAAGGGCCGAGCCCGGCGAGTGCTCCCCGAGCCCCGTTTCAGGTGGTTGCCCCACGGAGCATCATGATGCACACGTTGGCTCGCTGCCAGGAGCCTGCCTTCCCCATCCGTATCGAGCGCGTCCGAGGCATGCGCAACTGTAGCGCCTTCGCACGCGTCGCCCGCGAAGACGCGTGCATCGCCATAATCCCATGTAAGCGCCTTCCGCTCTTCGCTCGGTCGGAGCGCGCCGCAGAAGAATCCGTCAATTCAGTTACTGTCCCCGAATTCT
>CAZVFN010000137.1:0-7362 GCA_964626335.1 uncultured Ectothiorhodospiraceae bacterium
GGGGCCGCCCCCCCCCCCCCCCCTGCTTTTCACCAAGGGCGATTCGCGGCTGGCATTGTCATCTGACCCCGCTTTTTCGCGACGGGTTCCTGCTGCCCGCGCAACGGGGGATATGGGGCTGTGCACGTGCGGCATCGAGGCGGTTGGCGAGGCGCACCCTGTTGCCCTGGAGTCGAGGGGCCCCTTGGCCCGGGGTTGCCGGGAGGACTATGCTGGTCACCATCAAGTTTATGGCGGACCCAAACCATTGCGCCTCCTGCGTATCCTGCGTATGGACGAATCCGACGCGGAGGTCTACCTCCCCGCGGCGCGCGCCGACGAGCTGGCCGTACCGGGCACGTTCATGTTCACGTTCGCCGACGTCGATCCGGAGCGCCTGGGCGGCAGTGACGCCGAGGCCTTCCGGCGTGGCTTCCTCGGCCTGGGCTCGCTCGGCTGGGGGACCCTGACGACCGTCGTCGAGGCCACGGAGGCCGATCGGCAGTGGATGCTGGACCGCCTGACCGGGGTGTTCCTCGAGCGTTTCGGGGCCCCGGAGCCCGCGGCCGCCCGCGAGCAGGCCGAGGAGGAGCTCGCCTTCGTCGACAGCCTCTGCGAGCAGCCCGTCGACACGATCCTCTCGCTGGAGCGTTCGGTGAGCGACGAAGAGGTCGAGGAACAGTTCCACACCCATGCCCAGCCCGCGTCGGGGTGGCGGGGGCAGTATTCGCTGCTGCGGATCGTGCCGGAGGAGGGCGACGGATGAGGCGCCGGTGCCGGAGGCATGCGTGAGCGCGCGCGTCGGCCCGGGCGGACCGCTGGCGAGCTGGCCCGTGCGTGTGCTCATGCGCCGCCGCGCCGACGCGAGCGTGCCCTGGGGCATCCCCCGCTGGGAGCTGCTCGCCGTGCTGCCCGACACCGCCCCGCCGGCTGCGATCGAGCGCCGGCTCGTCCACGATGGCGGCGACGCCGCGCGCGACTACGAGTGGGCGGGCCTGGAGGTGCCGCTGTTCCGCGACGCCGCCGAAAGCTACTGGTACAACCTCGTGGGCCGCGAGCCGTCGCTGTGCGTGATCTGTCGCGCCGGCCGCGACATCGAGCTCGAGCCGTTCGCCGTGACGGCGAACTACGACGAGGCCGGCGCCTACATGGAGGCCGACGACACGGTGTTCTCGGCGCCGCTGCCGGCGCCGCTGGTCACCGAGCTGGAGCAATTCATCATGAATCACTATCGGCCCGTCGCCCCGCGCAAGCGCAAGCGGCGCGACTGGGCCGCGGAGGCCGACCATGGCGGACAAGGGCAATCCCCCGACGACACCGCCGAGTGAGGCCGACGAGGCCTTTCTCGCGCGCTGGTCGCGGCGCAAGCACCAGGTCGGCCAGGGGCGACTGCCGGCGCGGGCGGAAGCGCAGCCCGAGCCGTCCGACGTGGACGCGAGTGCCGGTCGGGCCGATGCCGAGCCTGCCGACCCCGCGCCGGCGGCCGACGACGCCTCGCTGCCGCCGCCGGAGTCGCTCGAGTCCGACAGCGACTTCAGCGCCTATCTCTCGGCGCGGGTGTCCTCGGGGCTGCGCCGCGCGGCGCTCAAGCGCCTGTTCTCGCTGCCGGAGTTCAATGTCCGTGATGGCCTCGACGACTACGACGACGACTACACCGCCTTCAAGTCGCTCGGCGATACCCTGACCGCCGACATGAAGCATCACGCCGAGCGCCTGCGCGAGCGCCGTGCGCAGGCGGCGGCGAATGAAGCCGACGCCGATCGCGACAACGCGCCGGCCGCCGACGCGGACCAGGAGCCCCGGGGGCCCCGGGCTCCGAGCGAAGACGAGCGCGTCGATACCGATCCCGGATCGGGGGAGCCCGGATCGGAGGAGCCCGGGACTGCGCAAGGCGAATCGCGCGCCGCAGGCGAGCAGCCCGATGACCCCGGCTGAAGCGGTGCGGGAACTGCCGACGGTGACGGCGGACGGCGGTGCGCGGGCCGCTGCCTTCGACGCGCTCGGCGACGGCCTGGGCCTGGGTGAGCCGGGTGGTGCGGTGAGCTATATCTCGCGCGGCCGCGTCCTGGTGATCGGGTCACTCGACGCCGCCGCCGCGGTCGCCCGGCGCCTGCCCGGTGAGCTGAAGGCCCATGTACTCGCGACCGATGAGGCCGGCGAGCGTCCCGGCCGGCCCGACGTCGGCGGCCTCGGCGCGCGCCTGGTGCGGGCGCGCCTGGCGGGCCTCGACGGCCACCTCGGTGCTTTCCACGGGCGCATCCACGATCGCGGCGGCACCGCCGACCTCGGACCGCTCCTCGGTCTGGCGCCGCACGAGCCCTTCGACGTCGTCGTCGATCTCGGGACCGCGCCGGCCCTGCTCCGGGAAAAGGGCCCGCCCGGTTATTTCAACCCGGTCGAGGCCGACGCGCTGGAGGCGACGCTGGCGGTCCTGCCCGACTGGGTCGGGGAACTCGAGAAGCCGCAGTACTTCGCCTACGAGCCCGAGATCTGCGTTCACGGTAGCCGCGGCCAGGCAGGCTGCAACCGCTGCCTGGACCACTGTGCCACCGAGGCCATCCGCTCCGCCGGCGAGCGCATCGAGGTTGATCCGTATCTGTGCCTGGGCTGCGGCAGCTGCGCGACCGTCTGTCCTACGGGGGCGATTGGCTACACGGCGCCTTCCGGCGAGGCCTTCGTCGATGCCCTGCGCCGCCTTCTGCGCCACTATCGCGAGGCCGGCGGCAGTCGGCCGGTCGTGCTGGTCCACGACACCGAGGCGGGCGCGACCGCGCTCGCCGACTGGGGCGCGATGATGCCCGAGTCGGTGCTGCCGGTGGCAGTCGAGGACACCGGCGGTGTCGGCCCGGATGCGTGGCTGGCGGCGCTGGCCTTCGGCGCCGCCCGGGTAGTACTGGCGGTGCCGGCGGAAACACCGGCTTCCGAGCGGGCCGCGACCGACGGCGAGCTCGCCGTCGCCCGCGAGGTCCTCGCCGGCCTCGAGCTGCCACCCGATCGCATCGCGACGCTGACCCTGGGCGGCGACGAGACCCCGCTGTCCGACGCCCCCGAGCCGCTGGTGGCCGAGCCGGCGACCTTTGCCGCATTCGGTGGCAAGCGTGCCCGGATGCGCTGGGCGATCGACCACCTCTACCGCCAGGGCGGCGCCTCGGCGCCGACGCGCTCGCTGCCGGCCGGGGCGCCGTTCGGCGCAATCAGCGTCGATGCCGAAGCCTGCACCCTGTGCATGGCGTGCGTTTCGGTGTGCCCGACCCATGCCGTGACGGGCGGCGGCGATACCCCGCGCCTGGACTTTCGCGAGGACCGCTGCGTCCAGTGCGGCATCTGCGAGCGGGCCTGCCCCGAGGATGCGATCGCGCTGGCGCCGCAGATCGACTATGCCGCGCAGTCCGAGGCCCACGGCCGGGTGCTGAACGAGGCGCCGATGCACCACTGCCCGGAATGCGGCAAGGCGTTCGCCCCGCGCGCCGTGATCGAGCGCATGGAGGAGCGCCTCGCCTCGCACTGGATGTTCGGCGACGAGGCCGCGCGCCACCGCCTGCGCCTGTGCGAGGACTGTCGCGTCAAGGCGGTGCTGCGCGACGAGGGCAGCATCAACCCTTATCGCTAGGATCCGCTCCGAGCAACCCGTGACCCGGCGAGTGCCCGGGAGAGGGGCACGGCGCTCGGCTCGTCCCTGCGCTTGGCCCCGGTGCGGCCGGCGCGCAGAACCGCTCCCGGCGCGTGCGAGCGCCCGACCGGGACGGGGCTGCGCGCAATGCACAACCGCCGCGAGGACTGGGTGCCTCGTTCGCGCAAGCGCCCGATCGGCACAACATCGAGGGCTTCCCCATCGATGCGCGGCTGTTGCCGGCGAATGGGCCATGCGCGAACGCAAGTGCAGGCGCACTGCACGTCCGTAACCGCCGGGCACGCTGCGCACCCATGGCGCCCGCCCGACAGCGCCCAGGTTCATTCGGCGAGTTCAGGGCCGTCGCCACGCATTGCCGCGCGGCGAACGCTCACGCGGTCGAGCAGCGCCAAGGCGCCTGCCGCGCCCGCGATGGGGTAGGGGCCGGATCATCCCGCATCCGGTTCGAGGCGTGCGTGACGACCTGGATACACGAATGCGAGTGCCTCGCATTGTTATCCGCACTGGAAGCGTTGTAGGCTCGCCGCACTCGCCGGATGCGTGCGTCCTCGCCGAGCGCTCCGCAGGCGAGTCCGCCGCTCGCCGAAACGACGCCTTTTCGGCTCATTTTTGCTCTGCGTCAAATCCCGCCTCCGCTGTGTTTCCCGTGTCCTTATTGCATAAAATTGTGTATTTCCGGAATTCCTGTAACTTGAAACAGTCATGAACAATACATGACAGGGTTGTCGGAACCGGGACTGCCGCTCATCCAGCGCCTTGCCCTCGCCGCCGGCGTTGAACGCGCATCGGCGAATGGCTATAAGACGAGAACCAGCGCCTTGCGCGAAGTGTACGGAGCCGCGTTGTCGCCCGACGCTCAGACCGCTGAACGCGCCGCCGATTCGAGTGAATCGAGCATTCCGGTATTCCGCGCTCACACCTGGCTCGTGCTCGCGGGCCTGCTGCGGCGTATCCCGGACGACGCACTCCTCCGGCAACTCGCCGATGGCGGCGGTGGCGAGGGCGAATTCGGCACTGCGCGGGTGGCGCTCGCCGAAGCCGCCGGCGACGTGCTGGCGCGATCGCGTCAAGCCGATCTCGACGACGAATTCCACGATCTGTTCATCGGCATCGGCCGCGGCGAGCTCGTGCCGTACGCATCCTGGTATCGCACCGGCTTCCTGATGGACCGCCCCCTGGTCGCACTGCGCCGCGATCTCGCGCTGCTCGGTCTCGAGCGCGATGCCAGCGTGCGCGAGCCCGAGGACCACGCGGCGGCGCTGGCGGAGGTCATGGCGCTGCTCGCCGATGCCGCCGCGGGCCAGGACGCCTCGACGCAGCGGCTGTTCTTCTGCGAACACATCGATCCGTGGATGCCCTCGTTCTTCGCCGACCTGCAGACGGCGGCAAACGCGGATTTCTATCGTCCCGTGGGCCGTCTCGGGGCGGCCTTCATCGATCTTGAGCGCGACTGGCTCGCCGCGGGCGAGCAGCCGGCGCATGTGGAGGAAATGAAGTCATGACATCCAAGCAGCGAGAAGTCAGCGGTTCCCGGCGCGGGTTCTTCCGCGCGGTGGCCGGGCTGGGCGTCGCCGCGGGCACGGGCGCGCTGGCGTTGCGCCACGGCGCGACGGCGCGTGCCGGCTCCGACGACCCGGCGCGCACCGCCGCGAGCGGTTATCGCGAGACCGATCACATCCGCAAGTACTACGACACGGCGCGCGGCTGACGCGCCGGCCGGAGACGTCTGCCATGAAATTGATCCGCAAGCGTACCCGCGCGCCCTCGGTCGATGAGCTGGCCGCCGACGGCGGCGGGCAGAGGGGCATCGATCGCCGTGAGTTCCTTCGCCGCTCGGGCATCACCGCCGGCGGTGCCGCGCTCGCCACCGGCCTGTCGCCGGCGATGATGCGCCGCGCCGAGGCGTCGGAGAGTTCGCCGAAAGCCGGTGTCGAGACCGAGGTCCGGCGCTCGATCTGTACCCACTGCTCGGTCGGCTGCGGCGTCATGGCCGAGGTCCAGAACGGCGTCTGGACCGGCCAGGAGCCCGATTTCGACTCGCCGTTCAATCTGGGCGCCCACTGCGCCAAGGGCGCGTCCGTGCGCGAGCACGGCCATGGCGAGAGGCGGGTCAAGTATCCGATGAAGCTGGTCGACGGCAAGTGGAAGCGCCTGTCCTGGGAGCAGGCGGTCCAGGAGATCGGCGACAAGCTGCTCGACATCCGCGAGAAGTCCGGCCCGGATTCGGTCTTCTGGTGCGGCTCGTCGAAGGCGAGCAACGAGGGCTCCTACCTGCAGCGCAAGTTCGCTGCCTTCTGGGGCACCAACAACATCGACCATCAGGCGCGCATCTGCCATTCGACGACGGTCGCCGGCGTAGCCAACACCTGGGGCTACGGGGCGATGACCAACTCCTATAACGACATGCACAACTGCAAGTCGATGATCTTCGTCGGCTCCAACGCGGCCGAGGCGCATCCCGTGGCGATGCAGCACATCCTGCGGGCGAAGGAGAACGGGGCGCGCATGATCGTCGTCGATCCGCGCTTCACCCGGACCGCGGCACACGCCGACCAGTACATCCGCCTGCGGCCGGGCACTGACGTCGGCTTCACCTGGGGCCTGCTCTGGCACATCCTCGAAAACGGCTGGGAAGACCGCGACTACATCAACAAGCGGGTCTTCGGCCTGGACGACATCCGCAAGGAGGTCGCCAACTGGACCCCGGACGTCGTCGAGGACGTCGTCGGCGTCCCGCGCGATCAGATGCACGAGGCGGCCAAGACCCTCGCCGAGAACCGCCCGGGGACCATCGTCTGGTGCATGGGCGGGACCCAGCACCACATCGGCAACAACAACACCCGGGCGTACTGTGTGCTGCAGCTCGCGCTGGGCAACATCGGCAAGTCGGGGGGCGGGGCGAACATCTTCCGCGGCCACGACAACGTCCAGGGCGCCACCGACGTGGGCCCCAACTGTCACACCCTGCCGGGCTACTACGGGCTCTCCGAGGGGGCCTGGCGCCACTGGGCACGCGTCTGGGACGTCAGCTACGACTATATCCGCTCGCGCTTCGACACCTCGGCGCAATACGACGCCGGCGGCGGGCAGATGGCCTACACCATGAACATCCCGGGCATGCCCGTCTCGCGCTGGATCGATGGGATCCTCGAGGACAAGGCCAACCTGTCACAGCGCGACAAGTTCCACGCGATCTTCTTCCAGGGGCATGCCGTCAACAGCCAGACGCGCGGCCCGGAGATGAAGAAGGCGCTCGAGGAGGTCGACATGGTGGTGGTCTCGGATCCCTATCCGACCCACCTGGCGGTCATGAGCGAGCGCAAGAACGGTACCTACCTGCTGCCGACCTGCACTCAGTTCGAGCAGGCGGGCTCGGTCACGGCGTCGAATCGCTCGCTGCAGTGGCGCGAGCGTGTCGTCGAACCGCTGTTCGAGTCGAAGACCGACGCCGAGGTGCTCTACCTGTTTGCCACGAAGTTCGGCTTCGCCGAGGAGATGTTCAAGCACATCGCGATCCGCGACGACGGCATGCCGAGCCCGGAGGACACCCTGCGCGAGATCAACCGGGGCACCTGGACGATCGGCTACACCGGCCAGAGCCCGGAGCGGCTGAAGCTGCACACCGAGAATCGAGGCACCTTCGATACGACCACGCTGAGGGCCGTGGGCGGTCCGGCCGACGGCGATTACTATGGGCTGCCGTGGCCGTGCTGGGGTCCGCCCGAGATGGGCCATCCGGGCACGCACGTGCT
>CAZVFN010000138.1:0-7142 GCA_964626335.1 uncultured Ectothiorhodospiraceae bacterium
GGCGGAGCGGGCAGGGCGCCCCGCGCGCGCTCCAGGGCCGAGGGCGCCTCGGCCACCGCGTCCAGGCCGTCGGCGACGGCGCCGTCGAACAGGCGCTGGCGCAGCGCGTGCATCTCGAGGCCGCCGAGGGCGCGCGGCTCGTCGTCGGCGACGCCGCTTTCGGGCGCGCCCAGTTCCAGCCGCAGGCGCTCGCGGAAGAACCACTGGGCGGGGTGGCGGAAGAAGCGCTGCAGGTCGGCGAGGTCGATCGGCTCGCGCGGGTCGGGCTCGGCGAGCTCGGTGGCGTCGATGAACGGCTCGGGCTCGGTCCGCTCGCCGGCCTGGGCCACGGCCGCCGGGCGCCAGCCGGCGTCGAACGTGAACAGGCCCGGCTCATCGCGGGCGAAGTAGCGCGGGCTGAACGGCTGCAGCGGCTGCTCGGTGACGAGCGCGCCGCGGAACTCGGCGCGCGAGCGCCCGGCGAAGCACCACCCGTGCAGGAAGTCGAGCAGCTCGCCGACCACGGGCGAGGGCTGCAGCGCCGCGCCGTCGGCCGTGTCGCGCCCCGTGTAGCTCAGGTAGAAGCAGCGGCGCGCGGCCATCAGGGCCTGCAGGAAGACCATGCGGTCGCTGTCGCGCGCGCTCGGGTCGCCCACGCGCGGCTGCTTCTGCAGCAGGTTGAACTCGCGCTGGCCGTCCTGGCGCGGGAAGGCCCCGTCGTCCATGCCGACCAGGGCGATGACGTCGAACGGTACGCCGCGCAGCGGCTCCGGGCCGCAGAAGGTGACGCCGCCCGTGACCAGCGGCTGGCGCTGCGAGGCGCCCGCCAGGGCGCCGAGCAGGGCCTCGCGCACCGCCTCCCAGCTGAGTGCATCCGGGCCCAGCGACGCCGCGGCCTCCTCGAGGATCGCCGTGGCGCCGAACACCGTCTCCAGCGCGGCCCCCTCGGCGGCGTCGTCGGCATCCACCCGGAACAGCTCGCCCGCCATGGCATTGAGCCGCTCCTGCCACACGGTCGCGGTGGCGGGCGCGGTCAGCGCGTCGCGCCAGGCGCGCAGGCGCTCGATCAGCAGCCAGAGCCGGCCCACGGCGCCGGCCGGGCCGCCCTCGAGGTCGCTCCAGGGGGCGACGCCGTCAACCAGCGCCAGCGACTCGTTCTGCGCCAGCCCGAGCAGGAGCCGATCGAGGCCGAAGCGCCAGGTGTTCTGCTCGAAGCCGGGTGCGCCCGCCGCCGCGCGCGTGTCGGCGTCGAGGCCCCAGCGCACGCCGGCCGCGGCGACCCACTGGTGCAGCAGCTCGAGGTCGCTCGCGTCGAGGTTGAAGCGGCGCATGACGGCGGGCACGGCGGCGAGCGCGAGCACCTCGCTCGCGGTCCAGCGCGACAGCGGCAGCTCGATGAGTTGCTGGAAGGTCTGCGCGATCGGGTGGGTGTCGCGGCGCGGGCGGTCGGCGATGCTGTAGGGGATGCGCCGATCGCCGCTGGCGGCACCGAAGACACCGTGGATCGCCGGCGCGTAGCGCGCGATGTCGGGCACGATCACGAGCACGTGGCGCGGCTGGATCGCCGGGTCCGCCGCGAAGCGATCGAGCAGGCGGTCGTGCAGCACCTGCATCTCGCGCACCGGGCCGTGGCAGGCGTGGACCTGGATCGAGGCATCGGCCCCGCCGACGTCGACCGCTTCGGCGCCGCCCTCGATCACGCCCGACTGCACGCGGTGCAGCAGCGTCCCGGTGCCGGGCGGCTCGCTGGCGAGCGCCTCGTCCAGCGGTTCCTGCAGGTCGGCGAACGCGTCCGAGTACAGCACGCGCAGGCAATCCCGCCCGGCGCGCCCGAGCGAGCGCAGCAGCGGATGTCCCTCGTCCTCGAACGCCGTGGGGGCCCCCGCCGTGGACCGGCTTGCGTCCGCGGGGAGGCCGCCGGCGTCGTCCACGTCGCTCCCGGCGTGCGGTCCGATGTCGGCCGCTCCGCGCCCGCTTGTTGCCCCATCCGCAGGTCGGTTCTGCCCGGCGCTGTGCCCGGGCGTGTCCGGCCACTCGCGGGCTGCGCGCGGGGCAACGCGCGCCGCATCGGGATCGGCCTCGGGCGCCGCGACCCGGCGGCGCTCGACGTCGCCCCAGTACGCCGCCGACGGATTCGGCAGCAGGAAATGCACGTCCACATACTGCCCCAGCGCGTGCAGCAGCCGCAGGTAATCGGCCGGCAGGTCGGCGAGGGCGAACGCGTGGATCGGATCCGGCACGCCCGCCGGGTCGAGGTCGCCGCGCTGCGCGCGCCCGAGGAAGTCCGTCAGCAGCTGCGCCCGGTGCTCGCGCCCGATGCGCGCGACGAGCGCGCGCCATATCGGGGCCTGCCAGGCAGCGGGCGGCGAGGTGGCCTCGCGCCCGGCTTCCCAGGCCGCGAGGACGTCGCGCCGGTGGATCAGGTACTGGTCGAAGACGTCGGCGAGCTGCTGCGCGAGCTGGTAGCGGTGGCGCTCGCGCGGCTCGGCCGCCAGGTAGCGCCGCACCGCGGGGACGTCCAGTACCGGCAGCAGGGCGTACAGGTGCCACACCAGTCGCCCGCGCTCGTAGTCGGAGCTGTCCGGCGAGCCCGACGCCGACTGCACCGTGTCGCGCAGGGTGCGCCACACGAACAGGCCCGGCACCTCGAGATCGAGGTGGGTCGCCGTGCCCTCGGCCTCGGCGAGCTCCGCCTGCAGCCAGCGGGCGGTGCCGCGGTTGGGCACGAGGATCTTGTCCGCGACCAGCGGCGACGCCGGGCGGTGGCGCTCGCGCAGGGCCGCGAGCAGGCTGGCGAGGGTGGCAAGGTCATGGTGCTGGTAGAGGTGGAACACGCGGGTCCCGTGCGGGCTCTCGGGGGAGCGAAGATGCCACAACGGCGGCCTCGCCGGACACAACGCCGGCGCCGATCGATCCGGCCGGGCGCGCGCGGCGCGTCGAGGCGCCTGGCTGCGGGGGAGGCCGGCTCTGGGCCGAGGCCGTCGAGGGGGCGCGCCGTCTGATCAATGTCAAGCCGCCGTTCGATGCGCTAGCATCGACTCGGGGCCAAACCGGGTAGGGCGGATCCATGCGCACCACGCTGAACATCGACGACGAAGTCCTCCACGCGGCCCGCGAACTGGCCGAGCAGCAGAACCTGTCGACCAGCCGGGTCGTGTCGCAGCTGCTGCACCAGGCGCTGACGGGCCGCACGGGCGGCACGGAGCGCGCGTCGGCAGAGGGCGCGGCCGGCTCGCGCCCGGTGTCGCCCGGCGGGCGCGCCGGTGACCGGGACCCGACCGAGCGCCTGCGCGACGAGGGCGGCATGTGACAGGGGCCACGGCCGGCGCAGGCGCGAGCGGATCGCACTGGCGCCGCGGTCGCAGGGACACGGTGGCGGCGCGTCGCGGGGGAGCGGCGGTGTGACCCGCGTTGGCCGGGTTCGCACCGTTCCCGGGTCTGCCACCCGCCGCCGCGCGGGACGGGCGTCGGGCAGACAGCCGGCGCGCGCTTCATCCGGACCGGCGGAGTCCACGAAGTGACGGGGTGACCGGCCAGAGCGGGAAACGCCTTGAGGGCGCCTGCTCTGGACGCGAGCTGACGCGTTTTCTTTCGGGGCCTCCAGGCCCCTTTTTTGTGTCCATCGAAAGGGCGGTGAGCGACGGCCGCGGCGAGCCATCGTGGCCCGCTTCTTGCTTCACTCCATGCACGGCGCCGGGCAAGCGCGCGCGTCCGTGCGGCCGCGTACGGACGGATGCGGATGTCGCGGGCCCGGCGGCGGATGCACCATGGCAACGGCTTGGGACAGAAGCTGACGCGACCTGCCGAGGGGGGCCTCCGTGGCCCCCCCTTTTTTGGCCTGTTTCACACCGGCCGGGGGTGCGGAGAAGGGCGACAGGCGAGCGCCGGCGGGTGACGGACGAGCGACACTGCGCCCCGCCCGGCGCGGCTACTCGTTGACCCAGTCGCGGTAGCTGGGGCTGCCGAGGACCGCGCGCACCATCTCCGAGGCGTTGCGCACGCCGAGCTTGTCCAGGATGCGGGCGCGGTGGACCTCGACGGTGCGCGTGCTCATGTCGAGCTCGTAGCCGATGACCTTGTTCAGCTTGCCGGCGAGGATGCCCTCCATGACCTCGCGCTCGCGCGGCGTCAGGCGCTGCAGGCGCTCCTCGATCTCGGCGGTGGCGGACTCGCGGGCGCGGCGTTCGCGGTCCTGTTGCAGCGCGGTCTCGACGCGCTCGAGCAGGGCATCGTTGTCGAGCGGCTTCTCGAGGAAGTCGAGCGCGCCCGCGTTGACCGCCTGCACGGCCATCGGGATGTCGCCATGGCCCGAGATGAACACGATCGGCAGCCGGATGCCGCGCTCGGCGAGCGTCTTCTGGACATCGAGCCCGTCCATTCCGGGCATGCGCACGTCGAGCACGAGGCAGCCGGCGTCGTCGGCCGAGAGCCGCTCGAGCAGCTCTTCCGGGCCCGACAGGGGCACGGTCGGGTGGCCCGCCGTGGCGAGCACGAACGAGGTCGCATCGCGCACGTCCGGGTCGTCGTCGACGATATAGACCTGCTCCGTCGTCATGCCGCCTCCATCGCCTGCTGGACCACGGGCAGGCGCACGCGCAGGCGCGCACCACCGCCCTCGTCGGCCGCCTCCGCGGTCACGCGCCCCGCGTGCGCCTCGACCAGCGAGCGCACGATCGCCAGGCCGAGGCCGGTACCGTCCGCGCGCCCGGTGACCAGTGGCTGGAAGAGCCGCTCGCGCTCGTCGGGCGCGATCCCGGGGCCGCTGTCGTCGACCAGGATCTCGGCGCACGCACCATCGTCCGAGCGCCGGGCCGTCACGCGCACCCAGCGGCCGTCCGCCGGCTCCGCGCTGGCCGCGTCGAGGGCATTCTGCAACAGGTTCACGGTCACCTGGCGGATCGCCACCGGATCGACGTCCGCGTACAGCGGGCCCGACCTGCGCTCGCTCGTCAGTGTAACCCGCCGGCGCCGGTACTCGGGCACGACCAGCTCGATCGCCTCGCGCGCGAGCGTGTTGAGGTCCACCGTCTCGCGGCCCTCCTCGCCCCCGCGCAGGAAGCCCCGTACGCGGCGCACGATCTCCGCGGCGCGCTCGTTGCCCTTGACCACGCGCTCGAGCGCCCCGGCTACGTCGTCGCCCGTGCGGCCCTCGGCGAGCATGCGCTGCGCGGCATGGGCGTAGCTGTTGACCGCCGACAGCGGCTGGTTGAGCTCGTGGGCGATGCCGGCGGCCATGCTGCTCATCGCGTCGAGCCGCCCGGCGCGCGCCAGGGTGCGCAGGTGCTCGCGCGCGCGCTCGTCGGCGTCATCGCGCTCCGCTCGCGCGCTCGCGAACAGCAGGCCCGTGAGCCCGAGCATGGCCAGCTGGGCATGCATCGACAACACGTTCGCCACCATGTGGCTGCGCGCGAACGGCCCCGTGTCCGCGCCCGTGCAGGCCAGCGCCACCGCCGCGATCGCGGCCACCGCGAGGCTGGTGATCGCCGCCCCGAAACGCAGCGCCACCGCCAGCACCAGCGGGAATACGGCATAGGATGCGGCGAGGGCGGTCGCGGCCGACAGACCGCCGTTGTAGACGGCGTAGACGAAGACCGCACCCAGGACGATCCAGGCGGCGGCCTCGAGCTCGCGCCAGACCGGCATCTGCGGCATGCGCACGGCCAGCAGCGGCGGTGCCAGCAGCACCAGGCCCATCGCGTCGGCGATCCAGCACAGGCCGAAGGTCTTCGGGAACGCGGGACTGAGGCCCACGGCGACGAACGTGCCCCCCACGCCCGAGAGCAGCGCCGTGAGGCCACCGCCGACGAGCAGCAGCGCGAGCGCATCGCGCACCCGCGCCAGCGTGGGGTCGAAGCGCAGCCGCCGCAGGATCCGGGCGCTCGCGATGCCGGCGAGCCCCGTGAACACGCCGAGCGCCGCCGCCGGCCCGAGCGGCGTGCCGATGCCGGCGTGCAGCCAGGCCGTGCCGACGGCCACGCCCACGCTCGCGGGCCAACCGCAGCGATAGCACAGGGCCAGCGCAATGCCGGCCGCCGGCCAGATGAGCGGCACGGGCGGGTCGAGCGCGCGGAACTGCAGGGCCCACAGCCCGATGGCGAGCATGAGCCCGAGGGCGGCGAAGGGGCCGACCACCGAAGGCACCCAGCGCGGCCACTCGCCGCGCGCTTGCAGCTCCGCGTTCAAGTTATCGCCTCCATCACAATCCGATGCACCTCCGGACCATCACCGGGCCGGCGGGATCCGGCGGTCGCGATCGGCCGCGCGGCGAGCCCGACCGCCTGTGTCGAGCGCGGCCCGGCAGACAGCGGACGCAGCCAGCCGGCACCGTCGCCCGGCGGACGCCACTGCCGATCGTGCGCAGGCCGCGTTGCTCGGGTGCCCAGATGTACCGCTTCGAGCCCGGTTCTGCCCATCCGGGCAAACCCGTACGTACACGACCGGATGATTCACTCGTGGCCCGCCCGCAAGAATGCCGCCGACGCGGCACGAGCAGCCGCCGACGTGGGCGGCTCACGGCGAGACCGGCCGATGAGTGGACGCACCCGCGTTGCGGGCCATGTCGCTCGCCACGGCGGTCTCGCCGCGGCAATCGCCGAGCGGGCCCACTGGCGGCTGCGTGCGGGCCTGGCGAGCGTGTTCCTCTATCACGGGATCGCCCAGTTCGCGCTGACGCGCGTCGCGAGCTTCGCCGGGATAATGGGCCTGCCGCTGCCGGTGGCTTTCCTGGTCGCGGCGGCCGAGACGCTGGCCGGTGCCGGCATCCTCGCGGGGAGCGCCGTGCGCGGCGGGCTCGGCGACCTGGCGACCCGCCTGGCAGGGCGGGCGATCGTGCCCGTGATGCTCGGGGCCATCGCGATGGGGCACTGGGGCCAGTGGAGCTTGGTTGTCACGGCCAGCCACCCCATGGGCGGCATGGAATTCCAGGTACTGCTACTGCTGACGGGACTGTACTTGGCCCTGCGCGGCAACGAGGCCTGACGCGGGGGCCCGTGGCAGGGGCCGCTTGCGGGGTCGTTGACGTGCGGCCGCCAGCGACCCGCGGTTGCCGGCATTGGGGCGGGGATCGCGAGCAGGCCACCGTCGCGCCACGGCCTTCGCGACCGGCGCAGCCCCGATCGAATCCTCGCCCGCGCCCCGCGGACGCCACGTGTCCGGGCTAGGGC